>JANNGR010000061.1:0-15538 GCA_031403955.1 Betaproteobacteria bacterium
TGCTGCGTTATGGAGCGGTGGATGACGGTGAGCTGGTGTTTGCGCGCCCGCCAACCGCTGCATTTGCCCTGCGCGCTTGACGGTTGTTCCGCGCGGCGATCAGCCGATCGGCGTATTCCTGCCAGCGCGCCTGGTTTCCAAGCCCTGCGAACACGCCGGCCTTGGCTTGGTCGGCTACGGATTGCTGTTTGTCGGCGATGGCAGCGGCCATTAACGGTTCGAACCCGGCTTCGTACACGGTATTGGCCGCTTCGCGCATTTCCTCAGCCCGGCGTTGTCCATGCTGTGCCACGCGGCTGAAAAAGTAGCCACCCTGCTGCTGCCAGTCGATGCCGGGAAAGGTCTCTTGCAGGGATGGGATCACGAACTCTTCCACGCCATAAACACGCGCCGTCGCGTAACTTTCCATCACCAGAGCTTCGAGCCCCTTGATCATCACGCTGCGGCACATCTTGATCGCGCTGGCCACACCCAGTTTGTCGGAGACTGCTTTGGCGTCCATGCCCCAGGCTTGCAGTAGCGCCGCGAGTTCGGTGGCGCGTGCCCCGCCCAGCAGCATCGGCACGCGGATGCCGTACGGCGGCACCGAGGTCATCACGCCAGCCTCGACGTAAAACGCGCCGGCCGCATCGATCAATTTGGCGGCTTGTTGTTTGGTGCCTGGCGAAGCCGAATTCAGATCAAGAAATACCGTGCCGGGCCGGATGTGTTTGACTGCTGATTGCGCCACGGCCAGCGTATTGGACGCGGTAACGGCTGAGATCACCAGGTCCGCCACGGCGCACAGCGTCTGCATGCCGCTGCAGGTGTCAATGCCGGCTGTTGCTGCGTGAGCCAGCTCCGGATCGCGCGAAGCGGCAAAATCAAATTTGACATCCCACGCAGTGGTGGACTGCACCTGGGCTTTAAGACCGGCAGCAAAAATCTTGCCCACCTCGCCATAACCCAGCATGCCGATGTGTTGAAGTTTCACGCGCCGTCCTCCGTCCGTTTCGATTCGCTTATTGCGTCGGGATATTGGCACGATTAATCACGTCACCCCAGCGCCTGATTTCGCTCGCCAGCAATTGGGCCGCTTGGCAAGGTATGTCCATCGGGATCGGCCTTGGCCACCGCATCGCCCGCCGCCACGCCGCCCGCGCCGGGCTTGTTGTCGATTACCACCGGCTGCCCAAGCGACTCGCCGAGCTTGTGCGCCACGGTGCGCGCGGTCAAGTCGGCCACACCACCAGCCCCAAACGGAACCACGATGCGGACTGCCTTGGAAGGGAAGGTTTGCGCCTGTAACGCGCAGCTCACAAACCACAGGCCCAACGCAAACGGCCAATACACCACGGCCTGCCTCCGGTGGCCACGCTCAATGCACGCGTTATACGCCTAGGCCCGCAGGGTCTGGTTGAAAAAGCCCAGTGTGCGGTCCCACGCCAGCTTGGCGGCGGCGGCGTCAAATCGCGGTGTGGTGTCGTTGTTGAAACCGTGCTGGGTGCCGGCGTACTGGTGCGCGGTGTAACGCACACCAGCCGCCTTCAGGGCCGCCTCATATCCAGGCCAGGCGGCGTTGATTCGCTCGTCTACGCCGGCGAAATGGATCAACAACGCGGCTTTCACTTTGGCCGCGTCTTCGGCCGCCGGATGGTTGCCATAAAACGGCACTCCGGCACTCAGGTCTGGCAGTCGCGTGGACAACAGGTGGACCATGCCGCCGCCATAACAAAAGCCCACCGCGCCATATTTGCCACTACATTCCGGGCGCTCTTTCAGTACCCTGGCCGCAGCCAGAAAATCTTCCCGTGTCTTGGCCTGGTCGAGTTTGCCGAACAGGTCGCGCGCCTTGTCTTCATCGCCCGGGTATCCGCCCAGCGGCGCCAGGGCATCGGGGGCGAACGCAATAAAGTTGTCCAGCGCCAGGCGCCGCGCGATGTCTTCAATATGCGGGTTCAGGCCCCGGTTCTCGTGGATCACCAACACGCCTGGCAGTTTGCCACTCGCGTTGGCAGGCTGGGCCAGGTAACCCTTCATGGCGCCAGAGCCGGCCGCGGAGGTGTAGCCAAGCATCTCGGTCTTGATGCGTTTGTCGTCCTTGGGCACCACCTGTGCGGCGGCAAAATTGGGGCTGAGCGACGCCAGCAACATGCTGGCGGTGACCCCGCCAACCGCGAATTTCTGCGCCCGCTCCAGAAACCCACGCCGGTCGATGCCACCGTGTACATAGGCGTCAAACAAAATCAGCAGTTCCTGGTCAAAGTCGGCGGCGGTCTGGCGTTGCATGCTGGGCTCCTGAAAAAAAAATGAAGAATAGCGCCAGTCCCGGTTTCTGGCAAAACTAACGGCTGGAACGTTAGCGGGAGTCGTCGCCGGATGCGGCGTCCGGAGCTGATCGCGTTAGCCGGCATTGACCCACACAAGAGCAAGATGGGCGCGCGCGGCACGCCGTCTGGCGCTTGATGGCTATCAGATTCTGGTAGTCGATGGCGGGTTCCCGTCATTTTTCGACCTAGGGTAAACACTGAGCTTGCGACGCTTGAATTGATTATGTCTGATAACGATAATCGACCCAGACCAAAAAATCCACCATGCCCAACAAAGACATACACATCGAGCTTCGTGGCCAGCACAAGGAAGTCGCCATCGTGCGCATGACACGTGCCGCCAAACGCAACGCCCTAAATGATGCGCTGATCGCGTCGCTGCGCCAATTGTTCGAAGAAATGCCGCGCAGCGTGCGCGCCGCCGTGCTTGACGGTGATGGAGAACACTTCTGCGCCGGGCTGGATTTGAGTGAGCTAAAAGAGCGCGATGCCGGCGCCGGTATGCACCATTCGCGTAGTTGGCACGCGGCCCTTGAACGCGTGCAATTCGGCCCGGTGCCGGTAGTCGCGGCATTACATGGCGCGGTGGTGGGCGGTGGACTGGAACTCGCCAGTGCCTGCCATATCCGCGTCGCCGACGAGTCCACTTTTTATGCCTTGCCCGAGGGTTCGCGCGGAATTTTTGTCGGTGGCGGCGGTTCGGTTCGCATACCGAAACTGGTCGGGGTGGCACGCATGACAGACATGATGTTGACCGGTCGTGTCTACAACGCGGTGGACGGGGAAAAAGCCGGATTTGCGCAGTATCTGGTTCCGGTCGGCCAGGCATTTGAAAAGGCCCTGGAACTCGCCTTGCGGGTGGCCCAAAACGCGCCACTGACCAATTACGCGCTGATGCATGCGCTGCCCCGAATTGCCGAACAAAGCGCGGACCATGGGTTCTTCACCGAGGCCATGATGGCCGCGATCGCGCAAAGCGCGCCCGAAGCCAAGGAACGCGTCCAGGCATTCCTGGACGGCAAGGCGGCCAAGGTGAAAAAGGCCTGAACAAACCCACCATGAACGCTCCCAAATACCGCCCCCTGACGTTTGGCGTGACACGTGTCGCACTGCGCGACGGCGTGGCAGGCACACGTTATGTGCTGGCCGACCAGCCGCTGCAAGCCTATGCGCAACGCATCACCGACCGCCTCGTGTATTGGGCCCAGACGGCGCCCGAACGGACCTGGATGGCCCGGCGCGTCAGGCAGGCCGACGGCTCCACCGGTGACTGGCGGCATATCTCTTACGCGCAGGCATTACAAGGCGCGCGCAGCATTGGCCAGGCGCTGCTGGATCGTTCACTGAACGAGCAGCGGCCGGTGGCCATACTGAGCGAAAACGATCTGGAGCACGCGTTGCTGGCGCTGGGTTGTATCTATGCCGGTGTGCCCTACTGCTCAGTGTCCCCGGCTTATTCCACCGTCAGCACCGACTATGAAAAACTGCGCCATGTGCTGCGCACCATCACACCTGGGCTGGTATTTGCCAGCGACGCGGCGCGTTACGGAAAAGCGATTGCGGCGGCGGTTGATGTAGATACCGAAGTCACGCTGCCGCTAGCCGGTGCAGGCTCGGCAATCGGCCGCGACGTCACTGATTTCGAGACATTGCTTGCGACCACCGCCACACCCGCCGTGGATGCGGCTATGCAGGCCACCGGAGCCGACACGATTGTCAAGTTCCTGTTCACCTCGGGCTCGACCAAACTGCCCAAGGCGGTGATCAATACGCAACGCATGTGGTGCGCCAACCAGCAGCAGATGCGACAGTCGATGCCGGTCCTGGCCACCGAACTCGAAGGCTCGCACCCGGTGCTGGTCGACTGGCTGCCGTGGAACCACACCTTTGGCGGCAACCACAATTTCGGCCTGACGCTTTACAACGGCGGCACGCTCTACATTGACGATGGCAAACCGGTGCCAGCGCTGATGGGTGAAACGCTGCGCAACCTGCGCGAGATTGCACCCACGGTGTACTTCAATGTGCCGACCGGCTTTGAAGCAATTGCCAACGCCATGCAAACCGATGCCGCGTTACGCAAGAACCTGTTGTCGCGCGTGAAGATGTTTTTCTACGCCGGTGCGGCTTTGGCGCAACCGGTCTGGGACAGCCTGCACCAGACGCAGGAGGCCGAGATTGGCGAGCGCGTCGTCATGGGAACCGGCCTGGGCATGACCGAATCGGGCCCGTTCGGCATCTTCGTGACCAACCCCAACGTGAAGGCCGGCGACCTCGGTGTACCGACGCCAGGACTGGAACTCAAGCTGGTGCCTTCCGACGGCAAGGTCGAAGTGCGTTACCGCGGCCCGAATATCACGCCGGGCTACTGGCGCGCACCGGACGAGACCGCGGCGCATTTTGACGATGAAGGATTTTTTTGTACTGGCGACGCGGTGCAATGGATCGACGAGAGCAACCTGCATCTGGGCCTGAAATTCGACGGGCGGATCGCGGAAGATTTCAAGCTGGCGACCGGCACTTTCGTCAGTGTCGGACCGCTGCGCGGAAAAATCATCGCCGCCGGCGCCCCGTATGTACAGGACGCGGTGCTCACCGGCATCAATCTGAAGGAAGTCGGGGCGTTGATTTTCCCCACGCCGGCAGTCCGGGGCCTGAGCGGTTTGCCAGCCACAGCCAGCCTGCAGCAGGTGCTGGAAAGTGCGGCGGTGCAAGCGCATTTTCAGCAAGTGGTCAACCAGTTGGCGACCGGCGCCACCGGCAGCGCCAGCCGCGTCGCCCGTTTGCACCTGATGGCCGAGCCGCCATCGATCGACAAGGGTGAAGTGACCGACAAGGGCTCTATCAACCAGCGCGCGGTACTCAAGCAGCGCGACGTTTTGGTCGGCGCTCTGCACGACGGCTCACTGCCCTACACCATTCAGCCGCAAACCTGAGAGGAACCTGCCATGTTGATTTCCGGACATGTTGCCATCGTCACCGGTGGCGCGTCGGGCCTGGGTGAAGCCACCGCCCGCGAACTGGCGCGCCTGGGCGCCAAAGTGGCTGTGCTCGACGTCAACATCGCGCTGGCGGAAAACGTAGCGGGCGAAATAGGCGCAGTCGCGTGCCAGTGCGACATCACCAACACCGACAGTGTGGTCGCCGCTCTGACCAAGGCGAGTGCCGCGCACGGGGAGGCGCGCATCCTGATGAACATCGCGGGCATCGGCAGCGCCAAACGCATCGTGGCCAAAGACGGCTCGCCGGCTCCGCTGGAGGACTTTGCGCGTGTCATCAACGTCAACCTGATCGGCAGCTACAACATCAGCCGACTGTTCGCCGCCCGATGCGCCAAACTCGCACCGCTAGAAGGTGGCGAACGCGGCGTGATGGTATTCACCGCATCAGTGGCGGCCTTTGACGGCCAGGTCGGTCAACAGGCGTACAGCGCATCCAAGGGTGGCCTGGTGGGCATGACACTGCCAATGGCGCGCGACCTGGCGCAACACGGCATCCGCGTCTGCACCATTGCGCCGGGGCTGTTCAGCACACCCTTGATGCGCCAGCTTCCGGAGCCGGTACAGGCTTCTCTGGCGGCCTCGATTCCATTCCCGCCCCGGCTCGGCAAACCCGAGGAGTTTGCCGAACTGGCCTGCCATATCGTGACCAACGGGCATCTCAACGGCGAAGTGATTCGCCTTGACGGTGCCTTGCGGATGGCACCACGCTGATTTTTCCCGTCTAACTCCCACCAACCCAAGGACGCATTCCATGACCACTCGTCGCCAATTCACCCAAGCCAGCGCCAGCCTTGCCGCGTTGGCCGCCCTGTCTCCTTTTGCAGCGCGCGCACAGGCACTGGACCTGGTAAAGATCGTCAACGGATTCCCGGCCGGCGGCACCGCCGACGCCACCAGCCGCAGGGTCGGTGACAAGCTGGGCGGATCGCCTTACACCAAAAACGGGGCGGTGGTCGAAAACAAACCAGGTGCCGGCGGACGGATTGCCGTAGAGACGGTAAAAAATGCAGCGCCCGACGGCGCGACCCTGTTGCTGACGCCTTACTCCTGCACGTCCATCTATCCGCACATTTACAAAAAGCTGTCGTACGACCCGTTCAAGGACCTGGCGCCCATATCCATCGCGGCGGTAATGCACCATGGCCTCGCCGTCGGACCATTGGTGCCGGCCAGCGTAAAAACCGTCAAGGACTATGTGGCTTGGGCCAAAGCCAATCCGGGCCAGGCCAGTTATGGCTCCCCGGCGGCGGGCTCGGTACCGCATTTCCTCGGCGCGCTGCTCAGCGGCTACACCAACACGCCGCTGACACATGTGCCTTACCGCGGTTCCATCCCCGGCGTGGCCGATGTGATCGGTGGTCAACTGGCTTCGATGTTCACACCCAGTGGTGACTTCCTTGCCAATCACCGAGCCGGCAAGCTGCGCATCATTGCCACTTCCGGGTCAGCCCGTTCACCGTTTTCGCCCGAGGTGGCAACCTTTGCCGAGCAGGGCTTTGGGGATCTGACAACGGAGGAATGGTTTGGCTTCTATGCGCCCGCCAGGACGCCGGGAAACATTATCGACAATGCCAACGCGGCCATCAATGCGGCACTGCTGGACAAGACGGTGATCAGTTCACTGGGCACGTTCGGCCTGGTGGCACGTGGTTCTACCGTACGCGAAATGGACAAGAGCCAGCGCGATGCGTTCTTCCGCTGGGGCCCGTTGGTAAAACATATCGGCTTCTCCGACGAGTCCTGATCCGCTGACTTCCACCATGGCAAAACCAACCATGACCGAATGGCTCGTGCTCGGCGCTGCCGGCGCGACGCTGCTGGCCGGGTGCAGCACCCCATCATCCACCAGTGCGCCAAAGGTGACATCGGCACCGGTCGAATGCGCCCAACTGTCGACACGTTTTGTTGTCAGCGGCACGCGCATCACCGCCGCCGAGTCAATCCCCGCCGGCCTCACGGTTCCGAACATGGCGCAGGCTTACCCGATGCCGGCGCATTGCAAGCTGACCGGAGTCATGAACGAGCGCACCGGTGTTGATGGCAAACCGTATGCGATCGGATTCGAGCTGCGGCTGCCGGTCAACTGGAGCGGACGTTTCCTGTTTCAGGCCAATGGCGGCAACGACGGCGTGGTGCAACCCGCGTTTGGCAACGTGGTCGCCACCGGTGCCACTACCAATGCCTTGATGCAGGGCTTCGCGGTGCTCTCCAGCGATGCCGGGCACAGCATGTTGCCGCCGCCGGTGGCCGGACTGGTGGGCGGAAACCTGTTTGGGCTGGATCCGCAAGCGCGGCTGGACTATGGCTACATGGCCAACGGCGTGCTGGCGACCATGGCCAAGAAACTGATCGCCACCCATTACGGCCAGGCGCCGGGCAAGTCGTACATGATGGGTTGCTCCAACGGCGGACGGCATGCCATGGTGGCTGCGGCGCGTTATGCGGACCAGTTCGACGGAATCATTGCCGGCAACCCGGGCTTCAACCTGCCCAAGGCCGCCGTCCAACACGCGTGGGACATCCAGGCCTTCAGCTCGGTCAATCCAGATATCAAGGCAGCATTCGCGCCGCAAGACATGAAACTGGTGGCCGACAAGGTGCTGGAGAAATGCGACGCGCTCGACGGCCTGGCCGACGGCATGGTGAACAACCTGCCGGCTTGCCAGGCGGTCTTCGACATAAAGGCGCTGCAATGCACCGGCGCCAAGGATGCGTCTTGCCTGAGCGCAGCGCAGGTCGGCGCGCTGCAAAAAGTGTTCTCCGGCCCGGTCAACAGCAAGGGCGAGCGCTTGTATTCCGACTGGCCTTGGGACGCCGGCGTCGGGGCGTCACAAATCGGTTTTGGTAGCTGGCGCGCCTGGAAGCTGCAAGGGCCGATTGCCGATTTGCCGATCATTGGCGTACTGGGAGCCGGCTCGGTTGCGTACATCTTCGCTACCCCACCGAAACCGGTCGCTGGCAACCCGCCGGCCTTGATCAAGTCTTTGCTGGACTACAACTTTGACACCGACGCGCCGAAGATATTCGCCACCAACGCGTTGTTCACTGAGTCGGCGATGCAATTCATGACCCCGCCTAACGCCACCGACCTGTCCGGTTTCAAGTCGCGTGGCGGCAAACTGATGGTCTACCACGGCAACAGCGACCCGGTGTTCTCGGTCAATGACACCATCAGCTGGTACCAAGGACTGAACCGCAACCACGGCGGCAACGCCGGTGGCTTTGCACGCCTGTTTACCGTGCCGGGCATGAACCACTGCCAGGGCGGGCCGGCCACCGAACAATTCGACATGCTCAGCAGCATGGTGGACTGGGTAGAGAAGGGCACGCCGCCGGCCCAGGTGATTGCCACCGCGCGAACCGGCACGAACCCCGACGTTCCCGCCAACTGGGCCAGCAATGGCAAGCCGCGCTCGCGGCCTTTGTGCCCCTACCCGCAACAGGCACATTACCGCGGTACCGGCGACATAAATGAAGCCGCCAGCTTCAGTTGCCAATAGGCGATCTTATGCACCGCCCCACCGTTGACATCGACCAAACCACCAGTCCCGGCAGCGCCGGCCGGGCCGCGTTGTGTGCGCTGCTGTTATCTGCCGGCGTTGCAGCACAAGCCCAAACCACGGACTGCGCCGGCTTGCCGGCCAAGGCGCCCACCGGCGTGGCCCTGCTGACCGAAGCCGTGGCCGGCGATAGGCTGCGGCCGCCCGGCGTTACCACCGGCGACTTGCTGGCAGCCCATTGCAAGGTCACGGGCCGCATGGCGGACCGGATTGGCGCCGATGGCAAACCCTACTACATCGGTTTTGAGATGCGCCTGCCAACCCAATGGAACGGGCGTTTCCTGTATCAGGGTGGCGGAGGCAACGACGGCATAGTCCGGCCGGCGATTGGGCCGCAGGCAAGCACCGGCTACGCGCTCAACCGCGGTTTCGCCGTCGTCACGACCGACGCCGGCCACCAGGGCCCGAGCGGCGTGTTCGGCTTTGACCCGATAGCGCGCACCGACAACGCCTACAACGCGCACGACAAAGTGGCCGTCACGGCCAAGCAGCTGGTACGCGGCTACTACGCCAAACCGGCCGACAAGGCCTACTTTGTCGGATGCTCGGGCGGGGGGCGGCAGGGCATGATGTTCACGCAGAGGTTCCCATCCTATTTCGACGGAGTGCTTGCCATGGCGCCGGCGATGCGCGTGTCCAAGGGCGCAACCATTGGCGCCGCCTGGGACAGCCAGGTATTGCAGGCCATCGCACCGAGCACGCCGGATGGAAAACGCATCCTCAGCCAGGCGCTTGAAAACAGCGACCTGCAATTGCTCGGCAAGGGCATTCTGGACGCCTGTGATGCGCAGGATGGGATTGCGGACGGAATCGTCTCCAACCCCGCCGCCTGCCGCTTTGACCCGGCGGTACTGCAATGTAAAAGCGCGAAGGACGCAAGTTGCCTGAGCACGCCACAGGTCGACGCGGTCAAGAAAATATTTGGTGGGGCCAGCAACTCCGCCGGGCAGAAGCTGTATTTTTCCTGGCCTTTTGACGCTGGCGTGGGCCATCCCCAAAATGACTGGCGCGCGTGGAAACTGGGAACCTCGACCACGGCCGAACCCAACTCGCGCCATGTGGCTTTGATGCAGGACGCGTTGCGCCACTACTTCATCACGCCACCCGATCCCAAACTCGACATTTTTGCGTTCGACTTTGACAAGGACCCGGCGCGCATGGACGCGCATTCATGGATCTTCGACACCGCCGACGATGTGCAACTGAGCGCCTTCAAGGCACGCGGCGGCAAGCTACTGTTCGCCCATGGCCTGGCCGACCCGATCTTCTCGCCAGACGAGATGGTTGACTACTACCGGCGGCTGTCGGCGGTACACGGCGCCCAGACGCCGGATTTTTCGCGCTTGTTCCTGATTCCGGGCATGGGCCACTGCAGTGGCGGCGCGGCGACCGATCGCTGGGACGGGCTCGGCGCGCTGGTGGACTGGGTCGAGAAAGGCACGGCACCGGAGCGCATCGTCGCCACCGGAACAACGGTCTTCCCCGGCCGCTCGCGCCCACTGTGCAGTTATCCACGTTATGCCCACTACAACGGCAGCGGCGACCCCGAACAAGCAGCCAATTTCAGCTGCCGCTAAGAGCCACCTGCCGCACGATGTTTTACCAGCCGCCAATCGACGACATTGCAACGATTTTCTTCCAGGTGTTGCGGGCGCCTGCCAGCTTGCAAAGCCTCGAATACCACGCCCAGACCGACGCCGAGTTGATGCGCCAGGTGCTGGTGTATCTTCGCCGCGCAAGCTCCACTAAGCAATGAGTGTTGACAAGGTCGACAGCAGTTACCTGGAGTCCCTGGTGGGCTACAACGCCCGCCGGGCGGCCTTGAGCATCATCGAGATGTTTCTTCAACGCATGGCGGTGTACGACCTGCGCCCGGTGGACTTCTCGGTGTTGTCGCTGGTCACGCATAACCCCGGCATCACATCACGACAGCTCTGCACCACGTTGGGTATCTTGCCGCCCAACCTGGTCGGCATGGTGAATGCACTGGAGAAACGCGCCCTGATCATGCGCAAGCCGCATAGAAACGACGGCCGGGCGACGAGTTTGTACCTCACCCAGGCGGGTGAACAACTGATGCGCCAGGCCGAAACAACTGCCGCCGAGCTGGAACTCGACGCGACAACACGGCTGAGCGTGGCCCAGCGCGGCGTCCTGATCGCGTTGTTGCAAAAGATTTACATTTAGCCGGCCCTTGAAGAACCGCTGATCCACATAACGTGGTGCGCCGGGACCCTTTCAAATCGGGCACTTCTAGCTATCAAATCAGGTTCGGTCGCGAGCGCGAAAAACAATCCCGCCGCTATTGTTCGGGTAGCGCAAGCACCCTACACTAGGTCAATAAATAAAATCAGATCAAGAGGAGATTGACGGATGAGTTCCAAGGAAACCGCGGCTATGAGCCAGCTACTGAGCTTGCTCGAGTCGCGATACGCCATGCGCGTGTTGTGGGCCCTGAAGGACGGCCATCCGCAAACCTTTCGCCTGCTGCAAGACAGCGTCGGCGGCATCACCCCGAATACCTTGAACACGCGGATCAAGGAGCTGCGTGAGGCGGGTCTGATGGGACGCGGCGATGACGGTTACGTGCTCACGTCGTTTGGTGCCGACCTGCTAAAACGCATCAGCGAATTGCCTGTTTTTGCCAGCCGTTGGGCGGCCATGCAGGCCAAGAAGAAGGCTTGAAGCATGCGCGACCTGCTGCTACCTGGACCTGTTCTTCCGCTCGACCATGAGCAGGCCTTGATGGTGGGACGCATCTGGACCGAAGGTGTTGGACCGACGCTGGTGCGGGTCCGCCAGGACCACATTTATGACATCTCGGGCATTGCGGCCACCAGCACGCAGTTGCTCGAGCTTGCCGACCCGGCCGGTACCGTGCGTGCGTACGGTGGTGCGCCGATTGCCGATACCGCGCCGGTGCTGGCCAACTCGGCCGCGGACCGGCGCGACCCGGGCGAGTCGTGGTTTCTCGCTCCGTGCGACTTGCAGGCGATCAAGGCAGCCGGGGTGACATTTGTCGCGTCGATGCTGGAGCGCGTGATTGAAGAGCAGTGCCGCGGCGACGCCAGTCGGGCCGAATCGGTGCGCCGTTCGGTGGTCGCGGTGATCGGCGACAACCTGCGCAATGTCAAGCCCGGCTCGGTGCAGGCGGCGCAATTGCGCGCGTTGTTGATCGGCCAGGGGTTGTGGTCGCAATACCTGGAAGTGGGCATCGGTGAAGACGCCGAAATTTTTACCAAATCCCAGCCCCTGAGCGCGGTGGGCCTGGGCGCCGAGATCGGACTGCACCCCAAGAGCGTCTGGAACAACCCGGAGCCGGAGATTGTCTTGGCCGTCAACAGCCGCGGCGAAACCAGGGGTTGCGCACTCGGCAATGATGTGAATCTGCGCGATTTCGAGGGACGCAGCGCGTTGTTGCTGGGAAAGGCCAAAGACAACAATGCGTCGGCGGCGATTGGTCCATTCATTCGTTTGTTCGACGCCAATTTCAGCATCGACGATGTGCGCCGCTGCGAATTGGCGCTGCACGTGCGCAGCGCCGATGGAAGTTTTGAGATGCACGGCAGCAGCAGTCTGGCGGCGATCAGTCGCGATCCGCTGGAGCTGGTCAACCAGGCTATCGGAGACCCGGACCAGCGCACGCACCAGTATCCGGACGGCTTCATGTTGTACCTGGGCACCATGTTCGCCCCGACCCAGGACCGTTTTGGTCCCGGTCAAGGTTTTACCCACGCGCTGGGTGATTTGGTAACCGTGTCTACCGCCAGCCTGGGCAGGTTGATCAACCGGGTCAACTGGTCACACCAGGTGGCACCCTGGAGTTACGGTGCCGCGGCTCTGATGCGCGACCTTGCGCGGCGCGGACTGCTGGCATAATTCGCGCTCTCGTGGCGCACCCCGGTGCGCCAACCTCTTAGCCGCCGCCCCACGCCAGCATGGAGCTGCGCGGCTTCCAATGATTCTTGTGTGGAGCCTCCCATGATCACAACCAGCAGTGGCTTGCAAACCATCGATACCGCGGTGGGAGACGGCGACGAGGCCAGGCCCGGCCAGAAGGTCACCGTGCATTACACCGGCTGGCTGTATGAGAACCAAACCCAGGGTGCCAAGTTTGATTCGAGCAAGGATCGCGGCGACCCGTTTGTTTTCTCGCTCGGTGCCGGCATGGTGATTCGCGGTTGGGATGAGGGTGTGGTGGGCATGAAGGTCGGCGGCGCGCGCACACTCATAATTGCGCCCGATCTGGGCTACGGTGCACGTGGCGCCGGCGGCATCATTCCTCCCAATGCAACGCTGAAGTTCGACATCGAACTGCTCGGCATCTCCGGATAACAAGCCGCCAAGCGCGATCGGCGCCACACCGTCGCGCCTGCCGCATGGCATGGTTACGGCAACCCGCAGTCCCTTGAAAGATCCCCTGGCGCCCCAAAGTCTTGCGCGTCGTAGCTGATTTATCGATCCAATCGCATGTCTGATAACAACCAACCCGAACCCAACCAGGGCACCCAGCAGTACCAGAGCACCGAGGAGATGGTTGCGGCGCAGGCAGCCCAGGAAGCCGACCTGCTGTCCAGCGCCCAGGCCGATCTCGCTGCGTTGCAGGCAAAAAGCGCCGATCTGGCGGATCAGTACCTGCGGGCCAAGGCCGAAGCCGAAAACGCCCGCCGTCGCGCCGAGGAAGAAATCAGCAAAACCCGCAAGTTCGCTATCGAGGGTTTTGCCGAAACCATGTTGCCCGTGGTTGACAGCCTGGAAGCCGGCCTGGTCATCAAGGACGCCAGCCCGGAACAAATTCGTGAAGGCGCCCAAGCCACGCTGCGCCAGTTGACGGCAGCCCTGGAACGCAACAAGGTAATTGCCATCGACCCTGCGGCTGGCACCCGGTTCGACCCGCATCAACACCAGGCGATCAGCATGGTGAACGCCGAGCTTGAACCCAATTGCGTGGTCAACGTGTTGCAAAAGGGTTATTCGATCGCCGATCGGGTGCTCCGGCCGGCCCTCGTGACGGTGTCGGCGCCGAAATAAGCCCTTGAAAAGTCTGCGGTTATCCGCACCTGCCAAACAAGTCCAGTTTGTGAAACCAGCACGGCGCCGCGAGAAGCGTTAGCCGGGCGATTTTGGAGAAGAATATGGGAAGAATCATTGGCATCGACCTCGGTACCACTAATAGTTGTGTGGCTATCATGGAAGGCAACGTGCCCAAGGTCATCGAGAACTCGGAAGGGGCACGCACCACGCCGTCGATCATCGCTTACCAGGAGGACGGCGAAGTACTGGTGGGCGCCTCGGCCAAACGCCAGGCAGTGACCAACCCACGCAATACGCTGTACGCCGTCAAACGTCTGATCGGGCGCAAGTTCGTTGAAAAAGAAGTGCAAAAAGACATTGCGCTGATGCCCTACAAGATCGTGGCCGCCGACAACGGCGACGCCTGGGTTGAAATACGTGGCAAGGCCATGGCGGCGCAACAAGTCAGCGCCGACATTCTGCGTAAGATGAAAAAGACGGCTGAGGACTACCTCGGCGAGCCGGTCACCGACGCCGTGATCACGGTACCGGCATACTTTAACGACGCACAACGCCAGGCCACCAAAGACGCCGGCCGCATTGCCGGTCTGGACGTTAAACGCATCATCAATGAGCCGACCGCGGCAGCACTCGCGTTCGGTCTGGACAAAAACGAAAAGGGCGACCGCAAGATTGCCGTCTACGACCTGGGCGGCGGCACGTTCGACATATCGATCATCGAAATTGCCGATGTGGACGGTGAAAAGCAATTCGAAGTCTTGTCGACCAACGGCGACACCTTCCTGGGCGGGGAAGATTTCGACCAGCGGGTGATCGACTTCATCATTGCCGAGTTCAAGAAGGATCAGGGTGTTGACCTGGGCAAGGATGTGCTGGCGCTGCAGCGGCTGAAGGAAGCCGCCGAAAAGGCCAAGATCGAGCTCTCCAATAGCGCGCAAACCGACATCAACCTGCCGTATGTGACGGCCGATGCCTCCGGGCCAAAGCACCTCAGCATAAAGCTGACACGCGCCAAACTCGAGTCCTTGGTGGAAGAGCTGATCGAGCGCACCATTGCACCATGCCGCACCGCCATCAAAGACGCTGGCGTAAATGTGGCCGACATCAATGATGTGATCTTGGTCGGCGGCATGACCCGCATGCCCAAGGTGCAGGAAAAGGTGAAGGAATTCTTTGGCCGGGAACCGCGCAAGGACGTGAATCCGGACGAAGCGGTGGCCGTCGGCGCAGCCATCCAGGGTCAGGTGCTGACCGGCGACCGCAAGGACGTTTTGCTGCTTGACGTGACGCCCCTGTCCCTGGGCATCGAAACGCTGGGCGGTGTGATGACCAAGATGATCACCAAGAACACCACCATACCGACCAAGTTCGCACAGACATTTTCGACCGCCGATGACAACCAGCCCGCTGTCACGATCAAGGTATTCCAGGGTGAGCGCGAGATTGCGGCCGGCAACAAGATGCTGGGTGAGTTCAATCTGGAGGGTATTCCGCCATCGGCGCGCGGCACGCCGCAAATTGAGGTGTCATTCGACATTGACGCCAACGGCATCCTGCATGTCGGCGCGAAGGACAAAGGCACCGGCAAGGAAAACAAGATCACCATCAAGGCCAACTCCGGGCTGACCGAGGC
>JANNGR010000062.1:0-11660 GCA_031403955.1 Betaproteobacteria bacterium
ATCAACGCCACGATCAGCCAGGCCGCGGCCTTGCCCACCCAGGTGCTGAGCTCGTCGGCGGTGTGAAGAAGTCTTTGAACTCTCATGCGGATTCCGTGGGCCCTTCAGGGGGCTGCGAAAACAAAACCAGCCATCCAGAATGACCGGACGGCCGGTTGAATCAAGAAACGCCGGGAATCAGGATTTCTTTTTTCCGAAGGAGTGGTTGTATGCCATTTTGAAATCGACCATGTAGTCGTTCTGCCACTGGCCGGCGCGTTCGGCGAAGACCCTCTGAGAATCGATCACCTTCTTGAACAGCGGGTTGTCCGCGCTCTTGGCGGGGACGATCTTGTCCCAAGCCGCCAACTGGGCCCTCAGAATAGCGTCGGGCGTCTTGTAAAACTTGACGCCGGCCTTCTTCAGCTCGATGTAGTCCATTGAATTGCGATCAATCGCCTTCCAGCTCATGTCAGCACTCGCCGCCTGGGCGGCGTAGTCGATGATCGACTTGAGTTCCTGCGGCAGAGCTTTGTATTTCGGACCGTTGAACAGTATCTCGAACTGTTCGCCACTCTGGTGGAAGCTCTGCAACATGCAGTTCTTGGCTACATCGGGAAAACCAAGCGTACGATCGGAAGAGGCGTTGTTGAACTCGGCGGCGTCGATCAGGCCACGGTCCAGCGCCGGCACGATTTCGCCTCCGGGTAACGGATTCACGGCCGTGCCCAGCGCAGTGAAGATGTCGACCGACAGGCCGACGGTGCGGAACTTCAACCCCTTCATGTCCTCGACCTTGGCCACCGGCTTTTTGAACCACCCCAGCGGCTGGGTCGGCATGGGGCCATAAAGGTAGGACACCACGTCCATGTTGATCGACTTGTAGATCTCCTCGAGTAGCGCCTTGCCACCACCATAGTTGTGCCAGGACAGCAGCATGTTCGGGTCCATGCCGAAAGCCGGGCCCGAGCCCCACAGCGCCAGTGCTGCCTGCTTGCCGTAATGGTAGGCCACCACTCCATGGCCGCCGTCCAGCGTGCCCTTGTTCACGGCTTCGAGCAACTGGAATGCGGGCACTACGGCGCCGGAAGGCAGAACCTCGATTTTGAGGCGGGCACCGGCCATGTCATTGACCTTCTTGGCGAAATCATTGGCGTACTCGTGGAAGATGTCCTTGGCCGGCCAAGTGCTCTGGAAACGGAACGACGTGGTCTGCGCTACGGACACCATCGGTGCCGAAAGGGCTCCGGCCGCGACTGCCACGCCTTTGAGCAGGCTGCGACGGCGGGTAGGCTTGTTTTCTGTCATGGGTATTGACTCGCGCATAAAAGTTCTATCGTCGACGCCAAACCGCTGGCCGTCAATCGGGTTTACACCGAGATTGCCGCATTCGGGCGGCCTGTATCTGAGCGCTGAACCGTGCGGGAGGATCGGCCATACTCGTAAACGGCTTGGATTGGATCCGCTTGGTGCGTTAAGGGGCTGGGCCGTCGCTGGCTGCCAGAGCGACGAGATAGACATCGGCCCCGGCCGGACAACAGCGCGAGGCGGTGCGCACCCGCGCGCCTGGCTGAACGATTCGGTTACAGCAATTTTCTCTGCCTCCGTTTTAACAGGAACTCTGCAAACAGGCGGTCATCCATCGCTGTGCCAATCGCGCTTTTCGTCACGAGGCCATTGCGTTTCAACTTCTCGATGCACGACCTGAGCTTGGATATCGTTGGGTTGGGGGGTGGTGGGGGTTGTCGAGCTTGGGTTTGGCCTTGCTGGGCTTGTGGGGGCCCGGATGCTGGCGCGCCGGTACCACCGATTGCGCACCCCGCAATCCTGTAGCAGGTAGAAATTGCCACCAGCAGAGAACGCCCTGATGCCGCAGTGGATTTCAGTGGTGTGTAGACCTCGTCCCTGACCAGTTCAGCCGCCTGGTGGTGGGCTGGACCATGACGCCCCATATGCACATCAGCGCGGTCACCGATGCGCTGCGTATGGCGTGGTTTAGACGCTGTCCTGAGCCTGGCTTGATCTTTCACTCGGACCGGGGAAGCCAGTATTGCAGCCATGACTTCCAGGACGCGCTAAAGGGCTACGGGACGCGCTCATGGATGAGCGGCAAAGGTGACTGCTGGGACAACGCCCGGACCGAAAGCCAGTGGGGCAATTTGAGAGTGGGCAGGCTGTACGGCAGAAGGTTCGCCACCCGACGCGACGCCATGGACGAAGTGATCGACCCGAATACCTTTTACAACTACAAGAGATTGCACTCGACATTGGGCACCGTCAGCCCGATGACGTTCGAGCAACGCTGGATCGCGGCCCAGCGGCAAGACGGGAAGTCCGCATAATGGGCAGTCTAAGAAGTTTGGAAAACAGGCGCAAGGTCATTATTTTTTGGCATGGATTAAACGTGAACGCTTCAACTAACTTAGTTCCCCAACTGACATTGCACAGCATCAAGCTGCGCGTTCTATCGGTCCCATTACGGCGCCCTATCCTGTCGAACCCGACTATTGGCAAATACACTGAATGGCCGTTCATTCTTGTCGATTTGTTGACCAATGAGGATGTCATAGGTCGCAGCTACCTCGAACCTTACGTCCTCAAGTCCGCAGAGTACATTCTCCCGGCAATTCTGGCGATCGCGGAGGCTATTCGATCTAAGCCGCTATCACCGGTGGATTGCTTCAAGACCGCAGCGCAGACAATGCATCTGTCGGGCAGGGAAGGTATTGGTCTAGTTGCCGCATCAGCCGTCGACATGGCGATCTGGGATGCAGTGTCGAAGGCGTCGGGTCAACCCCTCGCCCAATATCTGGGGGCGAGCACGGGACCCGTGCGTGCGTATAACACCAACGGCTTGTGGCTTCTTCCGCCAGATCAGTTGCAAGACGAGGCCTTGTCGCTCGTCGCGGAGGGAAATTTCTCGGCGATCAAGATGCGGCTGGGACGTGAGGATTTCAGAGCAGATGTCGCCGCGCTGGACGCCGTCCGAAGCGCGGTGGGTGCCGGTGTGCGCATCATGACGGATTTCAACCAAGGTCTGGATCTCGGCGAGGCTCTGGTGCGATTGCACGCGCTGGACGGTGAGGGCTTGCAGTGGTTCGAAGAGCCGATCGCTTACGACAACTTTGATGGATGCGCTCAACTGGCACGGGAACTGAAGACTCCGATTCAGATCGGTGAGAACCTGTACGGGTCGCGTAGCTTCTACAAGGCCGTGCAGGCAAAAGCCGCCGACCTGTTCATGCCCGACCTGATGCGAATCGGGGGCGTGACTGGCTTCATGCGCTGTGCCGCAATCGCCGGAGCCGCCGGGATCCCGCTCTCAAGTCATTTGTATCCCGAAGTCTCGGCACATCTTTTGCGGGCGTCCGAGAGCCCCCACTGGCTGGAATGGCGGGACTGGGCACACCCATTCATCGCAGAGCCGTTTTCAGTGAAAAATGGGATGGTTCATGTGCCCGACCGGGCAGGCAGTGGCATCGACTGGGACGAGGCCGCCGTGAGCAAGATGCTGGTTCACTCGCGCTGACGCTGTCCGTGATGATTGCCGTTCGCAATGAACAGACTATACGTTCCATTTCGGACCGGGGTTCACCTTGCTCGTCACGGATGGATCGGATAACGCGGAGATTGAACGCGCACGCGATGCAGCGCGCAAAACCGATGTGCCGTTGAAGGTACTCAAACCAGACCAGAAACTGATTGCCGATCTCTATGGTGCAGGTTATGCGTTTATCCGCCCCAATCAGCATGTCGCCTGGCGCGCGAACTCCTGGCCGCGCCCGGCCGCGACCGGGCGGTGCTCACGCAGCCAGCGCGGCCAAAGCAGCCTGCGCGATGCTGCGCGCGTCGACCCCGAACCAGGCGCGTAATGCCGCCCGCGTGTCACTGCGGCCAAAACCATCGGTGCCCAGCGCAAGGTAGCTTCGTCCGTTGGGAACATAGGCCCGGATCGATTCGGGCACGGCACGCACATAGTCGGTGGCGGCGATGATGGGCCCGGCGCTTTGCGTTAGCTGGCACGTTATGAAAGGCAAATCGGACTGGCCTTCGGCCGTGCGGGCCGCTTGACGCGCCAGGCCTTCGCGCGCCAGTTCACTCCAACTGGTCACGCTGAACACATCCACCGCCACGCCTTGAAGCGTCAACTGTTGTGCCGCCTTGATAACCTCGGTGAGTATGGCGCCCGAGCCAAGCAGGGTCACCTGGCGCGGAGTCCCGGGGCCTGTATCACCGCTTGGGCTCGCGGGCGGCCAATGGCCAAACTTGTAGCAGCCCTGCAGCAGGTCCTCGCGCACGCCCTCGGGCAGGCTGGGCTGCGCATAGTTCTCGTTCATCAGGGTGATGTAGTAGAAAACATCTTTCTGCTCCTCCAACATCTCGTGCATGCCGCGGTCAACAATGACCGCCAACTCGCCTGCAAAGGCCGGATCCCAGGCCTTGCAGTTGGGTATGGTCGAGGCGACCAGGTGGCTGCTGCCATCCTGGTGCTGCAGGCCTTCACCGCCCAAGGTGGTGCGCCCTGCGGTGGCACCCAGCAAGAAGCCGCGCGCACGCTGGTCGGCAGCGGCCCAGATCTGGTCGCCCACGCGCTGAAAGCCGAACATCGAGTAATAAATGTAGAACGGCAGCATGGCCAGGCCGTGTACGCTGTAACTGGTGGCCGCGGCGGTCCAGCTGGCGATGGCGCTGGCCTCCGAGATGCCTTCCTCCAGAATCTGGCCGTCGAGCGCTTCGCGGTAGCTCAGTACCGACCCGATATCCTCGGGCGAATACCTTTGCCCCACACTCGAGTAAATACCCACTTGCTTGAACAGGTTCGCCATGCCGAAGGTGCGCGCCTCATCGGCCACGATGGGCACAATGCGCGGACCCAGCGTTGGGTGCTTGAGCAAACCGCCCAGCATGCGGACGAAAGCCATGGTAGTGCTCATCACCTTGTCCGCCGCCTGCGTGGCGAATGCGCCATAGGCGGCGAGGTCAGGCACCGGCACGGGATCGCAACCTGTTTCGCGCCTGGGCAGGTAGCCGCCCAAGGCTTCGCGGTGTTGCTGCAAATAACGTATTTCCGCGCTGTCCTGCGCCGGCTTGTAAAAGCAGAGCGACTTGGCCTGTTCGTCAGTCAGCGGCAAGTTGAACCGGTTGCGAAATTCGATCAGGTCGCCTTGGTCAAGCTTCTTTTGGCTGTGTGTGGTCATCTTGCCCTGCCCTGCGCTGCCCATACCGTAGCCCTTCTTGGTGTGCGCCAGGATCACCGTGGGTTGTCCGTGGTGCGATGCGGCAGCCGCATAGGCGGCAAAGATCTTCACCAGGTCATGACCGCCACGCTTGAGCCGGTCGATCTGCTCATCCGTCATGCCCTGCGCGAGGCGAACCAGCTCAGGGTTCTGGCCAAAGAAGTGGTCCCGGTTGTAGCGCCCGTCCTTGGCGGCAAAGGTCTGCATCTGCCCGTCTACCGTGTTGGCAAAGACACGCGTCAGCGCACCGGTGGTGTCGCGGGCGAACAGGCCATCCCAATCGCTGCCCCAAATCAGCTTGATGACTCGCCAGCCAGCGCCGGCAAAAAGTTTCTCCAACTCGTCAATGATGCGGCCGTTTCCGCGCACCGGTCCGTCCAGGCGCTGCAGGTTGCAGTTGACGACCCAGACCAGATTGTCCAGCCCCTCGCGCGCGGCCAGCGTAAGCGCGCTCATGGATTCGGGCTCGTCCATCTCGCCATCGCCAAACACCCCCCACACCTTTCGGCCTTCGCAGTTGAGCAACTGGCGATGTGTCAGGTAACGCATGAAGCGGGCATGAAAAATGGAACTGATCGGGCCGATGCCCATGGAGCCAGTCGGAAACTGCCAGAAGTCGGGCATCAGATACGGATGCGGGTAACTTGACAAGCCACGCGCGCCCGCGCCGGTGACCGTTTGCGGCGCGCGGATTTCTTGGCGGTAAAACATCAGGTCCTGCTCGCTCAGGCGACCCTCGAGGAACGCGCGGGCATACACCCCGGGCGCACTGTGCGGCTGAAAGAACACCAGGTCACCCAGACTCTGGTCGTTGCGCGCACGAAAGAAATGGTTGTAGCCAGTCTCGAACAGGTCGGCCGCGCTGGCATAACTGGCAATGTGGCCACCCAGCTCGCCATACGCCTGGTTGGCGCGCACCACCATAACCAGCGCGTTCCAGCGCATGATCGCAGCCAGTCGCTCTTCCATGGCCAGATCACCCGGGAAGGCGGGCTGACGGTCCACCGACACGCTGTTCACATAGAGCGTGCACAAGTCGGGCTGCCACTCAATGTGTTGGGCGCGCGCGAGGCGTACCAGTTGATCCAGAATGAACCGGCTGCGGTCCGGCCCCTGCGCGCTGTGCATGGCCAGGAAGGCGTCGCGCCATTCGCAAGTCTCCTGCGGGTCGGTGTCCTCGCCCGGCGCGGCGGTAAGCAAATTTGGGGCGAATTGTGGAGTATTCATGGCAACAATATTAGCCTTCATCCAGAGAAATGTGGTCCTTGATTGACCGATAAAGCTCGATTTTTCAGCACGCCTCGACGCTCACGAAATCCGACCCACCTGTGCTCATCAGAACGGGGCATTGGCCATCTTTCAACCACGTGATGACGCGGCATAGCCGGTGATCGAGGCGCTGTGCGCAAGTTCGAGCTGAGTCGCGCATGGGCGGCCATGCATAAGCGGGACAACCTATCGGGACCGAAACGATGACTTATTTGAAGAATTGCTGGTACGCGGCGCTGTGGTCCGAGGCTCTCAAGGACGGAGAGCTGGTTGCACGGACGCTGCTGGACGAGCCGCTTGTCCTGTACCGGGACGCGTCCGGAGCGCCGGTCGCGATGGACGACTGTGTCCCTACCGGCTGGCGCCGCTTCGCCTGGGCAAACTGCTGCCGGACGGAAAGCATCGGGCTCTGGCGGATACGTCGTTGCGTGCGTTCATCAACATCCGCGCCCCGGTTATCGTGCAGCGGCCCTCATTCCGCCAATGCACACAACACCGGCTGTGCGTCGAGCAGCCGGATACAGGTGGCCGGATCGAGTTCGACCAGATAACCGCGCCGGCCGCCGTTGATCAGTATGCGGGGCAGCGCCGCAATCGACTGCTCGTAATACACCGGCATGGTTTTGCGAGTGCCAAAGGGTGACGTACCACCGACCAGGTAACCACTGTGCCGGTTGGCGACATCCGGTCGGCACGCCTGGACCGACTTGGCCGCGATCTGCCGCGCCAGATTTCGGGTATCAACCTTGCGGTTGCCGTGCATCAGCACCAGCAGCGGCCGTGCCCGGTCGTCCTCCATCACGAGCGTCTTGACCACGACAAACGGGTCCACACCCAGCAACTCGGCACTGTGTAACGCGCCGCCGAGTTCAACATAGTCATAGACATGCCCGCTAAACGCCGCCTGGTGCGAACGCAGGAACCGGGTCGCCGGCGTTTGTGCAACGTGTTCGCGTCGCGCCATGTTTATTGCGCCGGGTCGCGCAACTCCCAGCGCACCGCGTCGATCGCTTCCAGCACCTCGGGTTTCAGTGTCACGTCGGCTGCGTCCAGGCACTGCCCGAGTTGTTCCACCGAAGTGGCGCCGACTATCGTGCTGGTTATACAAGTCTTGTGCAGGCAAAACGCCAACGCGAGCTGGGTTGATGTCAAACCATAAGCGCGGGCAATCTGGCCATAACGGCGGGTCGCCAGAATCGTTTCAGGGCGCATGTAGCGCGGACTCCAGGTGGCGGGGAAATGGGTCAGCCGGCCGAGCGGTTTCCCGTCTTTGGAATACCCGCCCTTCTCATACTTCCCGCTAAGGCGACCAAACGCCAACGGTGAATAAGCCAGAACGCCGACCCGCTGGCGGAAACAGACTTCGTCGAGACCGTTTTCCACATGCCGATTCAGCAGGTTGTACGCGTTTTGCAGGCTGGCTACGCGCGGCAATCCGTGCCTGTCGGCGAGCCGGACGAATTCCATCACGCCCCAGGGCGTCTCGTTGGACAGGCCGACATATCGGATCTTGCCGGCCTGCACCAACTCGGCCATGCCCTCCAGCAGATCCTGGATGGGTGGCTCCTCACGTTCGGCGCCCGGGTCGAAATAGATCGTGCCGAACAGCGGAATATTGCGGTTCGGCCAATGAATCTGGTACAGGTCGATGCAATCGGTCTGCAGGCGCTTCAGGCTGGCGTTGCAGGCCTGCACCACGCTTTGCCGGCTTGGCGCGCCGCCGCCGCGCACCCACTCCCAGCCCCGCGCCGGCCCAGCGACCTTGCTGGCCAACACCATCTCTTTGCGCCGGCCAGGATTTTTGACCAGCCAGTTGCCGATGATGCGCTCGGTGTTTCCATAAGTCTCGGCCCGGGCCATGACCGGATACAACTCGGCCGTGTCGATAAAGTTGACGCCACGTGAAACGGCGTAATCGAGCTGGGCATGTCCATCGGCCTCGGTGTTTTGTTCGCCAAAGGTCATGCTGCCCAGGCAAATGTGGCTAACCTGCAGGTCGCTGTGACCGAGCTGGATTTTTTTCATACGGTTGCTGGTTGTGTCGCGCGCGCTTCTTCCTGTAATCGCAAGATGCGGCGCTGCACCTTACCGGTGGTCGTCATCGGAAGTTCGGTGACGAATTCAATCTCTTTCGGGTATTCATAAGGCGCGAGTTTGCCGCGCACATGTTGTTGCAGTTGGGCCACCAAAGCGGCGTCAAAACTCGCGCAGTCGTTGGCCTGACCTGCACGTTCGGCGGCAAACGCACTTGAGAGCACCACATAGGCCTTGACCACGGCGCCGCGCTCCCGGTCCGGTTTGGGAACTACGGCGGCGTTCGCCACGCACGGATGTTTGACCAGGCAGTTTTCAATTTCACCAGGGCCAATACGGTAACCGGCGCACTTGAACACGTCGTCCGAGCGGCCCTGGTACCACAGGTAGCCATCGGCGTCACGTATTGCCAGGTCACCGGTGCGGCACCAGTCGCCGGTGAATTTTGCGGCGGTGGCCGCCGGGTTTTTCCAGTAGCCCAGAAAAACGATCGGGTCAGGATCGCCATGCAGGTCGAAACGGTTCAGCGCCACATCGCCAATCTCGCCCGCCGCACACGCGTGGCCGGCGTCATCGAGCAGCGTGACCCGATGGCCCGGGTAAGCCTTGCCCATGCTGCCGGGTCTGGACGGCCAGCCGACGCCGGACCCGGTCGCGCCGTTCATCGCGCAATTGCCGACGATGTAGTTGATTTCGGTCTGGCCAAACATCTCATTGACCGTGACAAATAATTCATCGCGGCAATAATCAAACACGGCGTCACCGACCGCCTCGCCCGCGCTCATGATCGCCTGCAGCGACAGTTTGAATTGCAGGCCCGGTTGTGGGTAGGCCTTCATCATCGCCTTGAGTGCCGTCGGAAACAGAAAAGTGTGCGTGACGGCATATTTTTCCAGCAACTCGAAAGCGGTCTGTGGACTGAAACGGCCGTTCCAGGCAACTATGGGACGGCCGAAATACAACGTGGGCAGCAAGGCGTCCATCAGCCCTCCGGTCCAGGCCCAGTCGGCCGGAGACCAGAAAATGCTTTGTGTTGCTGTGTTCAGCCCGTTGGGGTCGAACCCAAACCAGTTCTGGCTGCAGACGAATCCGCTCAGGTTTCCGATCAGCGCGCGGTGCGCCAGCAGCGCGCCCTTGGGTTGGCCGGTGGTGCCGCTGGTATAGATCAGGATGGCGGCATCGTCGGCGCGGGTTGGCAGCGGGGCGAATTGTTCCGGTTCTTGTGCCAGCACATCGTTAAAACAGGGGTTGAGGTCCGATTCCAGAATACCGACCCGAATCACACTGCGCAACATCGGACAATTTCCCCGCACCGAAGACAAGCAATCGATGGCGGCGCTGTCGCAGATGGCCAGCACCGCCTCGCTGTCGTGCAGGCGAAACTCAAGTGCCTCGGGACCAAACAGCATCGACAAGGGCATGGCGACCGCGCCCATCTGCAGTACCGCCATGTAGGCAACCGCGGTTTCAAAACGCTGCGGCATCACAATCGCCACCCGGTCACCGCGCTCCACACCCAGCACCGCCAAAGCGTTGGACAGCCGGTTCGCGCACTGTTGCAACTCGGCATACGAATGCGTGCCGGGGAGAAGTCCAGGCCCGTCAGCGTGCACGGCGATTCTTTTTGCGGCGTCCGGCTGTGCGGCCCAGCGGGCGCAACAAACCTGCGCAATGTTGAACCGGTCTGGCACGCGCCAGCCAAAGCCGCTGTGCATGGCCAGGTAGTTGTCGGCGTCGCGCAGAGGCATCGGTGTGTCCTTCAGTTGACTGCGTGGCACGACAAGCCTCCTTATCATGGTGTTAATGTACCAAGTCAAGAGAACGGCCCGCAGCGAGTTTGTCCCGATTCGCAACCTCAACTACCACGTATGGACCTGGGGCCAACCCACGCCGGGTGTGGCGCCGCTGGTGATGGTGCACGGCTGGATGGACGTGGCGGCGTCTTACCAGTTTGTAGTGGACGCGTTGTCGGACCCATTCATGCAGGGGCGATACGTTATCGCGCCCGACTGGCGTGGTTATGGCCAGACTACCGCCGCGCCGGTCGACAACTACTGGTATCCGGACTACATGGCCGACCTGGACTTTCTGCTTGACCACTACGCGCCGCGGCAGCCGGTGGACCTGGTTGGTCACAGCATGGGTGGCAACGTGGTGATGTATTACGCCGGCATTCGCCCCGAGCGCGTGCGCCGCCTGGTCAATCTGGAAGGTTTCGGCGGACCGGTTTTACCAGCCGATGAGGCCCCGAAACGCTACGCGAAGTGGATCGATCAACTCAAGCAACTGCAGCGCGGCAGCCTGGCGCTGCGCGCCTACAACAATGCCGCCGGCGTGGCGCGCCGGTTGACCAAGACCAACCCGCGGCTGGCGCGCGACCAGGCAGGGCAGGACAAGGCTAATTGGCTCGCCACCCATTGGGCGCGCGAGAACGACACCGGAGAATGGGAAATTCTGGGCGACCCGGCACACAAGATCGTCAACGCGCAACTGATGCGGGTCGATGAGATGATGGAAATCTACAAATGCCTCAGCATGCCGGTGCTGGCGGTTGAAGCCAGCGACGACTCGTTAGCCCTATGGTGGCAAGACAAGTTCACGCTGGCCGAGTACCACCAGCGGCTGAACGCCGTGCCCAAATGCCGTATCGCCGTGGTGCAGGACGCTGGCCACATGCTGCACCATGACCAGCCTGAGCAACTGGCGCGCCTGCTGGAAGATTTTTTTCGCTAGCGGGACACCCGGTTTCGCGACGCGCATGACTGACGCAGGCATCCGCCTGCAGGGGCGCAATCGGCCATAGCCTATGATCGTTTCCTGAGGCGTGAGGAACTGGTCCCGCGCCTCTCAACCCGAAGGAGAAAATCACATGGCAAAGAAGAGTACTGAAGCTGGCGTTTACCGCGTCACGGAGATCATCGGCACCAGCGAAGTTTCGTGGGAAGCCGCGGCGAAAAGCGCCGTAGAGACCGCGGCCAAGTCGCTGCGCGATCTGCGTGTAGCCGAAGTCGGAAAGCTCGACCTGAAGATCGAAGACGGCAAGGTCGTCGCCTACCGAGCGCGGGTTTCCCTGTCGTTCAAGTACGACGCCTAGACCAGCCGGGGCGCTTGGGAGGTGGGTGGGCGGCGCGGGGGGGGGGG
>JANNGR010000063.1:0-2879 GCA_031403955.1 Betaproteobacteria bacterium
CACGCCGGCGACGCTTACTCCAGGCCGAGATCCTGGATTTTGCGCGTGATGGTATTGCGTCCAATGCCCAGCTTCTGAGCGGCTTCGATGCGGCGGCCCTTGGTGACCAGCAGCGCGGCCTTGAGCATCCTGGATTCAAAACGCCGCGTCAATACGTCCCACACATCGGGGATACCGCTGGACAACAGTTCCAGCGCCTTGACCTCCAACGCTTGCTCCCATTGTTCCGGATGCGAATCCGCCGGCGCCGGGTCCGGCACCACGTCGCCTGGTGGTCGATCAGTAACGGCCTCGTCCGGGCTCTGTTGCAGGGCACCTGGACCACTCGCACCTTCCAAAGGCGGCACGACCGGGGACGGCGCTTGCGAGGGGACCACTGCCGCATCGGAGGCGGCCAGTACTTCCGGCGGCAAGTCCTTGGGTTCTATCACCTGCGCCGGCGCCATCACGGTCAGCCAATGGCAGATGTTTTCTAGCTGGCGCACATTGCCCGGAAACGAGAATGTGCCGAGGCGCGCCAACGCGGCGTCGGTGATGCGCTTGGGCTCGATGCCCAACTGGATCGCGCTTTGCGCCAGGAAATGGCGGGTCAGCGCGGGCACGTCTTCCCGGCGTTCGCGCAGCGCCGGCAAACGTAGCCGGATCACGTTAAGGCGGTGAAACAAATCCTCCCGAAAGGCGCCATCACGCACCCGCTGCTCCAGGTCTTGGTGGGTGGCCGCGATCACCCGCACATTGGCCTTGACCGCCGAGTGCCCGCCAACGCGGTAAAAATTGCCATCACTCAATACACGCAGCAGCCGGGTCTGCAAATCGAACGGCATGTCGCCAATTTCGTCCAGAAACAGCGTGCCCCCGTCGGCCTGCTCAAACCGGCCACGCCGCATGGCTTGCGCGCCAGTGAACGCACCACGTTCATGACCAAACAATTCGCTTTCCAGCAAGTCTTTGGGAATGGCCGCCGTGTTAATGGCCACGAATGGCCCCTTGTTGCCGGCGTCGCCACGCGGTGAATGTTTGTGCAATGCACGCGCCACCAGTTCCTTGCCGGAGCCCGATTCGCCGGTGATCATTACCGTTACGCTGCTTTGGCTCAATCTGCCAATGGCCCTGAACACATCCTGCATGGCCGGCGCCTGGCCCAGCATTTCGGGCGCACCCTCGACCCGTTGTTCGAGTACCTCTTCTCGCTGGCTCTCCTGCACGGCGCGGCGGATCAGCTCTACCGCTTTGGGCAAGTCAAACGGTTTGGGCAGATATTCAAAAGCACCGCCCTGAAACGCTGACACCGCGCTGTCCAGGTCCGAGTACGCGGTCATGATGATGACCGGCAATCCCGGGTGTTTTTCCTTCACCTTCTCCAGCAAGTCCAGACCCGAACCGCCGGGCATGCGAATATCGCTGACCAAAATTTGCGGCCCTTCCTTGTCGCCTGGGCTGTTGAGCGCCGCCAGCACGTCGCGCGCGTTGGTGAAACTTCGGGTCGCCAGGTTTTCGCGCAGCAAGGCCTTTTCGAGGACAAAACGGATGGACTGGTCATCGTCCACGATCCAGATTGGCTTCATGTATGTCTTTACGTCAAGGATCGCATTAAGGAAGTGGTACCAATATCTTGAAATCCGTGCATCCTGGCACGCTGTCGACCTCGATCGTGCCGTGGTGTTGCTGTACAAAAGTTTGCGCCAATGTCAGCCCCAGCCCTGACCCGCCTTCCCGGCCCGACACCAACGGATAAAAAATGCGGTCCTTGATCGAGTCAGGTACTCCAGGCCCGTTGTCAATTACATGCAATTCCAGTGCCAACCGGTAACGCTGTTTGCCAAACGTAGTTTGACGCACCACGCGGGTATGAAAAGTCAACACTGCATCACCGGCGGCAATTCTCTCGACGAGCGCCTGGCATGCGTTTTGGGCAATGTTCAGCACCGTCTGGATCAACTGCTCCCGGTCGGCGCGCAATTCGGGAATCGAGATGTCGTAGTCACGCACCACCCGCAGTCCGCGCGGAAATTCGGCCACGATCAGGGAGCGCACCCGCTCGCACACCTCATGAATATTGACGTCGCCCACCAGGTGCGGTCGCCGGTGCGGCGCGAGCAGGCGGTCCACCAACGTCTGCAAACGATCCGCCTCATGAATGATCACCTGGGTGTATTCCTTTAGGCCGCGATCGAGTACCTCCATCTCAAGCAATTGGGCCGCGCCCCGGATGCCGCCCAAAGGATTCTTTATCTCGTGCGCGAGATTACGGATCAGTTCCTTGTTAGCTTGCGCCTGGCCGGCAAGCCGTTCCTCGCGGTCCTGCCGGGCCTGCTGCTCCTGCGGCAGCAACTCGACGACGATTTCCCCGGGCAATTCGGTCTGGGTAACGATTACGTGTACCGGAATCGGATCATGGCTCAATCGCCTGAGCCATGCATCGTAGCGCAGGGCCGCGAACTGGTTTCCATCGGCTGCCTGCACGGCATTGCGCAAGGCCTGGGGTTCGGTGAAAAAGTCCGCGAACTGCGACTCCTCGATGATCCGGCGCGAGGTGCCGAGCGCGTCTTCCAGCGCCGCGTTGGCGAACAGCACCGAGCCGTCCGCGCGCAGCACCGCCACCAACGTGGCCAGCAGGTCAAAAGAGCGAAAACGCGCCGCGGCGGGACCGGCTGAAATGGAGTCGTGGGGCGATGGCGCGGGCCCGCTATTTGGCGGCAGGAACACGCCCCAACTCGCGACGGATGCCTGCGATGTCGCCATCTTGGCGGGCCAGGCTGGCTTTGAGATCCGCCACCCGGTCCTGGTATTTCTGGTAGTTGCGCGCCTCGTCTCCACGCTTGTCGGGTTCGCCGTTGTTGTATTCGCTGGCCAGCTCATTGCGACGGGCTTCCGCCTTC
>JANNGR010000064.1:0-15061 GCA_031403955.1 Betaproteobacteria bacterium
ATGAGCAAGACCATCAAAGTCGCCCTGGCCGGCGCCGGTGCTTTCGGCATCAAACATCTGGACGGCATCCAGAACATAAGTGGCGTCGAAGTGGTATCGCTGGTCAGCCGGGAACTGGAAAAAACCAGGGAAGTCGCGGCCAAATATGGCATCGGCCATGTGACGACTGACCTGGCGGACAGCCTGGCACTGACAGAGGTGGACGCGGTCATCCTGTGCACGCCAACCCAGATGCACGCGACCCAGAGCGTCGCGTGCCTGAAGGCCGGCAAACACGTGCAGGTAGAGATTCCGCTGGCCGACACACTACAGGGGGCCCAGGACGTGGTGACCCAGGCCAGACAAAGTGGCCTGGTCGCGATGTGTGGCCACACCCGGCGCTTCAACCCCAGCCACCAGTATGTGCACCGGAAGATCACAGCGGGCGAATTCAACATCCTGCAAATGGATGTGCAAACCTACTTCTTTCGCCGCACCAACATGAATGCATTGGGCCAGGCCCGCTCCTGGACCGACCACCTGTTGTGGCACCACGGCGCGCACACGGTGGATCTGTTCGCCTACCAGTGCGGCAGCCCGATCATCAAGGCCAATGCGGTGCAGGGCCCGATCCATCCGACGTTGGGTATTGCAATGGACATGAGCATCCAGCTCAAAGCCGCCAGCGGGGCCATTTGCACACTGAGTTTGAGTTTTAACAACGACGGCCCGCTGGGTACGTTTTTTCGTTACATCGGCGACACGGCAACCTACATCGCGCGTTACGACGACCTGTTTACGGCCAAGGAAGAAAAAATCGATGTCTCCAAAGTGGATGTGTCGATGAACGGCATCGAGCTGCAGGACCGCGAGTTTTTTGCCGCCATCCGCGAAGGCCGCGAGCCCAACTCCAGCGTCGCCGCGGTGTTGCCGTGTTACCAGGTGCTGCACGAGCTGGAACAACAACTGAATGCCTGAACGGGCGATCGGGAAACCCAGCATGCAGCAAAGAAAAATCGGCCCCTTCAGCGTCAGCGCCATCGGCCTGGGTTGCATGAACCTGAGCCACGCCTACGGCACTCCGCCATCCCCAGAGCAGGGTGAAGAAGTGCTACGCGCCGCCTTCGACGCCGGTGTAACCCTTTTCGACACCGCTGCCTTGTATGGCTTTGGCGCCAACGAGACGCTGGTGGGACGGGTGCTCAAGGGCCAGCGCAGACACTTCACGCTGGCCAGCAAATGCGGCATGCAAGGGGTGGACGTGGCCGGCGACGGCAAACTGATGCGCGTGCTCGACGGCCGGCCGCAAACCATCAAGGCCACCTGCGAGGCAGCGTTGCGGCGCCTGCAGACCGATGTCATCGACATTTATTACCTGCACCGATGGGACCGGCAAGTGCCGATCGAAGACAGCGTCGGCGCGTTGAGCGACCTGGTGCGCACGGGCAAGATCCAGGCCATTGGCCTGTCGGAAGTTTCCGCCACCACGCTGCGCAAAGCGCACGCGGTACACCCGATTGCGGCGGTGCAATCCGAATATTCGCTGTGGACGCGTAATGCCGAGATAGCCGTGTTGCAGGCCTGTGAAGAACTGGGCACTGCCTTCGTCGCGTTCAGCCCGCTGGCGCGCGGTTTTTTGTGTGGTGTGCAACTGGATCTGGACACGCTGGATGCCAAGGACATCCGCCGCGGCATGCCCCGGTTCGCGCCGGACAACTATGCAGCCAACCTGAAATTGCAGAGCGCCTATAACCAGATTGCCCGTGACGTGGGTTGTGCACCCGCCCAGCTCGCGTTGGCCTGGTTGCTGCACAAGGCGCCGCATATCGTTCCAATTCCGGGCACCACGCGAGTTGAACACCTGCATCAAGATCTGGGCGCCGTGGACGTAAAACTTAGCTCGGATGTAATTGCCCGCCTGGACGCCACCGTCAATACCGGCACCGTGGCCGGAGCACGTTACAACGCCCAGGCCAGCGGCGAGGTCGAGACCGAAGAGGTGTGAAGGTCCTGGCCCCGCCGGGTAGCCGTTATTTCTGCTGCCACAGGTCGCCGGTGCGCAGGCCCTGCGGCGCTGCCAGCCGCGCGCCGGCTTCTTTGTCACCCAGCAAAGTGGCGCGCCACCAATCGGTGCTAACTGCCGCTACCAGCGTATGCTGCGCTGCCTGCAGGTCGCGCGTGACCTGCTCGCGCGCCACAATCTCCGCGGCACGGCCGGTTTGGCCGCCAAACGTCATGTGGTCGGCGTCCTGCAGCACCAGGTGCGCCTTGTTACCCGCGGGTAGCGCCGCAAATACGGCGCTGCGCCGCTCGGGTGTTGCCCCGGTACCTGCAACATCCGAGTCACGCGTGCCGGTGATGGACAACAGTGGCCGGGTCATGCGATCAAACGCGCGCTGGGCGTCACCCATGGCGGGAAGCGTTGGCGAAAATGCAATGAACGACGCCAGTCGCGGCTCGGCCACACCATCAAAGCCCGGGTAACGTTGGCCGGCCATTCCGAGGGTGGTGTGGGCGCCAAACGAGTGGCCACTCATGCCCATCTGCTCGGGCCGCACACTGGCCCAGCGGCCTTGTTGCGCGCCATGGCGCCGCACCACCTCATCCAGCGCAAATCCGGCGTCGCGCAACCGCGCCACCAGTTGCTCGGGCCCGGCTGTCGAGCGCAAGCCACGCTTGTCGGCAAACGAAGTGGCAGCCGCGCGCACGGCTGACAGGTCGCTGCCCGGATGCTGCAAATGCAACACCACGAAGCCCGCCGCTACCCAGGCTTCCCCCCACACCGCGCCGCCGTCGATCGTGCCGCCCAGCCCGTGCGAGAACAGCACCACCGGCCGCGGCCCTGGATGTCTGGCTGCATCGGGCCAGCGCACTTTTACCGGTATGTCGCGTTGGCGGGCGGCGTCAAACCAGGTTTCGTCAATAACCGCCGCGCCGTTGCCCCGCGCCTGGGAACCCAAAGGCAGCACCGTGCTGATCAGGGCGCTGATGCAGGTTCTTCGGTTGAGCTTCATGGGGCGGATTATCAAGCTCGACCCCGGCCGCCTACTTCACCAGCGATTGCGCCTTTTCGCGCAGATTCTCCGGCAGGCTGGAGGTCAGGGAACGCTGTACATGGCGCTTGCCCTCGTCGGCTTTGCCGGCCTTTATCAAGCCTGCGCCCAGGTGGTACATGACCGTAGGGTCATCCGGCAAGCCGCGGGCGGCTTGCTCGAGCAGGGGCAAGCCTTTGGCGGTATCGTTGCCCAGGACAAGAATCCAGCCATAGGTATCCTGCACCGACGGGTTGCGACTGTCGATCTTGTAGGCCTTTTCGGCATACTGCCTGGCGCCTGCAAGATCGCTGCCCTCGGCAAGATTCATTGCAATCGCGTTCAATGCCGGCAGATAGGTGGGGTAGGTGGCGAGAATGCTGCGGTAAAGCGGATTTGCTTCCTGCCGTCTGCCCGTCGTGTCATAGATATTGGCAAGTTCGTATTGCAACAGCGCATTGCCTGGGTTGGATTCCAGACCTTGCTTGACGGCAGCTTCAGCTTTCGCCAGATCCTTGCGGCTCAAATAGACGCCCGCCAAATTGACCCAGGCATTGGCCAGGTTGCTGTCAAGCGCAACTGCTTTTTTCAGGTGCTCCTCAGCCTGGGGCAATACGTTCTGGCTACGTTCAATCTGGCCAAGCAGGGCATAGGATCGTGCGTGATTGGGGTGTTGGGATGTCAATTGCTTTAGCAGGGTCTGTGTGTTGGCGATATCGCCGGCCTGGAACCGGATTTCAGCCAGCAGATACGCGATCTCGGGAATATCCGGATGTTTTTTGGCATAAGTCTCAAGTACGTTTGCCGCATCCGATGCTTTACCAGTGCCAACATGTACGGCCGCCAAGGCGGTCAGCACTTCTGGCAGATCGCGTTTGTCCACGTCCGCGGCGAGGCCCTCGAGCTCCTTCACTGCCAGCGCCGCTTTTCCTTCGAGCGCATAACTGCGGGCGATAAAAAACCGGGTGCGACCGGCGTAGCCGGGATTTGATTTGACCAGCGCCTGGAATTTGTCACGAGCACCGGCAGGATTGGATTCGAGTTGCGCATAGGCCAACAGATAACGCAATTCAGGATTGTCCGGTTTAAGCGCCTTCTCCAGACTATGGATCAAAGGGTCGGCTTCCGGGCGTTTGAGATTGATATAGGCGAAAGCAAGTTGGAACCGCGCCGCCTGTGCAAGCTCTCCGGAGTCGGTCTTGGAGATAACCGGCGCGAGCAGGCGCATGGTAGCCTCGTTTCTACCGAGGGCGCCATAAACCCGCCCCAACGCGAGGTGAATGTCGGTCAGCATGCCGGCGCGCAGATCGCCTCCCTTTAGCGCCGCGATGTAATGCTCACCAGCGCCGTTCAGGTTGCCGCGCCCTTCCTCCAACCAGCCGAGATAACGCCGGGCCAGTGCATCGCTTGGACGCAACGCGATGGCTTTCTTGAGCGCTTCCTCGCCTTCTTTTTTCTTGTCTTGCAATAACAGCGAGACACCGAGCTTGGACAGCGCCTCCGGGTTATTCGGGTTTATCGAGAGCGCACGCTCGAATGAGATAACGGCGACCTGGTAATTTTTTTCCTCCATCAGGATCATGCCGGCCAACTCCAGTCCGCGCGGGTCATTCGGGGATTGCTTCAGGAATTGGGCCAACTTGGCCTTGGCCTTATCGCGCTCGCCGCGTTTCAGCATTTCCACTGCTTCCACCAGGATGGCCGAATCTTTCCATTGATTCGTCGATAGGCCAAACCCGCCTTGCGGGGCTTGGCTGCTGCCGAGCGGCAAGGCCTGAGAAACCGGCACCATAACGCACATCAACGTGGTGACCAAACAAGAGAAAAGCGCGCGGGCCATAAGGTTTCCTTTAAGATTTTGAACAAAAATGCACAAGCGGGCAATGGCACGGCTTGATGGTTTCCCCAAACCGGTGATCAGCACGCAGTTTATGGGTTTTCCACTTCGTAAGCCGCTTGCGTGATGACCGGTTGTAACAGGGCCAGCGATTCGGCTCCCATAAATTCCAGGTAAGGGAGGTACCGTTTCTTGGAAGTCTGGTACAGGCCACGAGTGACTTGAGCATAACTGGCGGTGCGCGCGACGCGCCGGCTCTGATGGAAGTCCAGACATGCTGGTTCCCAGGGAAGTTCGAGGAATGCCAATACCTGCCTAAGTATGGGTTCTGGATCGGTGACCAGTTCTTCGTAACGCACGCGCATAAAGTGTGTGCCCGGCAGCGCGCGCATTGCCTCGGCGTGTCGCCACGACTGGGCAAACAGGTGTGCAGTATCGGCCAGCCGCAGTGACCACTCGTTGCCAAACAGAAACGGCGTGAAATACGCCGACAGCACTGCGTCGAGCGGATGGCGCAGCACATGGATGATCCGGGCCTCGGGAAAGAGCAGGCGGATCAGGCCAATGCGCATCAGGTTGAGCGGCAATTTGTCGCTCGCGTAGCGTGCCGCCGGGGCATCTCCGGCATGACCGTGTAACTCTTCCAGGTAGTCCGCGCGCAACGCCGCCAGCCGGCTTTGGCGGTCCTCTTCGCTTGACTCGGTGAGGTTGCCGGGATAGCCCGGATCCTGGGTCTCGCGCACGATGCAGGTCTCCAACTCGCCGCAAGGCACGACCATCGAATGGCAACCCAGCATTTGTTCCAGCAGCGTGGTGCCCGAACGGGGAAATCCCACTATGAACAAGGGCGCCGGCATGCTCGGTTGCGGTTGAAGCGCCCAGGAACTCACCCGTTGCGGCGTAAGGATGGATCGCTCCTGCGCAAAAGCTTGTTCCACTGCCTGCCGGTCGTAGGGCCGAATGCGTGTTTCGGCCAGCAGCGTCTTGCTTTGGGCATAAGCGTCAAATGACTCGCGGTGGCGGCCCAGCAACTCGAGAATCTGGCCCCGCTCAGCCCAGTAAGCAATCGTGGTGCGTGGCGTGCTGGCACGCAAATCAGCGGCATTGAGCGCGGCGAGGGCCAGCACGCCTTGCCCGCGCCGACGCAACACCCGGGCCAAAGCGACAGCGGCCGTCACGTTGCGCGGCTCGCAGGTCAATGCCGTGCGAGCAGAAGATTCGGCCTTATCCAATTGGTTCTCGGCTTCCTGCATGGTCGCCAGGCTGGCCCGGAACTCCGCGACATTCGGTGCGGCATCAGCGGCGCGCTGGAAATATTCGATCGCCTCACCAATCCGCTGGGTCAGGTAAAACACCTGGCCGAGGTTATGGCAGGCGGCGAGGTTATTCGGATCCCCCGCAAGCGATTCCCGATAGTGCCGTTCGGCCTGGTCGAAATCGCGCAGCTCGAAACGGCAATTTGCCAGGTTGGTGCGCGCCGGCAAAAAATCCGGCTTGGTTGCCAGCGACCGCTCGAAAGCGGCCGCAGCTTCCGGATAACGACCCAATGCGGCCAAGGCGCAACCGTAATGGTAAAAGCCAGCCGGGTCGGTGAGTCCCAGGTCGAGTGCCTTGCCCATGGCCACTGCTGCATGCGCGTGCCGCCCACGCTGGAGCGCGGCATAACCCGATAAATAGTGGTGTGTGGCATTGCCCGGCTGCGCCGTGACCAGATTGGAGAGCAGCTTTTCCGCCTGCGACCATTGGCCGTTTTGCAGCAGCGCGAGCGCTTGCGGCAAGCCATCACTGGCCGGGACGGGCGCGTTTTGGCCCGTACCACAGCAGCGTTTGAATTTTTTGCCGCTGCCGCACGGGCAGGCAGCATTTCGACCTGGGTCAGTGCTGAACATCGTTTGGTGCGGTAACGCGCTTGGAGTGGGCCAAGTGTAGTGGGGCCGGCGAGCGGGCAAAAAAAAACTCCCCCTTGCGGGGGAGTTTTGATAGGAGCCGAAGTCGTGCTTATTTGGACTTGCGACGGCGGGAGAATGCGCCCAACCCTAAGGCGGCCAGACCAATTAGCGACAAGGTGCCTGGTTCTGGAACACCGTTACCGGGAGCGGCCAGGTTGATGGAAATGGTCCCACCGTCGGTCAACAATGAATCAGACACCGACACCTGGTAAATGTAACTTCCGACCGCGCAGCCTGCGGTATTCCAGCTAAATGCCTGGGTTGCGGTGTTGAAGCTGGGTGCGTTGAGGCAACTGCCGAGGCCACCGAGCAGGCCGATGTTGGTCCAGGACAGCGCGCCAGGAGGAATGGGCTGACCGTCGTCCACGGCGGTGACGGTGGCATTCACCGTGTCGCCTACCAGTGCATTGATGATCAGGTCATTAACGCTGGGTGCGTTGTTGGCCGCCGTATTTACCGCATCGAACAACCACTCGAATTCGACTTGACCACTCAGTGCACCAGCGGCGGTTCGACCAAATATGTTGCCGCTAAAGCTATAGTCGGCGCCAATATTGCTGGTGGGGTTGTCCAAATAAGTTGCGGTGCTGGCGGCCGGGATAAACAGCGCGCCGGTTGCGGCGTTGATCGTGAAGCCGGGTGGTTGAGAGTTGATCACGGCGTTCAACACCTGGTCGTAACTAAGCGTCAGGCCTGCGCCACCCAAAGCACCCAGATTGCCAACGTAGTTGGCGCCGCGCAACACTTCTGGCTGCACGTTCGAGAAGTTGAACAGAATCGGCGTATTGGCGCTGCTGCCGTTCCAGAAGATGGAGGAATTCAAGGTCCACGAGGTGGAGCTGCTGCCAACAAAGTTCTGAATACCGGATACGCGGCAGCAACTTGACATCGAGATGTCAAAACTGGCCGCGCCTGCCGGCAATTGAATCGTATGCACCCCGGATACTTTGGTGAAGCGGCTGTCGCTGGTGTCATCGGGCGCAAAGACGTTGGCGGTGCCGCCTACCCCGGCAACGACCACTCCCAATTGATTGGTAGCGCTTGGGCGCCAAAAAGTCGTGGAATTAATCGTAAGCAAACCACTGGCTGACACTGTGGGGATTAGCGCACCGCCGCGGAAGTGCGAGGCTTGTGCGGTGCCAGCCGCTAGGGCCACCGCAATTCCGGCCGCTACAGCGGCCAATTTGAAGCTAGGACTGGACATCACTTTTTCTCCTTGGACTTGGACACAATGAACGGAATGAACTCGCTTGCTTCTTGGGGAAGCAACCAAATGGGGCCACGAAGGATGTCTCAACTTCCCCAATTCCTATAACCCGGCCTTGCAAACCGTTAAGCATCATCCATGCCAATCAACGAAACAAAATTCAAATTTCCTTTAATTTCAACATGTTAAATGCTGGCGTTTGGAGTTTTGACGCTTCGCAGGGAAGGTTTTCATGCGCGATTGTAAAAATTCCTGACATTCAAACGCAGCCACATTTGCGGTTGAAGCTTGAATTCGCATTGAGTGGGGATGGCATCCTTGCTCACTTAAACTCGTTTGAATACTGTCTTGATCGGGATGCACTTTGTTGATGACTGCACTTGAGTCCGAATCGATCGAAATCATCCGCGAAGCGGTAGCCACCGCCCGCAACCCGGTGATGCTGTACTCCATCGGCAAGGATTCGTCGGTAATGCTGCAGCTTGCGCGCAAGGCCTTCCATCCCGCGCCGCCGCCATTTCCGCTGTTGCATGTGGACACGCTGTGGAAGTTCCGCGCCATGTACCTGCACCGTGACCGCACCGTGGCGGAATGCGGCATGCGGCTCATCACGCACACCAACCCGCAAGGCCAGGCTGATGGCGTAGGCCCATTCACCCACGGCAGCAACTACCACACCGACGTCATGAAAACCCAGGCCTTGAAACAGGCGCTGGATGCGCACGGCTTTGATATGGTGTTTGGCGGCGCGCGGCGCGATGAGGAAAAAAGTCGCGCCAAGGAGCGTGTGTTTTCCTTCCGCGCCCCCGGTCATCGGTGGGATCCGAAGGCGCAGCGCCCCGAACTCTGGAACCTCTACAACACCCGCATCCGGCCAGACGAGACCATCCGCGTATTTCCGGTCAGCAACTGGACCGAACTCGACATCTGGCAATATATCCAGCAGGAGTCTATCCCGATTGTTTCGCTTTACCTGGCGGACGATCGCCCGGTGGTGCGACGCGGTGGGCAGTGGATCATGGTGGACGACGAGCGCCTGACGTTCGCGCCAGGGGAAAAGGCGGTGATGAAGCGCGTGCGTTTTCGAACCCTGGGCTGCTGGCCGCTGACAGCGGCGATTGAAAGTGATGCCGACACGCTCGAAGCCGTGATCGCCGAGACTTTCAACACCCGCAGTTCCGAGCGCCAGGGCCGGCTGATCGATTCCGATCTACCCGGCTCCATGGAAATGAAAAAGCAGGAGGGCTACTTCTGATGTTTCAAAACCACGGCAACAAGGAAACTCTGCGTTTCATCACCTGCGGCAGTGTGGACGACGGCAAGAGCACGATGATCGGGCGCCTGCTGTTTGACAGCAAGAACATTTTTGACGACCAACTTAAGGCGCTGGAAAGCGATTCGCGCCAGTATGGTACCCAGGGCGACAAGATGGACCTGGCGTTGTTGGTCGATGGCCTGCAGGCCGAGCGCGAGCAAGGCATCACCATCGACGTGGCCTACCGCTTCTTCAGCTCGGGCCGGCGCCGCTTCATCGTGGCGGACACACCCGGGCACGAGCAATACACCCGCAATATGGCCACCGGCGCCTCCACCGCCGACTTGGCGGTAATACTGATCGACGCGCGCAAAGGCGTGTTGACGCAGACCCGCCGCGTGAGCCGCATCGTGGCCATGATGGGCATTCGCCGTGTGGTGTTGGCGGTGAACAAAATGGACCTGGTGGGTTTTGACGAGGCCGTCTTCAACACCATAGTGGCCGACTACCGAAGCTTTGCCACTGCCTTTGAAATCAGCGGCATTCAGGCCATTCCGGTATCGAGCCTGGACGGTGACAACCTGTTCGTCACCAGTTCGCGCACCTCTTGGTACACCGGCCCCAGCCTGATGGCTTACCTCGACACCCTGGACCTGAGCGATAGGCGCGAAGGCAGAACATTTCGCATGCCGGTGCAATGGGTGAACCGCCCAAACCTGGACTTTCGCGGCTTCTGCGGCCGCGTGGCAGAGGGTGTAGTGCGCCCGGGTGACGCAGTGCGGGTGTTGCCCTCGGGTGTGCAAACCCGGGTCAGGTCGGTGATTCGCGGCTTCGACGAGGTGGACCAGGCACGCGTCGGCGACGCCATCACGCTGACGTTGGCTGACGAGGTCGACGCGAGCCGGGGCGACGTGCTGGTGGCTGCGCACGCGCCGCCCGAGGTGGCTGACCAGTTCGAGGCCAAGCTGTTGTGGATGAGCGAACACCCCATGCTGCCGGGGCGCCAGTACCTGTTGAAGCTGGCCTGCAAAGAGGTGACGGCCACCGTCACGGCGATCAAGTACCGCCAGGACGTGAACACCGGCGCACACCTGGCCGCCAAGACGCTCGGCCTGAACGAGATTGGCGTGGTCAATCTTTCCACCAGCGCGCCGTTGGTGTTTGAGCCTTATGCTGTAAACCGCTGCCTGGGCAGTTTCATCCTGATCGACAAGTTCAGCTTTGACACCATCGGTGCGGGCATGATCGATTTTGCGCTGCGCCGCTCCAGCAATATCCACTGGCAGGCGCTGGAGTTGAACAAGGCCGCGCGTGCCGGGCAGAAGCACCAGACGCCCAAGTGCATCTGGTTTACAGGGCTGTCGGGTGCCGGGAAATCCACGCTTGCCAACCTGCTGGAGAAACGCCTGCACGTCGAGGGGAAACATACTTATTTGCTTGACGGCGACAACCTGCGCCACGGATTGAACCGCGACCTCGGGTTTACCGAAGCCGACCGGGTGGAAAACATCCGTCGCGTGGCCGAGGTCGCCAGACTAATGGCGGACGCCGGTTTGATCGTGCTGGTGAGCCTTATTTCGCCCTTCAGGACCGAGCGTCGCATGGCACGCAACTTGTTTGCGCCGGGCGAGTTTGTGGAGGTGTTTGTTGACACGCCGTTGCAGGAGTGCGAACGGCGCGACGCCAAGGGCCTGTACGCCAAGGCCCGGCGGGGTGAATTGCAAAACTTCACCGGCATCGACAGCCCATATGAACTGCCCGAGGCGCCTGAGGTTCATTTGCGGATGGACCGGGATTTGCCCGAAGCCTGCGTTGCGGCGATTCTTTCGGCACTTGGCTGAGGCACGGACCGTTGGCCGGCGCAATAACTTCAATGGCACAATCGCCGGGTTAACCAGGCCCTTCCCATGCCACAGTCGCATCCGCCAACCGGTTCAGCCGTGCCGCGGAAGGTTAATCAACCAGCTACGACCGGCTAATGTTTCCTCAAGGGAAACGGAGTACAGCGCACCATGAGTCAGACCTCGCCTACCGGGCCCACCCCACCATCGATCTACCACGCCTACCAGGCCAACACCTATCTTTTCGGCGGCAACGCGCCGTATGTTGAAGAGCTGTACGAAAACTACCTGGCCAATCCAGGCAGCGTTCCGGACTCCTGGCGCGACTATTTCGACGCGTTACAGAATGTGCCCGCGGTAGACGGCAGTTCCGCCAAGGATGTTCCGCACCTGCCGGTGGTGAATGCCTTTGCGGAGCGCGCCAAACTCGGCGGCACCCGGGTCGTGGTGGCCAGTACCGATGCTGAAATGGGCCGTAAGCGCACCGCGGTGCAGCAGTTGATCGCGGCCTACCGCAACGTGGGTGCCCGCTGGGCCGATCTGGACCCGCTCAAGCGACGCGAGCGTGACAAGATTCCGGAGTTGGAGAGTGCGTTTTATGGCTTCAGCGACGCCGACCAGGAGGCGGTGTTTGATACCAGCAATACTTTCTTCGGCAAGGACAGGATGAGTCTGCGCGACCTGATGAACGCGCTGCGCGAGACCTACTGCGGCACCATCGGCACCGAGTACATGTACATGACCGACCAGACGCAGAAGCGTTGGTGGCAGCAAAGACTCGAAGCCATCCGCAGCAAACCCAATTTCGACGCCGAGAAAAAGCGGCACATTCTGGACCGCCTTACGGCCGCCGAAGGCCTGGAGCGATTCCTGCATACCAAATACGTTGGCCAGAAACGGTTTTCGCTTGAAGGCAGCGAGAGTTTTATCGCCGCCATGGATGAGTTGATACAGCGTGGCGGCAGCGTCGGGCTGCAGGAGATCGTGATTGGCATGGCACATCGGGGCCGACTTAATGTGCTGGTCAATTCTCTGGGCAAGTTGCCGGCCGACCTGTTTGCCGAGTTTGACCATACCGCGCCGGAAGACCTGGCCAGTGGGGACGTGAAGTACCACCAGGGCTTCAGCTCCGACGTGTCGACACCCGGTGGCCCGGTCCATCTCACGCTAGCCTTCAATCCCTCGCATCTGGAGATCGTCAACCCGGTGGTTGAAGGTTCGGTGCGCGCGCGCATGGACCGCCGCGCCGACCCCGCTGGCAAACAGGTGCTGCCGGTGCTGGTACACGGCGATGCGGCATTTGCCGGGCAAGGTGTGGTGATGGAAACGCTGGCTTTGGCCGAGACGCGCGGCTACTCCACTGGCGGCACGGTGCATATCGTGATCAACAACCAGATTGGCTTTACCACCAGCGACCCGCGCGACAGCCGCTCCACGCTGTACTGCTCGGACGTGGTCAAGATGATCGAGGCGCCGGTGCTGCACGTCAACGGCGACGATCCGGAAGCGGTCGTGCTGGCGACCCAGATGGCGCTGGAATACCGGATGGAGTTCCAGAAGGATGTCGTGGTGGACATAATTTGCTTTCGCAAGCTGGGGCACAACGAGCAGGACACACCGGCGTTGACCCAGCCGCTGATGTACAAGAAGATTGCGCAGCATCCGGGCACGCGCCGGCTGTATGCGGACAAACTGGCGGCGCAGGGATTCGACGCCGGCCTGGGCGACGAAATGGTGAAGGCGACCCGCGCGGCGCTGGATGCTGGAAAGAACACCTTTGACCCGGTGTTGACCAACTTCAAGAGCAAATACGCCGTGGACTGGGTGCCATACCTGAACAAGAAGTGGACCGACGCCGGCGACACCGCCATTCCCCTGACGGAGTGGAAACGTCTGGCGGCCAGGCTGACCTCGATTCCAGACAGCGTCGCTCCGCACCAACTGGTGAAGAAGGTTTATACCGATCGTGCCGCCATGGGACGCGGAGAGATACCGGTGGACTGGGGCATGGGTGAACACATGGCGTTCGCGTCCCTGTTGGCGAGTGGTTATCCGGTGCGCCTGAGTGGGGAAGATTGCGGTCGCGGTACGTTCACGCACCGGCATGCGGTGATCCACGACCAGAATCGTGAAAAGTTCGATGAGGGCACCTACACGCCATTGCAGAACGTGGCCGAGGGCCAGTCGCCGTTCGTGGTGATCGACTCCATATTGTCCGAAGAAGCGGTGCTGGCTTTTGAGTATGGCTACGCGTCGAACGACCCCAATACCCTGGTGATCTGGGAAGCGCAGTTCGGCGACTTTGTCAACGGCGCTCAGGTGGTGATAGACCAGTTTATCGCCTCGGGTGAAGTCAAGTGGGGCCGCGTCAATGGCATTACCCTGATGCTTCCGCACGGTTATGAAGGGCAGGGGCCAGAACACAGTTCGGCCCGCCTTGAACGTTTCATGCAGCTCAGTGCCGACACAAACATGCAGGTGGTCCAGCCAACCACGGCCAGCCAGATTTTCCATATCCTGCGCCGCCAGATGGTGCGCAACCTGCGCAAACCGCTGATCATCATGACGCCCAAGTCCCTGCTGCGTGCGAAGGACGCGGCGTCGCCACTGTCGGACTTCACCAAAGGCAGTTTCCAGACCGTCATTGCCGACAACAAGGAACTGAAGGCAGAGAAAGTCAAACGCCTGATTACTTGTTCCGGCAAGGTTTATTACGACCTGGTCCGCAAGCGGGAAGAGCGGGGCTCGGAAGACACAGCCATCATCCGCATCGAGCAGTTGTACCCGTTCCCGCACAAGGCATTTGCGACCGAACTCAAGAAGTATGTGAACGCGATTGACATCGTGTGGTGCCAGGACGAACCACAAAACCAGGGTGCATGGTTTTTCGTGCAGCACTATATCCATGAAAACATGCAAGAAGGCCAGAAGCTGGGTTACTCCGGCCGGGCCGCCTCGGCATCGCCGGCGGTCGGTTATTCGCATCTGCATCAGGCACAGCAAAAAACATTGGTGGATGGCGCGTTCGCAAAACTCAAGGGTTTTGTTCTCACCAAATAAGCGTTGGTCATCGATCCGAATAAAAACCTGTTGTCGAAAGAATTGATATGGCCATCGTAGAAGTCAAGGTCCCACAATTGTCCGAGTCGGTCGCAGAGGCCACTTTGTTGCAGTGGAAGAAGAAGGTGGGCGATGCCGTCGCCGTCGACGAAATTCTGATTGAAGTCGAAACCGACAAGGTGGTACTGGAAGTGCCGGCGCCTTCGGCTGGCGTGTTGCTGGAGCTGGTCGCCGCCGATGGCGCCACCGTCGCGGCAGAGCAGTTGATTGCGCGCATCGATACCGAGGGGCGGCCGGTTGCGGTAGTTTCGGCGGCTGTGCCGGCTGCTGCCCAACCTCAGCCTAATGCCGCGCCGGTGGCGCCCTCGGGTTCCAAGGCCGGCATCGCGATGCCGGCCGCGGCCAAATTGATGGCAGACAACAATCTGGCCGCCGGCACCGTTGCAGGCACAGGCAGAGATGGCCGGGTCGTTAAAGGCGACGTATTGACGGCAGTTGCTGCCACTACTGCTCCGGCCGTCGCCGCCGCGGCCATTGCGCCTGGTATTGCACGGCCGCCACTGTCGCAGGTGGCGACGCCCAAAGTCAATCTGGGTGACCGGCCCGAGCAACGTGTTCCGATGAGCCGCCTGCGTGCCCGAGTCGCCGAACGCTTGTTGCAGTCGCAGTCTTCCAACGCGATATTGACCACTTTCAACGAAGTCAACATGGCCCCAGTGATGGAGATGCGCAAGCGCTTCCAGGAAAAGTTCGAGAAGGAACATGGCGTGAAGATCGGCTTCATGAGTTTCTTTGTGAAGGCGGCTGTGCACGCCCACGCCATCACCCCCGACATCCTGGTGGTGACGGCGTTTCTGGCCATGGCCCTGGCCCTGCGAACGGAATCCCTGCGCGGCCTGGG
>JANNGR010000065.1:0-5592 GCA_031403955.1 Betaproteobacteria bacterium
TATTTCGAAACCACCAACCCGGCCACCCAGGAACCGCTGGCCGAGGTCGCCGCCGGCGGAGAGGAAGAAGTCAACGCCGCGGTGGCAGCAGCCAAAGCCGCCTTTCCCGCCTGGGCCGCCACACCGGCTGCGCAGCGTGCCCGGCTGATGCGCAATCTTGGCGAGCTGATCGCCGCCCAGGTGCCCGAGATATCCGAGCTCGAGACCAACGACTGCGGCCAGGTGATCTCCCAAACCCGCAAACAACTCATTCCGCGCGCGGCGGACAACTTCACTTATTTCGCCGAGATGTGTACCCGGGTCGATGGGCATACCTACCCGACCGAGACCCATCTCAACTACACCCTGTTCCACCCGGTCGGTGTCTGTGCCCTGGTATCGCCGTGGAATGTGCCCTTCATGACCGCCACCTGGAAGGTCGCGCCGTGCCTGGCTTTTGGCAACACGGCGGTGCTCAAGATGAGCGAGTTGTCACCTTTGAGCGCCGCGCGTCTCGGCCAACTGGCATTGGAGGCGGGTATTCCCGCCGGCGTGTTGAACGTCGTACACGGCTACGGCAACCAGGCCGGTGAGCCGCTGTGCCGCCACCCGGACGTGCGCGCAATCTCGTTCACCGGGTCTACCGCCACCGGCAACCGCATCGTGCAAGCCGCCGGCCTGAAGAAATTCAGCATGGAGCTTGGCGGCAAATCACCGTTTGTGATTTTTGCGGATGCCGACCAGGCACGCGCGCTGGACGCGGCGGTGTTCATGATCTTCAGCAACAACGGCGAACGGTGTACCGCCGGTTCACGCATCCTGGTGCAGCAGTCAATTTATGCCGACTTCGCGCAAAAGTTTGCCGCGCGCGCCAGACGCATCCAGGTCGGTGACCCACTGGATGAAGCCACCCTAGTCGGGCCGATGATCAGCCCGGCCCACCTGGCCAAGGTGCGCGGCTACATCGAGCTCGGGCCCAAAGAAGGAGCAACGTTGTTATGCGGCGGCCTTGCCGCGCCCGATGTACCAGAGCGCGTCAAACGCGGCAACTTTGTGCTGCCAACCGTTTTCGCCGATGTCGACAACCAGATGCGCATCGCGCAGGAAGAGATCTTCGGCCCGGTGGCGTGTCTGATTGCGTTCACCGATGAAGCCGACGCGGTGGCCAAAGCCAACGACATCCGTTACGGCCTGTCGAGTTACGTATGGACCGAAAACCTGGCCAAGGCCCACCGCATGGCGGCGGCGGTGGAAGCCGGCATGTGTTTCGTCAACAGCCAGAACGTGCGCGACCTGCGTCAGCCCTTCGGCGGCACCAAGTCCAGCGGCACCGGCCGCGAAGGCGGCAGTTGGAGTTACGAGGTGTTCTGCGAACCCAAGAACATCTGTGTTTCGCTCGGCAACCACCACATTCCGCGTTGGGGAAATTAGCGTCAACCCCCGATTTCCCGCAACCCGGTTGGAGAGATAAATGGGACAACTAGCCCTCGCCGCAAAAATCACCCATGTACCTTCGATGTACCTCAGTGAATTCGACGGTCCGCACAAAGGCTGCCGCGACGCGGCGATCAATGGCCACAAGGAGATCGACCGGCGCTGCCGCGCGCTGGGTGTCGACACCATCGTGGTGTTTGACGTGCACTGGCTGGTCAACAGCGAATACCACATCAACTGCGCCAGCGCTTTCAGCGGCACTTACACCAGCAACGAACTGCCGCATTTCATCAAGAACATGGATTACGCCTATCCCGGCAATCCGGCGCTGGGCCATTTGATCGCCGATGTCGCCAACGAGATGGGGGTCAAGAGCCGGGCGCACTCGGATACATCGCTTGGCCTGGAATACGGCACGCTGGTACCGATGCGCTACATGAACAGCGACCAGCACTACAAGGTGGTGGGTGTGTCGGGCTGGTGTGTGTGGCACGAGCTGCGCGAGAGTGGGCGCTTCGGTCTCGCCGTGCGACGGGCGATTGAAGAACGTTACGACGGCACGGTGGCTATCTTTGCCAGCGGTTCGCTCAGCCACCACTTCGCCAACAACGGAACCGCGCCCGAATTCATGCACAAGGTCTGGGACCCTTTTCTGGAGCAGGTCGACCGCCGGGTGGTCGAACTGTGGGAGCGCGGCGACTGGAAAACCTTCTGCGGCATGCTGGCGCTGTACAACGAAAAATGCTGGGGCGAAGGCGGCATGCACGACACCGCGATGCTGCTGGGCGCTTTGGGCTGGGACAACTACACGGCGCCGGCGGAAGTCATCACGCCCTATTTCGGCAGCTCGGGCACGGGCCAGATCAATGCCGTATTTCCCGTGACACCATTACCCAGACCGGCCGGGCCGCGCTAGTCATGCCGCACCTCGTCATCCTCTATACACCCAACATCGAGTTGGAAACCGACATGACGGCGTTGTGCCGTAGCCTGGCCGACACCATGCTGTCGGTGCACGATGACGCCGGCCAGCAGGTATTCCCCACCGGCGGAACCCGTGTACTGGCCTACCCGGCAGCCCACTATGCGGTGGCCGACGGGCGGGCGGATTATGCTTTCGTCTACCTGAATCTGCGCATCGGCCGGGGGCGTAACGAGGCCACCCGAAAACGAGCCGGGGACGCGTTGTTGATGACCACCAAAACCCATTTTCAACCGGTGTTCAAACAAAGACATATCGGCATCACGCTGCAAATCGATGAGGGGCCGGAGGTGTTTGACGCCAAACACAGCAATCTGCATGCCCTGTTTCAAACACCATAAGGCATACATCCGATGTTTTCCGAACCACTGGTCGCCCAACTGGCGGCCGAACTTCAGCAATCCGAGCAGTCGCGGGTGCAGGTTGAGCACTTCTCCAGGCGTTTTCCAGCGATGACGGTAAACGATGGTTATGCCGTGTCGCGCGCCTGGGTCAAGCTGAAAATCGCCCAAGGCCGGGTGGTGCGCGGCCACAAGATCGGCCTGACCTCACGCGCGATGCAGCAAGCCAGCCAGATCACCGAACCCGATTACGGCACGCTGCTGGACGACATGTTCATCGCGCAAGGCAGCGATATCGCGGCCACACGTTTCATCGCCCCGAGAGTCGAAGTGGAGCTGGCTTTTGTATTGGGCCGGCGCCTGCAGGGCCCCAACGTCACGATTTTCGATGTGCTCAACGCCACCGACTATGTGGTACCGGCGATCGAGATAATCGACGCGCGCATCGAACAGTTTGACCGGCATACCAAGGCCATGCGCAAGGTATTTGACACCATCGCCGACAACGCGGCGAATGCCGGCATCATCACCGGCGGCCGCCCGGTCAAACCGAATGCCGTGGACTTGCGCTGGGTCAGTGCGCTGCTGTACAAGAACGGCGTGATCGAGGAATCGGGCGTTGCGGCCGCGGTACTCAACCACCCCGCCACCGGCGTCGCCTGGCTGGCCAACAAGTTGGCGCCGTGGGGCGAGTTCCTGGAAGTCGGCGAAGTGGTTTTGAGCGGCTCATTCACCCGGCCCAGCAACGCCGGTGCCGGTGATACTTTCCACGCCGACTACGGGCCACTCGGTTCGATCGCGTTCCGTTTTGTTTGAAACCTTGCGGGACAGGCCGCAGCCACACGCAGTGGGCAAGCTCTGTCCCCAAATACTGAAACCTTGTGGGACAGACCGCAGCCACACGCAGTGGGCCAGCTCTGTCCCCAACATCTTGTCGGATGTTGGATGTTGGAAGTCCACCTTGCGGGACAGACCGTAGCCGCGCAGCGGCAAGCTCTGTCCCCAACTAAATTGAAACCTTGCGGGACAGACCGTAGCCGCGCAGCGGCAAGCTCTGTCCCCAACTGATTAAAAGGCAACCATGCAAACCCCCATCAATACCTTCAAACAAGCACTCAGGAACCAGCAAACCCAGATCGGCCTGTGGGTCAGCATGGCCAATCCGTACAGCACCGAAATCTGCGCCGGAGCCGGCTTCGACTGGCTGCTGATCGACGGCGAACATGCGCCGAACGATTTGCGCAGCATCCTGGCCCAGCTGCAGACCATTGCCGCCTATACCAGCCAGCCAGTCGCGCGCGTGCCGGTCGGCGACAGCGCGCTGATAAAGCAGTACCTGGATCTGGGCGTACAGACCCTGCTGGTGCCGATGGTCGACACCCCCGAGCAGGCACGCGCCCTGGTGCAGGCCTGCCGCTACCCGCCAGATGGTTTTCGCGGCATGGCGGGCGCGCGGGCGTCGCGCTGGGGACGTTACCCCGGTTACGCGGCCGAGGCCAATGCGCAGGTCTGTCTGCTGGTGCAGACCGAAACCCGTCTGGCGCTGACGAATCTGGACGCGATCCTCGCCACCGAAGGCGTGGACGGCGTGTTTATCGGCCCGGCCGATCTGTCGGCTTCAATGGGGTACGTAGGCCAATCGGGCCACGCGCAAGTGCAAGCGGCGATTGAAGACGCGATCGGGCGCATCACCCGCGCCGGCAAAGCGGCCGGCATCCTGACTGCCGATGTGGCGCTGGCCAAGCACTACATTACGCTGGGCGCCACTTTTGTGGCGGTCGGGCTCGACACCCAGTTGCTGGTGCGCGGCACCAACCTGTTGGTGAGCCAGTTCAAGAGCCTGACCGCACCTGGGCCGGCAGCGCCCCGGGCCGACACAACTTATTCCTGAGGAACCCCGGATGCATGATTCCTTACACCCCGACGAACACCTTGCGCGCCTGCAACTGGCGGCCTGCTACCGCGTATTCGCCATGCTCGGCTGGACCGAGATGATCTACAACCACATCACGTTACGTCTGCCCGACAGTGTGACTGGCGGCGCGAAACAGTTCCTGATCAATCCGTTTGGCCTGCATTACAGCGAAGTCACGGCCGGCAATCTGGTCAAGATCGACCTGCGCGGCACGGTGCTGGACGGATCGATTTATCCGGTCAACCCGGCTGGATTCATCGTACACGCGGCGATTCATGACGCCTTGCCCGATGCGCATTGCGTCATGCATACCCACACCACGGCCGGCATCGCCGTCGCCTGCGTACAAGGTGGCCTGCAGCAAACCAATTTTTACAGCGCCCAGCTACACGACATGGTGGCCTACCACGATTTCGAAGGCATCACCATCCATTCCGACGAAGCACCGCGGCTGCTCGCAAGCATCGGCAACAAACCGGCGGTGATCCTGCGCAACCACGGCCTGCTGGCCTGGGGCCAGACCTTGCCGCAGACGTTTGCCGTGTTGTGGACGTTGCAGCGGGCGTGCGAAATCCAGTTGGCTACGTTCTGCATGGGGCCGGCGATTGCGGTATCGGGGGCAATAGCGAAGAAGTGCACGCGCGACGCATTGCAGTTCAATCCCGAGCATGGCGCCGGCCAGGACGTATTCGATGCACTGGTGCGCCAGGTGGACCGCATCGACTCGAGTTATCAAGACCTACAACTTGCGGGACAGACCGCGGCCACACGAAGTGGACCGGCTGTGCCCCAACTCGATCAGGATGTTGGATTCAACTTGGGACAGACTTAAGGAACCACCCATCATGGCAAAAAAAGAATATGCGTTCTACCCCGGCTGCTCGTCGCAGAAGGGGACCTCTGCCGTCAATTACATGGTGTCCGTCAATTCCATGTGCAAG
>JANNGR010000066.1:0-5887 GCA_031403955.1 Betaproteobacteria bacterium
GTTCTTCTTCGTCGCCGGATTCACGGCCAAGGAAATCTCGGCGATTTGCGACGGCGAGAACCCCATCGTCTTGGCGTTCACCTGGATGGAGTCGACCACGCCGTCGCCGTCGGCGTCGACGGGAACGATCGGCTGACCGCAACCGCCACCCGGACAAAGACCGGTATTGCCCGCATCGCAAGGTTTCCCATCATTCGCACCGCCGATGCAAACGAAGCAGCGCTCCTCAGCGGGTGAATTGCAGGGACGATTCCCGATCCGCGTCGAACTGCAATCTTTGTCGGTACAGGACTTCGAGTCGATCCTGACCCAGACCCACGCCTCATTGGTGAAACAATACCAGGCCTTGCTGGCGACCGAAAACGTCACTGTCGTGTTCCAGCCTGAAGCGGTAACGCGGCTGGCCCAGATCGCGTTCGACGTAAATGAACGGACTGAAAATATTGGCGCCAGGCGCCTGTCAACCGTGATGGAGCGGCTGCTCGATGAGGTAAGTTACGACGCTGCCAAATTGCACGGCCAGACCGTGGTGGTGGATGCCGCCTATGTTGACGGCCGGCTTGCGGAATTGAGTCAGGACGAAGACCTGTCGCGTTACATCCTGTAAACGACACCGCGCCTGGTTGCGCCACAGGCTCAAGCATCACTTTCATTAGTCGTCCTAAGTCCTTAATTTAGAAGGATTTTCGCGGTTAGTTGTCCCGAAGCCAAATCTAAGTCCTTGATTTCATTGGAAAAATTTGTTGCATACACTATTGCAGTGGTCACGATTGCTGCTACAGTGCAAAAAAGTGCAATTAAGTGGTGATCAGCGTGATGCGAGCGCTATTGCATCGCCATTTCCATCGAGCAAGGGTGTGCGGCTGTGTTTCAAGGCGCTTCGTCTCTAAGTCTGGATACCAAGGGGCGGCTATCGGTGCCGACCCGGCACCGTGACGCTCTTGGCGGACCCGGTGGCGGACAACTGACCATTACCCGCCACCCGCACGGCTGCCTGATGGTCTTCCCGCGCTCCGAATGGGAGACGTTTCGCGAACGCGTCGCACTGTTGCCGATGTCGGCCCAATGGTGGAAACGGATTTTCCTCGGCAATGCAATGGATGTGGACATGGACGGTACCGGCCGGGTGCTGGTCTCGCCGGAGTTGCGCCAGGCCGCCGGCATCACGCGCGACACCATGCTGCTGGGCATGGGCAACCATCTAGAACTGTGGGACAAAACCCTGTACGACACGCTGGAGGCAAAGGCCATGCAAGGCGAAATGCCGGATGTGTTCAAGGAATTTTCTTTTTGAAAGCCAACCGTGAACAGTGGGCGGACACACACCACCGTGTTGTTGCACGAAGCGGTAGACGCGCTGCTGCGCAACCAACCCGGCGCGCCGGCCACGGGCCCGTGTCGGACTTACGTGGACGCCACCTTTGGCCGTGGCGGCCACGCGCGTCTGATCCTGACGCGGATATCACCCCAGGACCGTTTGATCGCCTTCGACAAGGATCCGCTGGCAGTGGCAAGCGCGGCGCAAATTACCGATGCGCGTTTGTCGATTCGCCATCAGGGCTTCGATCAGCTGGCGCAACTCGGCGCATCGGTAGCCTCGGGCATCCTGATGGACCTGGGCGTGAGTTCGCCACAGATCGACGACCCGGCGCGGGGCTTCAGTTTCCGCTTCGAAGGCCCGCTCGACATGCGCATGGACACCAGCTGCGGTCAAAGCGTGGCGCAGTGGCTTGCCGGCGCGCCAACGGATCAAATCGCGGAGGTGATTCGTGACTATGGTGAGGAACGGTTTGCTGGCTCCATTGCAAAGGCGATTGTTGCTCGCCGACAGGAAAGGGGGCCAATTTCAACCACCACTGAACTGGCCCAGCTCGTGGCTGGCACGGTCAAAACCCGCGAGCCGGGCCAGAACCCTGCAACGCGCACATTTCAGGCTTTTCGGATTTTCATCAACTCCGAGCTTGAAGCGCTGCAAACCGCGTTAGCCGCGAGCATTGATGTGTTGCAACCCAATGGCGTGCTGGTAGTGATCAGCTTTCACTCACTCGAAGACCGCATCGTCAAGCAGTTCATCGCCAGCCACGCGCGTGATCAGTATGACCGGCGCGCGCCGTTTGCACCGCCCAAGGCCATGCGTTTGCAGGCGCTTGGACGCATCCGGCCCGGCGCCGCGGAAGTAGCCGCCAATCCGCGTTCACGCAGCGCGATCATGCGTGTTGCGCAAAGGATTGGTTCATGATCCGGTTGAATCTGGTTCTTCTGCTGGCGGTGCTGGCCAGCGCCCTGTACCTGGTCAACGTCCAGTACCAGTCGCGCCGCTTGTTCACCGACCTGGACCGCGCCACATCCGAGGCCCACACACTCGAAGTTGAGTACGAACGACTGCAGCTTGAAAAGCGCGCCCAGGCGACTCCGCTGCGGGTCGAAAAACTGGCCAAGGAGCAATTGCAGATGCGAGCGGCGTCGCCGGCCATCACGCATTACGCAACCTACACCGAGCCGGAGCGGCGCGAAGCGCGCGAAACATCGGGACCCATACAGTGAGCCGCGGCATCCCCTACACCTCCAGTCCGCTGCTGGCCAGCCGCACACCAGTATGGCGCAGCAAGTTCGTGGTCGCCGCGGTGGCCGTCAGCTTTGCCGGTCTGGCGGCGCGCGCGGTGCACATTCAAGTGCTGGCCAACGATTTCTACCAGCGTCAGGGCGAGGTGCGGTTCGCCCGCACACTCGCGCTGCCGGCCAATCGCGGCCGCATCATCGACCGCAATGGTCTGATCCTCGCCTCCAGCGTACCGGCGCCCAGCATCTGGGCCATACCCGAGGACGTGCCGCGTGACAAAGACCAGCTAAAACAGCTCGCCCGGCTGTTGGAGATGCCCCTGGCCGAGCTGAACCGCAAGCTCGAGGACGAAGACAAGACCTTTGTCTGGCTCAAGCGCCAGGTCGATGAGTCGGTGGCACAACAGATCACCGCGCTGGGCCTGAGTGGCATTTACCAGCGCAAGGAATACAAGCGGCAGTACCCTGAAGGCGAGGCAGCCGCGCATGTGGTCGGGTTCACCAATGTGGAAGACATCGGCCAGGAAGGCGTGGAACTGACGTTTGACAAGGAACTCGCCGGACGCGCCGGGTCGCGCCGGGTGATCAAGGACCGGCTGGGACAGGTGGTCGAAGCCGTGGGCGAGCAGATTTCCCCGGTCGATGGGCGTGATCTGCACTTGAGCATCGACAGCAAGGTGCAGTTTTTTGCCTACCAGAAGCTGCGCGATACGGTGTTGCAGAACAAAGCCAAAGCCGGTAGCGTGGTGGTGCTGGATGTACTCACCGGCGAAGTTCTCGCGCTGGCCAATTTCCCGAGTTATTCGCCTGCCAAAAGGCACAATCTCAGCGGCGCGCAGTTACGCAACCGGGCCTTGACCGACACCTTCGAACCGGGCTCGACGATGAAGCCACTGGTCATTGCGCAGGCGCTGGAAAAAGGCCTGATCACACCCGAAACCCAAATCCAGACCGCACCTGGGCGCATGATGATCGGAAACGCGACTATCAGCGACGCGCACCCCCAAGGCCTGTTGACTGTCAACCAGGTGATCCAGAAGTCCAGCAACGTTGGCACGGTCAAGATTGCGATGCGTTTGCAGCCGCGCGAAATGTGGGAAATGTTCAGCCAGGTCGGTTTTGGCCAAAAGCCCAACCTGCCGTTCCCGGGCGCAGTCAGCGGACGCTTGCGCGCGTTCAAGACCTGGCGCCCGATCGAGCAGGCGACGATGAGTTATGGTTATGGCTTGTCGGTGAGCCTGTTCCAACTGGCCCACGCCTACTCGGTTTTCGCGCGCGAGGGCGAACTGGTTCCGGTGACGATGCACAAGGCGGCCCAGCAGCAGGTGGCCGGCACGCGGGTTATTGACAGCCAAAACGCCAACGCCGTGCTGAGCATGCTGCACCTGGTGACCGGGCCCGGCGGAACCGCGCCAAAGGCGCAAACCATCGGTTATTCGGTTGGCGGCAAAACCGGCACCGCGTACAAACAGGAGGGCAAGGGTTACGCGCTGAAGAAGTACCGCGGCGTCTTCGTTGGTATCGCCCCGGTGGACAAGCCGCGGATCGTGGTGGCGGTGATGATCGACGAGCCCAGCGCCGGAAAATACTATGGTGGCGACGTCGCCGCGCCGGTGTTCAGCGAGACAGTGCAGCAGACCTTGCGCATGCTGGGGGTGACGCCTGACATGGCGGTCAAGCCACAAATCGTCACGGCGGTCGGGGAGAGCTTTTGATGCTCGTGTTGCATACGCCGGCACAGGCAGCGTCATGGCTGCGCCGCCACGTCACGGGCACGTTGCAGGCTGACAGCCGCCAGCTCGCGCCGGGTGATGGTTTCATCGCCTGGCCCGGTGCCGTAAGCGACGCCCGCGCGCACGTGCTCAGTGCTTTGGCTGGCGCTGCTGGCGCTTGCCTGGTGGAGCACGCCGGGGTGGAAGTACACCAGTTCGACAACCACGCGATCGCGGCATACCCCGGCCTGAAGGCGGCCAGCGCGCTGATAGCCGCCGAGTTTTTCGGCCACCCTTCCAGGCACCTCGAGGTGCTGGCCGTGACCGGTACCAACGGCAAGACCTCCACCGTCTGGTGGCTGGCGCAAGCCTTGTCCAGTGCCCACCTGCATCCGCCCTGGCCGTGCGCCATGGTCGGAACGCTGGGCGTGGGCCAACCCCCGTCCGGCGCGGGCGGCGACGAAGAAGGCTCGCTCGCCAGCGATCTGCTGGCCAGCGGGCTTACCACGCCCGACCCGGTGTTGTTGCAGGCAAGCTTGCGGCGTTTCGTGGACGCAAACCTGCGTGCCTGTGCGATCGAAGCGTCTTCGATCGGCATCCAAGAGCACCGGCTCGACGGCACCCTGGTGCGGACCGCGATCTTCACCAATTTCACCCAGGATCATCTGGACTACCACGGCGACATGCAGGCCTACTGGTTTGCCAAGTCGCGGTTGTTCCAATGGCCGGGATTGCGAGCCGCGGTCATCAACATTGATGATCCGAAAGGGGCCGAGCTGGCGTCCGAACTCGAACACCGCGCCGTGGACTTGTGGACAGTCTCCTGCCGCGCGCCGGCGCGGTTGCGCGCCAGCGACATTGCGCCCACCGCCGCGGGCCTGACTTTCAGCGTCACTGAACTGGACGCGCGGCATGTGCTGCACACCGGTCTGATCGGACACTACAACATATCCAACCTGCTGGGCGTGATCGCCGCCATGCGCTCGCTCGGCGTGCCCCTGGTCGACGCGGTGGCCGGATGCCGTGGGCTGGCGCCGGTACCAGGGCGCATGCAGTGTGTCAACCAACCCAATAAACCGCTGGTTGCGGTGGACTATGCCCATACGCCCGACGCGCTCGAACAGGCGCTGGCGGCGCTGCGGCCATTAGCCGGGCAGCGTGGCGGCCAGTTGTGGTGTGTATTTGGTTGTGGGGGTGACCGCGATCCGCTTAAACGCCCGCTGATGGGTGCGGCGGCCGCCAGGGGCGCCGACCATGTGGTGCTGACCAGCGACAACCCGCGCAGCGAAAATCCGCAAGCCATCATGCACGCCATTCTTGCCGGCGTGACGGGTCACCCGTCGGTCAGCCAGCAAGCCGACCGGCGTCTGGCGATCACACAGACACTGGCGCGCGCGGGCGCCGCGGACGTGGTGCTGGTGGCTGGAAAGGGCCACGAGGCGTATCAGGAGGTAGCCGGTGCAAGGCTGGCTTTCTCCGACCTGGCCGAGGTCCGGCGCGCCCTCGCCAACTGGCATGCACCGGCTCCGGCACAGGGAGTGGCCGCATGAGCCGCCGGGCCGCTCCCAAGGCTCATAGCACCGCAGCGCGTAGCGCGCAGGGTAGTCCAGTGACCA
>JANNGR010000067.1:0-6905 GCA_031403955.1 Betaproteobacteria bacterium
CAAGCCGGCAGTCGGCGCGCGTTCTTACTTTCGATCGTTCTGTACCGCCTGCAACAGCGGCCCCATCTGCGCCAGGTGTTTAGCCACGGCGCCACGCAGTGCGGTCAATGTTTCGTTGGTGGCGAGCATGCGCTCCTGGTATTGCTCCGGCCGGTCCATCAGGCGCAGCCAATGGTTCGAGAGATCGCCGGCCTGCGTTGCCTCCATCAGTGCCTTGTTGTCCATCAGCACGCGGTATACCGGGTACGACGGGTAAGTCGTATCCCAGCCGGGCACCACCGTAACCGGCTTGCCGAACGTCAGCGGTTCGAGCACGTTGTGGTCGACGCCGACATGGGCTACGGTGGCGGCGGCGTAGAAATCGCGCAGTTCGCCCATGGTGTCGAGCACCAGGCAGGCGGTTTGGGCGGCAATCGGCGCCTCTTCGAGCGTAGATCGAAAGGCCGCCGGCAGGCCGCGTTGTTCGAGGTAGTCGCGCAACATCTGCATGCGCTCGCGCACTTCCGGATGCCGCGGGGCGAGGATCAGCAGCGCGTCCGGGTGGCGCTCGCGCACGGCGACGAAGGCGTCGAGCACCATCTCCAGCTCCGCCAGCGCCGTGACGCAGCCGGTGACGACGACCGGGCGCGCCGATGCAATCAGCGCGCCGAGCATGACCGGGCTGCGCGCCCTGGCCGGTGACCACTCGGGCACCTGCATGGCGTCGAACTTGATGTTGCCGGTGACGGCAACCCTGTCAGCATTGGCTCCGGCGGCGAGCAGATGGCGGCGTGTTTGCTCGGTCTGCACCCCGATTGCGTCGAAGGCACGCAGATAGTCGCCCTGGAACAGACGGCGCTCGATTGCGTCCATGCGGCTGGGCGGGGCATAGTGGTAGAGCCAGCCGTTTACCAGCACCGCCATGGCGCCGGCGTTTTTCGCGGCTAGCAGGAAAGCGAATGAGAAGCGGCAGGGCCCGTCGGACGGCCAGCACGGAATCTCGGCCACCACCAGCAGGCGTGGTGGAAAACGCTCGGCCAGCGTTGCCGCGTCGGTGCTATGGCCACGGCTGACGCAGACTTCGGCGGCGGGGTAACGGGCCAGGTAGCTGTCGCGGTAATGCGGGTGGTCGGTGATCAGGACCAGCTTGAGCCGTGGCAGACGCGCGACGATCTCGCGCAACAAGGGGTCGATGGCGTTGAGTTCGCCGATGGTCGAGACGAACACCCATAACGCGTGCAGCGGGCGTTCCGACTGGCCGAGTTCAAGATGTCCGGCCGTGCTGTTGCCGCGCAGGTCGCTCAGGCGTTCGAGCAGCCGGAACAGGCTCCATTTGACGCGGGTGACCGCCTGGATGGTGCCCGGACTGGCGCTGGCGGCCATGGTCAGAGCACGCCGGCCCGCAGCAGATCGTGCATGTTGAAAACGCCGACCAGCCGATTGTCGGCGTCGGCCACCAGCAGGCCATTGATGCGCATGGCTTCCATTTGCTGGACCGCTTCGGCCGCCAGCCGTTCGCCGTCGATGGTTCTCGGGTTGCGTTTCATCAGGTCAGCGATTCGGGCGCTACGCAGGTCGGCGCCGGCGGCCAGCACCCGGCGCAGGTCGCCGTCGGTGAAGATGCCAAGAATGTGTTGCTCGTCGTCGATGATCGCCGTCATGCCCAACCCCTTCATGCTCATTTCGAGCAGGGCGTCGGCCAGACTGCTGTCGCGGCCAACCTTGGGCAGGTCGTTGCCGGTGTGCATTACATCGCTCACCCGCACCAGCAATCGGCGCCCGAGCTTGCCGCCGGGATGCGAGCGGGCAAAGTCCTGGGCGCTGAAGCCGCGCGCCTTCAGCAGCGCCACGGCCAGCGCGTCGCCCAGCGCGAGTGCCGCGGTAGTGCTCGAGGTCGGCGCCAGGCCCAGCGGACAGGCCTCTTTTTCAACTGCGGCGTCCAGATGCACGTCGGCCAGCGTCGCCAGCGTCGAGGTGTCGACCCCGGTGATGGAGACCAGGCGCGTGCCATGGCGCTTCAGCAGCGGGACGATGGCCACCAGTTCGGCGCTTTCGCCGGAGTTGGAAAATGCGATCACCACGTCCTCCGGTGTGATCATGCCGAGGTCGCCGTGGCTGGCTTCGGCCGGATGCACGAAAAATGCGGGTGTGCCGGTGCTGGCCATGGTGGCTGCGATCTTGCGCGCGATGTGGCCAGATTTGCCGATACCGCTGACCACCACCCGGCCACGGCATCCGAGTATCAGGTGGATGGCTTTGACAAAGCTGGGTCCGAGCCGTTCTACCAGGCTGAGCACGGCCTCGGACTCGATGCGCAACACCTCGCGGCCGAGCTCGAGCAGTTCGTCGTTGGAAAGGCTGGTAACGGGTGCGGGTTTTTCGCTGCGGGGCGTATTGGGCATGGTCAGTCTCTCAGGCGGTTGCGGGTTGCGCGGCCGGCTTGCGCATGCCGGCGCGCAGGTCGAGCAGGCGCAACACGACGGCATGGCGGTAGGTGTTGGCGTGGTAGATGCTGCGTGTCTGGTCGGTCCACCGCGTGTGCCATTCCATTACCTTGCCATAGAACTCGATACGCTTGAACTTCTGTTCTTCGAAGAGTTGCTGAAATTCGTCCTGGCGCATCAGCGTGGAGGGTGAGACAACCTTATAGGACTCGTCGTAAGCCGTCTTCAGTATCACGATGGCCGTGTCGTCATGGATGCATAAATCCATCGCCACCACCTTTTCACCAAACCAGTAACGGTAGATGCGGCCCCGGCCCATGGCGCAAAAATTCTCGAACATTTTTTGGTAAAAACGGCCCTGGGCGTTGTCCGCATGCACGGCCGTGCCGTCGGCGGCCTTCCAGCCGGCGCTCTCCAACACACCGTAGTCTTCAATCGCCTTTGCCACATCTTGCGCAGCCGTGATGCATTCCAGCCTGGTTTGCACGCCTTCGGCCTGCAGCTTGTTGCGCTGTTTGCGCGTGTTTTGCCTGAGATTCTTGCCGCGTGCCTCCCAATAGGCATCGAAACTGCCTTCGACGTCGACCCAGGCGGTCTGGATGTAGTCGTGGGTGCGCACGCTGGGGCCGTCTATTGGCCGAGGTTGGATGCGCGAGTCGAGTTGGGTGACTCCGAACCCCATGCTCAAGCCAGGCAGGTGGCGCAACAGTGCGCTGCAAGCTGACACCAGGTCGTCTTTTCCCTCGCAGACCCATGCGCCAAGGGGAAGCTGGGACGGTTGAAAAGTCTGCCACATGCCTTTTCGTTCGCGTTGCACGATGGCCGCCGCGCACAGTTGACCGCTGGAATGGCGCAGGCATAACTTCTCGTCGCCAGTACCAAAGTTAGCCACCATCGGTTGCAGGAAAGCAGACTCCAGGAACGGGGTGCCGGGGCGGGACCGGACAAGCGCATCCCATTGGCTTGAAAAATCAGCGAATCGGGCAATCGGGTGGATGGTCCAGGTCATTATTTTCAGGTGGCCTCACGGGTCGCGCCGGATGCGCGTTTGTGCTCTAACCGAACTTCATCCAGCAGATCGGCCAATGTGGTTGCTCGCGCACGGCGGGATGCCGATTCTACGAACTTGTGATTGCCGTTTGACGACACGCCGCGCCGTAGGTCGGTCAGAAAATCAACCAGTGCGCCGCCAATGTCTTGCGACGATTCCAGCGGAGCAAGGTGCAAATAGCCGGCATGTCGCAACACGTCAGCGGTGTCACCCGTCAGCCCGCAAAGGCCCAGAACGGGTTTTTGTGCCCTGACATATTCGTAGACTTTGGCTGGAATCTGGTCATTGCAGTCGTCGGACTGCAACACCAGCAGACCATCCGCCCCGCACATTTCAGCCAGCGCCATCTGGTAAGTGACCGGCGGCAGGATCTGCACCACGTCATCGAGGCCATGCGCCGAGACCAGGTTTGAGAGCCAGCCCTCGTGCTCCGGCGCCCTGAAGCGCAGACGCAGACTCGCTGAATCAACCTGCCCGGCATCGATCAGCCGGCGCAAGGCTACGAAAAGCTCACCGGGATTGCGCCACTGTGGATACACGATGCCACTGTGGAGTAAAGTGACCTTGCCCGGATTTAGGGCCGGCGGCTCAGATGCCAGCTTGAGTGATTGAAAAGACGCCTCGTCGTAACCGTTTTCAATCACCCGAATGCGGTCTGCCTGCAGTGGATAACGCTGCCGGTAGAGTGCAGCCGCCCCAGGTGTTGTAAATACCATTCGTTTGGCTTGCGCGAACACTTTTTGTTCCACTTTGAGGTAGCTGTTCCAGGTTGCCGGATCAGCCGGATAACCAACATGCGCCATCGGGTCCCGGAAATCCGCCACCCACGGTATGCCACTCAGGCGCGACAACCAGTAACCAATCAGGTGCGCCGTAGGTATCGGATAGGTGCTCCAGATCACATCGGGCGGTTGGCGCCGGATCATTCGCATACCGCTTGGAATGGCTCCCAACAACCAGCTCAGCCATCGGTCAGGCCGCGCAATCCAGCCTGGGTAACGCTTGAATAACGACAGGTGGCGACGTGCATCGAGCGCGAATGCGCGGCGGACCTCCATGCCGGCTGGAATGTCTGGCAGCAAGTCGTTGCTGATTTTTTCAAATGCCCTTAGGTGTGTGCTTAGTACCGAAGGTTGCCAGCCCAGTGCGGGCAAATCCTGGCTGAAGCGCAGGGTACGTTGAATGCCGCTGCTACCGGCAAGGGGCGGGTAGTGGTACGCCACCATCAGCAAGCGCTTCATCCGCCAGCCCCAGCAAGCTTACTGCCGGCTGCCTGCCGGCGCATAGACGCGTTTCAAGGTGTCAACCATCTGCTGCAACTCGTCGCGCGTCAGGTCCTGATGGCAGGCCAGTTGCAGGATATGGCGCGACCACTCGACGCCGTGGTCTCCCGGGATGCTTGCGACGCTGGGCCACAGCCGGTCCCAGCGCGAGACCGGAAACTCGAGGCGGCGCAATTCTGCGTATCCCGGGTCAGGATGATCGACCCATAACGGAAATACGTAAGGCGCGCAGTTTTCTGGCAGGTTTGAGCGCAGTGGATGCAAACCAGCCACACCGGACAACGCCTGCGCAAGAAAAAGAAAATGCGCGCGGCGGCGCGCCACGATGCGTTCTCGCGGCGTATGCCGGGCTATCCAGCCGCTGGCGTAGGTCAGTGCCCGATGTGCTTGCGCAACGTCAATCGTGAAGCCGTCAGCCACCGACGCATCGGCCTGGTGTACCTGGTTGCGGGGCTTTGGTTTGAAAATGCCCAGCAAGCCATAAAAACCTCTCACCAGATTGCCCAGGCCTTTGAATCGGCCATGGTTCACGCCCACATGGACGATGTCAAGTCCGGCTTTGAATTGGCTTAGCGGGCTTGGCTGACGCAGCAATGGAATGGGTCCGGGCACAGTGTTGTTCACCAGGCAACCGCCTTCCGGGACCGGCAGAAACTTGGTCAGGCTGGCGATTGCCAGATCGCCCCAGCGGCCTATCACCCGGCCATCACTGGTGCCGAACAATGCGTGTGCGCAGTCTTCGATAAGACGTACACCCTGCAAATCGCACCAGCGGCGGATTTCCGCCAGATGCTGGGGTATGCCGAAATAATGCGCCACCAAAATTGCACGCACGCCTTGGGTGTCCAATTGCCTGAGCCAGTCCAATGCTGGAGCGCCATCGCCGTCCAGCGGGTAAAAGACCGGTAAAGCACCCCGCGCCACAATTGGCGCGACCATGGTGGGGCAGTGGTAGGTGGGCACCAGGACTTTGTCGCCGGCACCCACACCAAGCATTTCCAGCGCCAACAGGATGGAGGCGCGACCACTGATGGTGAAATGGGTTTCCGGGTGCGCCAACAAACACGGAGTTGCCGATAACCGGGTGCCAGTGAATGTATTCCAGTCAAAAATTGGAAGCTTCGGGATCGGGTACGCCATGGTCAATGTTGCGCGAGTGCTCAGTGCTGCCTTGATGTCAGTTCACTGTTGCGGCTTTGCATCCGCCGCTGGCTCCTGCCAATGGCCCGCAGTCTTGAGCAAATCACGCAGTTCGGTTCTGTCAAATCCGAGCTCCTGGGCCCGATGCGCACTGGCAAGCGCCTTGTCATACATTTTCATGTCAAAGTAAACCAGGCCGACGTTGAAATGGGTGAATGGGTTACCCGCTGCAATGAATGTCGCTTGTTGCAGGTGCACAACCGCCTCCGGTTGGCGGTTGTGTTTGGCCAGATAGGTTGCATAAAGCATGCGCACAATTGGGTCGTTTGCCTTGAACCGAACGGCGCGCTCAAAATAACATTCCACGTCGTAGCGAAGGCCCTCCGGCTTGGGGACTCCTTTTCTTTCGCCGTACTTCACCACGGAGACCAGCGCCCGGTGGTGGTTGGGGAAGGCCCTGAGCGTGTAATCAATGTCGGCGCCAGGCGGACCAATTTTCCCGCTTGACTGTGCGCCAACCAGCATCTCGACACGGGCGGTAAAGTGCGCACTCTCCACCAGCCGGCGCTTTTCAGCATGGGGCATTTGGTCTCCCGCAACACGAACATCCTTATCGGCCCGGTAGTCAAAGGGACCGAAGTTGTTGCCCAGAGGACCACAATATTCGGGACCAACTTGAGCCAGAACAGGCAAGCAGATGAAAGCCGAATTCAGAAGTAGTAAGCGAAGCGCGCGTGCCATATTCATTGTGTCTAACCCCCCGTGCCTAGCCTTGAACCAGGTCACCAAGCAAGTCAAGTGTGCAATTTGCGATGACCACATTAAATCGTGTTTCGGAAAAGGTATGGTCGGCATCAGGCTCGTGATGTTGAGCCAGTTTGTGCTTTAGCAGTGCCTTTGCCCATGCCGGGCTGGATCCGACCTGCTCCAGAAACTCCTTGGCAGTGTAATCATCCCCGCTCAGCAACAACAAGATTGGCCCGTCGAAGGCCTTCCAGGCCGCAGCCA
>JANNGR010000068.1:0-13313 GCA_031403955.1 Betaproteobacteria bacterium
CGTAGCGCGCGATGAGGTACAGCCAAAGGCGCTGGAGCTTGCATCGCTGATCGCGAAAAAGAGCCTGCCCGCCATTCGCGCACGCAAGATGGCTTCGGTGGCACTGGAAGGCCGAACCTGGATGGAAGCCTATCTGGACGCCCAGGCGCTATCGGCCAGCCTGGTTGCGGGTGAGGATAGCGGAGAAGGGGTTCGCGCCTTTCTCGAGCACCGCAAGCCGCGATTCGTGGATGGATGAGAAAAGGCGTCGATCAGGCTTGGTCGGGCGAGACGAAACTGTTGTGGAGAGGATTGGACGTGGATTTTCTGGTTGAAAAGCTGGCGAATCTTGCCCTCGAAGTACCGAAAGCTCCGGCCCCAGTCCGGGAGGGGTTAGGTTCCCGGACTGGGATGCTTGCGGCTATGATGTGTATCTCGCTGCTCCGAGGTACACACCATGCGGACAAACATTGTGATTGACGACAAGCTCATGAAGGACGCTCTGCGTACGACGGGTGCGAAGACCAAGAGGGATGCTGTGGAGCTCGGGCTTCGCACCTTGGTTCAGTTGGGCAGGCAACAGCAGGCACGGCAACTTAGGGGCAAGATTAGCTGGGAGGGGGACTTGGAGGCCATGAGGACCGACAAGTGATTCTGGTTGACTCGAGCGTCTGGATCGACTTCTTCCGCGGAGCACGGACACCGCAGGCTGAAAGGCTCGACGTGCTGCTTGGGACGACGCGCATTGCAGTAGGCGACCTGATTCTTGCCGAAGTGTTGCAGGGCGTTCGCGACGAGCGCGAGTTTCAGCAGGTGCGAAAGACTCTGGATTCGTTCGAACAGGTAGACCTGGTGGGACGCAAGATAGCGGTGCAAGCGGCGAAGAACTTCAGGAAGCTGCGCGACCTAGGGTTCACGGTTCGCAAGACTATAGACACGCTAATTGCCACACGTTGCATAGAGAACAACTACACGCTGCTCCATTCCGACCGCGACTTCGACGCCTTTGAAGTGCATCTCGGCTTGCAGGTCGTCAGTTCGGGGACCTAACGTTGGGGCTGTCCGGCACGCAGCAAGCGCCGCGAAGCGGCATCCTGCGGCTGCGTGTCCGTGACGAGCAACCGATCATGTCGCATTGCCGCCGTTGGCGGCCCACTCGATCAACTGGTTCGGCCTCATCGCGGGCTCGCAGCTATTACCTTACGGAAACCGCCAACACGGCCTTTGGGTTCGTTCGTGCAATTGCAAGCAATGTACGCGCTGCACCGCTAGGTTGCTTGCGACCCTGCTCCCAGCCTTGAAGCGTACGAACGGAGACCCCAAGCAGAGTCGCGAACTGGCTTTGCGAGAGGCCGGTCCTGCTGCGCGCCTCGATGGCTGGCGAGAGGACGACATGGCCTTTGCCAGCCTTCATGTCCCGGATTGACTGCAACAGTTCTTCGCCAATATCGCGTTTGGCTTCAAACGCGTCAATCTCGGCTGCAGTAAGGCGTTTACTCTTCGAGGCCACGGCGAATCTCCTTAAGTTTTGAGGTCGGTATGTTCCCGGTGCTGCCCTTGGCGAACATGGTCAGAAGCATGATTTCGCCTTCGTCTGTACGAGTGAAGTAGATGACCCTCACGCCGCCAGACTTTCCTGTCCCAGGCCGAGCCCATCTGACTTTTCGCAGACCACCGGATTCCCGAATCACAGCGCCTGCGTTCGGCTCAGACGAGATGTAGGCTGCAAACTCGCCACGCTCTTCCTCCGACCAGTACAGTGGCCAAAGTTTCTGAAAAAGAGGGCTTTCGATGACCGTGAACACATCTGAACTATGCGCCTAAGGCGTATCCCTGTCAAGTGCATCTTGATGAGGCCGAACGTCGGAGGTGAGGCGCACGCAACGGCATGGCCGCCCGAGGCGCAAGATGAACAACGGCGCTTCGCGGGGCTATGCCGTTGCGTGACGGGTCAGCTCGCGGATTTCGGTCTTGAGTTTCTCAATGGCGGAGTCCGCCACCTTGATCCTCGCGCATGTCCTGCTGACGGTAAAGCCCAGAAACTTGCGGTTCCTGGGGCGATCTACGGCGCTCTTTTGGGCGTTCACCGTGAGCCGCAGTGAGTCGCGCAGGTAGCGCGTTACGCTGTCCATAATCCGCTCTCCCGCTCGTTTGCTTTTGACAAAGATATCGCAGTCATCTGCATAGCGGGCAAAGCAGCGACCTTGGCGCTCCAATGCCCAGTCCAGTTCGTCCAGGACCACGTTAGCCAACACGGGTTAGGGCGTACTCGGCCCGAGCGCCCAGTGAAGTGCGGACCAAGAGCCCCAATGCCCGCCCTGCCAGTAGTAGCGCGAGACGCCAGATTCGCGTGTGAAAACACGCTCACCAATAGCTCTGCCGCCGTGTTCTTTCACCAAACGACAATAAAGGTCGATGATCGATTTCTTAGTAGGCTGGTGCATGCGCGATCGTTTCCATGGGCTGTCTAACCCAATGTGGACCGTAGCCTAACCCTGGCCATATCTTCCGCGCTGCGGTCCATATTGCCTACCAAAAAACCCGCACGGCCCCTTGGCATAAAGCTTTGTGCGCGATACACCGTACAAAATCACAGTACCAAATCGCGCCATGAAACCCGCCGCCTTTCCTGTGTTGCGTGCCACGCGTTTGCTTGATCAGGTGCGTGAGCGCATGCCTTACAAACACTATAGCTTGCGCACCGAGCAAACCTGCGTCCAATGGGTCAAATTGTTTGTGAAATGGCATGGTCTGCGGCATCCGCGCGACATGGGGCAGCCGGAGGATGAAGCCTGTCTGAGCATGTTGGCCAACGAGCGGCGGGTCGCGGCTTCCACGCCCCTGCACGCACACACTGGCCAGCCGTTTGATGAGCAAATCAGTGAAGGGCAATACCGGCCGCAGTCGGTGCGAAGGTTAGCCACCGATCTGGCGCGCAACTGGCGTCTCCACCAGCCTGACGCCTATGGCCCCTGTCGATTGCTGGATTGCAGATCCCAACGGCCTCGGGTTTGGCCCTGGACTCCGCAGAGCCGCTCCAGCAGCTTATAAACGATGCCCGGATCAGCGCAACGCCCGGCAATTCGCGCCGGCCGAAATGCGGTTCTCCGCAGGCAAGCTCAGTCGAGTTGAATCCCCATTTTCTTGATGAGCGGGCCCCATCGATCATTTTCGGACTGGATATAGGTCGCGAGATCCCGCGCGCTCGACGTCTGCGGGATGAAGCCCAGTTCCGCGAACTTGCGCTTCGTCTCAGGGGACTCGACGGCAGTCACGACTGCCTTGTTGAGTTTTGTGATCACCGATTCGGGAACCCGCGCCGGGGCCACAACGGCGAACCAGGTGAAAGCGACGTGCCCGGGATAGCCGCTTTCCGCAAACGTGGGTACGTCTGGAGCAACCGGCGACCTGGAGCTGTCGAAATTGCCCAGAATTTTTATCTTGCCGTCGCGGTGCATCGGCAACAGTGTCGCAATCGCATCTACAAGTGCATCCACATGTCCGCCCGCGAGGTCTGCCAGAGCGGGTGCCGTGCCGCGATAGGGCACTTCGGTCATCTGGATATTGAGCGCCTGGTTCATCAGCACGTTAACCAACTGTGAATTGGCCCCCGTGCCCGCCGAGCCGTAGTTCATCTTGCCCGCGCGGGCTTGGGCGTATTCCCGGAATTCGGCAATCGTCGAGACAGGAAGAGATTTCTTCACACCCAATCCCAGCGGCACTTTCACTGCCATCGCGATCGGGGCGAAGTCTTCCACCTTGTAGGCCAGCTTTTTGTACAGATGGGGGTTGGTGCACAGTGTGGTGGTCGTGACCATCAAGATCGTATGCCCATCCGGTGCGGCCGCCGCAACGTACTGAGCGCCCAGGATCGAGCTGGCCCCCGGCTTGTTCTCGATGATTACATTCACGCCCAACGCGGCATGCATCTGCTCCGCGATAACTCTGCTGGCTATGTCGGTCGGACCGCCCGCAGCATAAGGCACAACCATCGTAACGGGCCGAGACGGGAAAGTCTGGGCATTCGCTCTGGAAGGAGCCAAAACGGCAGCGCCAAGACTGGATAAAAGCAAGCGGCGGCGTGATAGAGAGAGCGCGCGCATAAATGGTGTCCTTTTGTTCAAATCCAGCTTAGCAGTTGGTCAGCAAATTTGTCAATCACTTCACCTGCGCGGCCGTTCAGTAGCAAGCGCTGGCCCGACCCGCGGCGCAAAAATGGTGGAAAAGCAGGCAACGCATCTCATGTTTGTTGAGGCAGACTGCCATGCAGTTTGTAAATACGAGCGGCATTTGCATGCAGCAATGCCGCCTTTTCGGATACCGACGCTCCTGCCGTGAGGCGCTTGAAAGCGTTCCACAAAACCGGATAGGAAAACATTGCCTTATCAACCGGGAAATTACTTTCGAACATGCATCTCTCAGCGCCGAACGCCTCGATGCAAGTCTCCACGTACGGGCGCCATGCCTCGGCAAGTTCCCAGGAAGATGGAGGCAGCGCACGTTCGTGAAATCTCGCGCCGCAAATTATCATGCCCATGCCACCGAGCTTGATGCTGACGTTAGGCGACTGGGCGAGCAGGCGTATGTCATGGCGCCATGCGCTGAAGGTTTCCCGCTCGTGGCCGATATAAGGGCCGACGCCGATGATGCAACCGAAATGGTCCAGCACGATGGACAGTTCAGGAATCAACTGCGCCACTGCTGCCAGTTCCTTGATCTGGCAGTGGTAGAGCATTGCGTCAAAACTGAGACCGTATTCGGCTACCGTAGCCAGACCGGCTCTGAAATTAGGGTCGGCGAGCATATTTGGCGGAGCCGGACGCAGTACGATCCCGTCCGGAAAATGTGGGTCGCGCGCTACGCTGTGTCGCACGCCCCGGAACCGTCCCGGCGCCGCCATCCGATGCGCATCCAGCACTTCGCCAACGCGTCGGCCGAGCGTTAAGTCGGCAAAGCCTACGATTCCTGCACACAGGTCGACCTTGCCAGCGTTCCTCTGCGCTGCATTTGCCACTTCCTCGATCCGCTCGGTTTCCCCCACGCAACGCAGCGCCTGCGGACCTGTGGTCCGGTAGCCGTGGTGGGCCTGGACAAACACCGTGGCGATCACCTTGTGGCCCGATGAAACATCGGCGCTCAGGTCATCGATGCTGTAGACGTTTCCTGGTTGGTTCCAGATGTGATGGTGCGGATCGATGATTGGGATTTCAGGTTCCAATATCTCTTCAACATGCTTCGCGAGCCAAGCGGCATTCGGGTTGGGATACCGGTAGGCACCAGTTACATCAAGAGCCATAAGTGCATTTCGAATTCAGCCTGCTGAGCTTGGCAATTTTGATGTTAACCCGCCGATCACGCACGGTATGAAATTTACCGGGACTCGCATCCTACTTGCCTTCCTTGCTACACCACCTCTCAGCGCTTGTTCGCAAACGCGGCCATGTGGAAAGCGGCATGTTCTGGGGAATAACGATTCGGCGCACCAACTGGACAAGCGCGGCGCGCCTGGCAGCCGGTTTGCGTGCAGGGTCGTCCTTCGGGACGATGCAAGTGCGTGGCGCAGCTATCGACGTCGTAGCCGCCGACGGTGAATGCCTGCACCGGGCAGGCACTCAGGCAAGGCTGCCCGTCACAACGCAGGCACAGGTCGGCGGCGGCGAGCTTCGGAGCCGAGACCACACGCGCATCGTCTACCAGCAGCACCGGCGAGACCAGCGCAAAGCGGTACGCGTGCCAAAGGCCGTACTCCGGGTGAATCTGCAGCAGCAGCGGACTGGTCTGCAGCGGTTCGGCGCGAGCCGCCCATTGCGCAAACGGGTAATACGGCGGGCCGTCGGACGGGTAAATGGCCGCTGCGCCCCATTCTTGCGCCAACTGGTTGCCAATCGACTTGGCCCACCGGTCCATCGGGTCGGGCAGACCGTCACGGCAAAACGGCGACCCTGAAAACGCGCTCCAGCACTCCGAGCCAACCTGGCCCACCATCCACACTACGGCAATACGGCGGTCACCTGGCAGCGGTGGCAAGCGATCATGTGCGCCTGGAATCCAGCCGCCGCGCAAACGCAGCCCGTGCGGCGCAAGCGCGGACTCAAGCGCGGCGCGCGAGGCTTGGGCGCTGTGCATGTTGCGCTTCCCTGTAGGTCCGGGTCAATGGCGGACCGGAAGCGGTGGCCGTGACCCGCGCTTCGAAAAACATGTCACCGTCGATGTCGTTGCTGACCTGGTTGTCCTGCTGGCTCAGCTCAACGCTGGCATGCGCCGCGCCGGCCAAAATGGCGCGCGACATGGCTTCGCTGCTGGCCAGGTCCTGGGCATGGCGAATCGCCGCATGCTGGGCCGCAAAGTCACGCGGGCCGGATTGGGTGAAGACGCGAAACACGCCACGCACCGGTTGCGAGACGGTGATGTGCACCCGTTGCGACACCTGCGCCAATACCGCACCCACCGCATTCGCCACCTCGGCGAACGGCGGCAGTTTTAGCGTCACGCCCAGACCGCGGGCCACGTCCGGGTAATAACTCGCAGCCGGCGCACCGACTGCCACCAGCGGCAAGCCGGGCGCGAACTGGAGCGCAAAAACCCTAGACTGCCCACCACGTTTGTGCAACGCCATGCTGGTCAACAAGGTGGCCATCTTGCCGGCATTGCCTTCGTTCATCTGGCCGGCGTCGTTTAGCCCGGCTTCAACCAGCTTGCGACTGATGGTGTCGATGACCTTGTCCACCACCTGGCGCGCCGGCGCCTGCGCGTCTCCCAACTTCCACGTGCCCAAGCCATACAGGTGGCGCATTTGGCGCGCCCAGATGCGCGCAGCAAAAATGGCCGCGTCACGGCTCCAGTGGTTCGACATGCCCAGCACATGCGCCGCATCGGTGGGCGTAAAACCGCTGTAAATCGCCAGGCCCTTGCGCTCCAGCCGCGCCAGCGCGCGTGACAGGCCACGGTCTTCGATGTTGGCGCGCTCCATATCCACCGGCCCGCTCAAGAGCCGCGCCCAGGCGGTCAACTCATCCTCGGGCAGACGGCTGAGCAGCGCTTCGTCGGCATGCAGACGTTGTACAAACCGGATCTGGCTGGCATGCGGCGACTCGGTTTGCTGGCGCTCCAGAACCGCCAATACCTTGGGATATTCGTGCGCCAGCAAGCTCAAGGGAACGACACGGCGCGGGCCAATCACCAGGCCTTCGCCGCCACCAAAACGAACCTCGCTGTCGCCGCCCAGGCCGATCGCGTAAATTTTCACCGCCTCGACCATGGGGCGCCACTGGCCGATCATCGCGCCGTCAAAGCCCAACTCCGGGCGACCATTGCGCACTACGGCAATATCGGTGGTGGTGCCGCCCATGTCGGCCACGATAGCGTTCTGCTGGCCACTCAAGGCACACGCGCCTAACACGCTGGCGGCGGGGCCGGACAACACGGTGCCGACCGGGCGCTGCAAGGCACTCTCTACGTTGATCAGCGTGCCGTCGCCTTTGACGACCATCAAGGGTGCGTCGATCTGACGCGCCGCCAGTGTGGCCCGGACCGATTCAATCAATGTCTTGACATGCGAAATCATGCGGGCATTTAGCGCCACCGTCATCGCGCGCCTTGGTGCGCCCAGACTGGACGCCAGTTCATGGCCGCAGGTGACTGGTTTGTCGCAAAGGGCTTCTACCCAGGCGCGCAATTGCAACTCGTGCTCCGGATTGCGCACGCCAAAGGTGGCGGAAATGGCAAATGCCGAAACCCTTGGCGCCTGGCGCGTGATCGCTGCGCGCGCCGCTGCCTGATCGAGGGAGCACAACGCCATGCCACCGGCATCGTGCCCGCCCGGCAACGACACAATGGCCTCAGTGCCGAGCAAGTCAACCAGTCCACTGGCCTTGACCTGCGCCGCGTCGTAGCCGGCTAACAACACACACACCGGCGCGCCCTTGCCTTCCACGACCGAGTTGGTGGTCAGCGTCGTGGACAGGGATACCAGCTCGACGCACTCCAGCATGGCGGCAGGCAATTTGTCCAATGCCGCGCCAATACCAACAGCCAGGTCGAACCGGGTGGTCAGGCTTTTGGCTGTGGCCACCACCTGCTTTTGCGCATCCAGCAAGACGGCGTCGGTAAAGGTGCCGCCGGTATCGATGCCCAGGAAATAATTCATTCGCCGGCCGCGCACAACCAGCGAAACAGGTAGTCCGCAAAACTGCGCCGCACCGTAAGCTCAAAATGCGAGCCGCTGTGCAGGCACAACACGGTGGCGCTAGCCTTGGCGACATGGCTCTGCGCCAGCGCGCCGGTTGGGAAGGCACGCGGATGCAGGTCCAGCGGACAACCGCGCGATAACAAGTCGGCGGCGCCCGGTCCCTGCACCGCGAGTGTCGTGTTGCCATCACCCACATCCACCACTGCGCAGTGCTGGCCTTGCAGGGCGTCGCGCAACGCCGGGCCGATCATTTCGCCCTGACCATCGCGCATTTTTAGCACCCATTCGTCCGGGCCCAGCCACAACAGCTGGCGCTGCGGATCGATGCTGGCGCTGTTGGCACGCAGCGGCAATAACATGCCGGTGTTTTGCAGTACCGCCTGCACAAACCGTGCATCAGCGGCGTTGCCGCGCAGATTCAGCATCTCAATAAACCGGATTTCGGACAGCGTGCACGCGCGCCCGTCCACATTCAACACCGGTTTGCCCTGGGCCAGCGGGCTGGTCTGAACGACTTCAGGCATGTAAACGTTTCGCCTGCGGGTCATAAAACACCGGGCTGCAGACCGTGGCTGCCACATAGCGGCCATCAGCCAGCGCCGCATAAACCTTTTGGTTCAAACGTTCAGTACCGGAGCGGACAACCGCCATCGCAATCGAACGCTGCATCGTGGGGCTGAAATAACTCGACGTGACGTGGCCGATCATCGGCACCGGTGGCGCGCTGCCCGAAGACTTCTCGGTCAACTGCGTGCCTTCGGGCAATACCGTCAGCGCCTCGTCGGTCAACAGGCCGACCAGTTGTTTGCGGTCAGTGCGCGCCGTGTCGCTGCGGGTCAATGAACGACGACCCAGGAAGTCCTTGGTCTTGGCGACCATGCCGCCCAGGCCGAGGTCGAACGGCGTGATAGAGCCGTCAGTGTCCTGGCCGACGATTATGTAACCCTTCTCGGCCCGCAACACATGCATGGCCTCGGTGCCATACGGCGTGATGTCGAACTCAAGCCCAGCCGCCATCAGCGCCTTCCAGACCAACGCTCCGGCATTCGACGGCACGTTTACCTCGAACGACATTTCGCCTGAAAAGCTGATACGCATGATGCGCGCGCGCACACCGGCCACCGTGCCCTGGCGCCAGCTCATGAACGGGAACGCTGCGTTGGACAAGTCCACGTCCGTGCAGACGCGCTCCATGACGGTCCGGCTCTTCGGCCCCACCACGGCGAAGGTCGACCAATGGTCGGTGACCGATGTCATGTAGACCTGCATGCCGGGCCACTCGGTCTGCACCCAGCGCTCAAGCCAGGTCAGCACACGCCCCGCGCCGCCGGTGGTGGTGCTCATCAGGAAATGGTCCGGCCCCAGCCGGGCGGTGACACCGTCGTCGAACACCATGCCGTTTTCGTCCAGCATCAGGCCATAACGGCATTTGCCCACTTCGAGCTTGAGCCAGGGGTTGGTGTAGACCCAGTTGAGCAGTTTGGCGGCGTCCGGCCCCTGTATGTCGATCTTGCCCAGGGTCGATGCGTCCAGCATGCCGACGCCGTTGCGTACCGCCAGCACTTCGCGATTGACCGCCTGATGCAGATCCTCGTTGCCCTTGGGGAAGTACCAGGGGCGTTTCCACTGGCCCACGTCCTCGAACGACGCGCCGGCCGCTACATGGCATTCATGCGCGCTGGTTTTGCGCGCTGGGTCGAACAAGTCGCCACGCTCCAGACCGGCGAAGCTGCCAAACGTGATTGGAAGGTAGTTGGGCCGAAACGTGGTGGTGCCCACTTTGTCGATTGGTTTGCCCATCGCGCGCGCCGCCAGCGCCATGCCGTTTATGTTGCCCAGCTTGCCCTGGTCGGTGCCAAAACCCAGCGCCGTATAACGTTTGATGTGCTCGATCGACTCGAAGCCCTCGCGGATCGCGAGCTCGATGTCGCTGGCCGCCACATCGTTCTGGTAGTCGACAAAAGCTTTGACGCGGCGTGACACCGGAGCATCGGTCTCGGCAATCCAGAACGCGGTGATGGTCTCGGTGACCGGCTCAACTACCTTGAAGCTGGTGGCAACGGCGGCGAAGCCGGCGCTGACCGCCGCTGCGGCGCCGGCCTGACTGGCCTCGTCCAAAGACTGAGCCAGCGTCCAGCTCGCGTTGCAGGCACCGACGCTGCATTGCGCCGGCATGGGTGGTCCCGGCACAAAACAGACTGCGTGGCCATCCCAGCGCGCCTTGCCGCCCGAATGCGAATACAGATGGATGGCCGGGTTCCAGCCGCCGGCCATGCCGAGCGCGTCGCAGGCCAAGGTGCGTCGTTCGCCACTGGCCTTGCCGGTCTCCATTTCACGCACCACGATGCCGCTGACACCGGCGCTGCCTTGGGCTTCCAGTGGCACGAACCCACGCAAAATTGCGATGCCGACGTCTTGCGCCTGTTGCGCACGACCGCCGGGAAGGAGCTTGCCACTGCGCACATCGACCACGCTGACTTGCGCACCGGCGCGTTGCAGCACCAGGGCGTCGGCATAAGCGCTGTCGTTGTTGGTCAGCAGCACGATACGCTGCCCCACCCGCACGCCGTAGAGTTCGGCATAGTCGGCCATGGCCGACGACAACATCACACCCGGCAAATCATTGTTGCCAAACACCATCGGGCGCTCGTGTGCCCCGGTTGCCAGCACCACTTGCCTTGCGCGCACGCGCCACAGCCGCTCGCGGAATCCCTGGCGCTCGTCCGGCGGCAGATGGTCGGTGAGTGACTCGCGCAGCGTCAGGAAGTTATGGTCGTGGCAACCAAAAACCACCCCGCGCCGGATTATGCGTACCTCTTCCATCTGGGCCAGTTCGCGTTCCGCGTCGCGCACCCAGTCCAGGGCGGACTTGCCGTCGATGCTGCCGCTCAATCGATGCGCGCAACCGCCCAGATGCGCGCCAAGTTCGGCCACGATGACACGAGCGCCGCTACGCCCGGCGACCAGCGCCGCCGCCAACCCGGCTACGCCGCCGCCGGCAACCAGCACGTCACAGTGGATGTTCTGGTGCACATAACGGTCGTTGTCTTGCTCCGTGGGCGCGGCGCCCAAGCCACCGGCCTTGCGGATGAAGGACTCGTACCACATCCAGGCCCGGGCCGGCCACATGAAGGTCTTGTAATAAAACCCGGCCGGGAAAAGCGGTGCGAACCAGCGGTTGATGCTAAACAGGTGTTTGCCGGGGCTGGGCCAGGCGTTGACACTCTCACAACGCAAGCCCTGGTACAACTCCACTTCCGGCATCTTGGCGTTGGGAATGGTCCAGGCACCGGCCTCCAGTTGCACCAGCGCCGACGGTTCCTCAATGCCACAACTCACGATGGCGCGCGGGCGGTGGTATTTCCAGGAGCGGGAGATCACCGATTCGCCGGCTGCCAACACGGCCGAGGCCAAGGTGTCGCCGGCAAAGCCGCTGTAACCGCGGCCATTGAAGACGAACTGCAATATCCGGGAGCGGTCGAGCCGGCTGCCGCCCGAATCGATACGGATGCTGGTCATTCGGCCGATCCGTCCGGGTTTTCGCCCGGCTTGTAGAACTTGGAAAATAGGTAAGTGACCGTGTCGCGTTCGGCATTGAACCAGCGCCGGCAGCCCAGCGCGTGTTGCCATTGTTCGCGGTGCAGGCCCTTTGGGTTCTTGCGCATGAACAGGTAGTCGCCCCACTGCGTATCGGTCAGCGCGTCGGTGTCGAGCGGTCGCGCGATGTGTGCTTCGCCACCGCAACTGAATTCGCTTTCGGCGCGCGGGCCACACCAGGGGCAGGTGATCAAAAACATGGTTTAGTCAGTTGGGGACAGAGCTTGCCCACTGCGTGTGGCTGCGGTCTGTCCCACAAAGTAACTAGTGAGCAACACCAGCCGCTCCATGTTCATCGATCAAATGGCCACTTGTAAATCGATCCAGCGTAAACGCCGCGTTGAGTGCGTGTGGGCGGTCCTGCGCCATGGTGTGAGCCATTACCCAGCCCGATCCGGGTGTCGCCTTGAAGCCGCCGGTGCCCCAACCGCAGTTGAAATACAGGCCCTTGATAAACGTCTTCGAGATGATCGGGCAGGCGTCGGGCGCCACGTCCACGATGCCGGCCCACTGGCGGTTCATGCGCACGCGACGGAAAATCGGGAACAACTCACAAATCGCCTGCAAGGTGTGTTCCACCACCGGGAAGCTGCCACGCTGGCCATATCCGAGGTAACTGTCTATGCCGGCGCCTATCACCAGGTCACCCTTGTCGGACTGGCTCACATAGGCATGGATCGCATTCGACATCACGACGGTGTGCAGAACGGGTTTGAGCGGCTCCGACACCAGCGCCTGTAGCGGGTGACTCTCCAGCGGCAGCCGGATGCCGGCCATGTCGGCCAGCACCGTGCTGTGGCCGGCCGAAACAATGCCGATCTTGTTGCTTTGAATGGCACCTTGCGTAGTCTCGATTCCGACCACCTGGCCCGCCTCGCGCCGGATTCCGGTGACTTCGCAGTTTTGCAGTATGTCCACACCCAGCGCATCGGCTGCACGCGCAAAACCCCAGGCTATCGCGTCGTGGCGCGCCACACCGCCGCGCGGCTGGAATGAGGCCCCCAATACCGGGTAACGCAGCGAATCCGAGGTGTTCATGATCGGCACCATTTGCTTTATCTGGGCCGGGTTCAACACCACGCCGTCGACGCCGTTGAGCCGGTTGGCGTTGACGCGACGCTGGATGTCGCGCATGTCCTGCAATGAGTGCCCGACATTCATCACGCCGCGCTGGCTGAACATGGTGTTGTAGTTCAACTCGCTTGACAGGCCCTCCCACAACTGCAGCGCCTTCTCGTACAGATGGGTGGCGTCGTCCCACAAGTAGTTCGAGCGCACGATGGTGGTATTGCGCGCGGTATTGCCGCCACCCAGCCAACCGCGCTCGACCACCGCGATATTACGCATGCCGTGTTCCTTGGCCAGGTAATAAGCAGTCGCCAGTCCATGCCCGCCGCCACCCACAATGATCGCGTCGTAGCTGCTTTTTGGCGCCGGACTGCGCCACTGCTTCTGCCAGTTCTCGTGGTACGAGAGCGCATTACGCGCGAGGGCAAAAATTGAAAAGTGGCTCACCTACGGTCCAGTTGGTCGTCAGAGGTTGTGAAGA
>JANNGR010000069.1:0-5268 GCA_031403955.1 Betaproteobacteria bacterium
GCCCCAGTCGCCCATGGTGACGACGTCGGCGATGGCCCCCATGGTGCAGAACCGGGTGCGCTGGGCGATGCCGCCGAACAACACGGCCAACGTGAACGCGCCCCACAAAACGGTCGACGTTAGGGCGGATTGGTCAAGCTCCTGCATGTCCGCATTGTCGCGCCAGCGTCGGGTGGTCCGAACCTGGTTGCACCAGCGGGAACTTGAATATTGGTGGATGCGAATAGAATGTTGATGATTCGCATCAGGCAGGGTTTTCGTATGGGTATGAAGAGCAGTGAAGACCGGGTATTCGATTCCGTCGCCGAGCTGTTTGCCGTGTTATCGACACCGATTCGCTTGAAGATCATCAGCGCGGTTTGCCAGAACGAGAAGAGCGTCTCCGAATTGTTGGCCCAGATCGACACCACCCAGCCGAACATGTCGCAGCACCTGGGCACGCTGTACCGCTGCGGCGTGTTGGCCAAGCGGCGTGATGGCACCCAGGTGTACTACCGCCTGCAGAGCGAACGCGTAGCGACCTTGTGCCGCGCCGTATGGTCCCAGATGGCGATCGAACTCAAGGGCGACACGCAGATCAGCCCTTCGGAGCGCTTGCTGCCGGCGACGCACCGCTGACGCGCGCCGTCAGGATTTCCGCGCCTGATTTGGTCCGACGAGCACCAGCTTGCGTCTCAAGTAAAACCATCCAATGTCATACGCCCGCACCATCGCGCTGACCTCGCTGGCCATGATTGCATTTGCCGGCAATTCACTGCTGTGCCGCGTCGCCCTCAAACACACCAGCATTGATGCGGCCAGCTTCACCAGCATTCGGTTGATCTCCGGCGCGCTGATGCTTTGGCTGGTGGTACACATGCGCCGCGGCACCTATAGCGGCGCGGGCAACTGGCCGTCGGCGATTGCGTTGTTTGTATATGCAGCCGGATATTCCTTTGCTTATGTAAGCCTGTCGGCGGCAAGTGGTGCGTTGTTGCTGTTTGGCGCCGTGCAGGCGACGATGATCGGCCATGGCGTCTGGACCGGGGAGCGTCTGCAAAGACCGCAGCTCGCCGGCCTGGTGCTTGCCCTCGGTGGACTGGTCGGCCTGTTGTTGCCAGGTCTGTCGGCGCCGCCGTTGGCTGGTTCGGTGTTGATGTTGGGCGCCGGCGTGGCATGGGGTGTTTATTCGTTGCGCGGCAAACGCGCGGGCGACCCGACCAGCGTAACGGCGGGCAATTTCCTGCGCTCCGTTCCCATTGCGGCAGCACTGAGCCTGTTGATGCTGAACCAAGTTTCACTCGACAGTGCCGGAGTCTGGTACGCGCTTGCCTCGGGCGCCCTGGCCTCGGGAATCGGCTACGCCATCTGGTACACGGCCTTGCCTGCGTTGAAAGCCACCAACGCCGCCACGGTGCAATTGAGTGTCCCGGTAATTGCGGCTCTGGGTGGTATTGTTTTGCTGGGCGAGCCGCTCAGCCTGCGCCTGGTGCTGGCGTCAGTGGCGATTCTTGGAGGCATCGCGCTGGTGATTCTGGAAAAGAAGCCTGTCGATGGCGTCCAGAATGTCGTGCCGAGAGAGCGACCATAGGGCTGCGAGCGCCGGGGTTCGGTACCAGGCCCGGCTCGGAGAAGTTGCGCGTGGTCTCCGAAACGCCCGGTCGCCGGCACTCGCTCAGGATGCCGATGGCGAGCTGGTCATTGGCACAGCAAACGGCATCGATTGCGGTGTGCTTCTTTCTCGCTTCAGATGGTGACGGCTCCGTCACGGTCCTGCAGGCAGCCGTTGCCGTCGATTGGGACTATATTCACTCGTACAGAGACCGGTCTGGTGATCCCTTTGTCCACACCTGCACCAACCCTCCGCCCCTTTTTCAACCTCAAGGAAATTCACCATGATGCATTCCAGTTTGTCCGGGCGCAACGCAGTTATTACCGGCGGTGCCCAGGGAATAGGTTATGCCATCGCCCAGCGTTTGCTTGACGGCGGCGCTAAGGTGTCGTTGTGGGATGTCGATGCGGACGCATTGCTTGCGGCACGCAACACCCTTTCGGTCCGTGGGGAAGTTGCGACCGTCATCGCGGACATCACCTTGTCGGAGCAAGTGGATGGCGCGGCCGCACAGACCGAAAGCGCTTGGGGCGCGATCGACATACTGGTCCACAGCGCCGGCATCGCCGGCATGAACGCTCCAGTCGCTGACTACCCGCAGGCGGAATGGCGCAGGGTGATAGACATCAATTTGCTGGGTACCTTTCTCGTGAATCAGGCGGTCGTCAAGCGCATGATTGCACGCAATTACGGCCGCATCGTCAACATCGCCTCGATTGCCGGCAAGGAAGGCAACCCGAACGCAGCGGCATACAGCGCCTCCAAGGCCGGCGTGATCGCGCTGACGAAGAGCCTTGGCAAAGAGACGGCGACGTACGACATCGCCGTCAATGCCATCACACCGGCCGCGGCCAAGACGAAAATCTTCGAGCAGATGTCGCAGCAGCACATCGACTACATGTTGTCCAAGATTCCACGCGGGCGCTTTGTCAACGTGGACGAGATCGCGGCCATGGTTGGGTGGCTGGTGTCGGAGGAAAACTCCTTCACCACTGGGGCGGTGTTCGACCTTTCCGGTGGCAGGGCCACTTACTGATACAAGCAAGCCGGTCTGGCCAGCACAGAGAATTTGCGCGGCCAGCAGAATTTTTGCGAGGCCATCGCGCAAACATTTGGTCAACCGGTCAACACCTGCGCCAATTCCTGCGCGTCTACCGATCGCGCGGCAGCAAAGCCGGCAACCTGGCGTGCACCCAATACCTGAATCGCCACAAACATGAAGTCACCCAGTTGCGTCATTGGCGCGGCTTCCTCAAAACGCGCCAGGTAGGCGGCTCGGCAGGCTTGCCACGCCGCGCTGTTGGGCTCCAGCAGCTCGGCTTGGCCCTGCAGCGTGACGCGGGGCAGGGCGTGCACCGGTTCGCCCATGACTTCGGGGCGCATCACCAGCAGCGACACGGCGGCTGTGGTTTGCAGGTTGCGGGTGTGCGCGGCCAGGGCGCTGACATGGATTACCAGGCGCCCGTGAACCGGTTCGATTGCGTACGGCACCATCGATACCATGGGCGTGCCGCTTTCGGCGAGCGTGCCGAGCGCGGCCACCCGTTGTGTATGCAACAAGGCGCGTAGTTCGCGCGTGAGTCTGGCTTCGTGTGTCATGGGTGGGCGCGGCGACTCGTCTCAGGCCGGGTCTTGCTCAGAAGTGTTGCTGGTCCCGGAACTGGTTGGTCGCGTTCACCAGCGCGGACTCTATGCCGGGCTCGAAGGCGGAATGGCCGGCGTCTTCAATCATTTGCAGGCGCGCTTGTGGCCAGGCGCGGTGCAGATGCCAGGCCGTTGCCGGCGGACATACCACGTCATAGCGGCCTTGCACGATCAGCGCCGGCAAATGGTGCAACACGCCGATGTTGCGCACCAACTGGTCCGGCGCCAGAAAACCCGCGTTGCGAAAGTAGTGCGCCTCCAGCCTTCCGACACCGAGTGCGACCTGCGGTGAGTCGAATTCCTGCACCGCGTCCGGGTTGGGCAGCAGATGCAGGCAGCTTCCCTCATACCGGCTCCAGTTGCGCGCCGCGTTGACACTCTGGGTCGCGTCGTCGCTGAACAACAAGCGGCAATAAGCTGACAACAGGTCGCTGTGTTCTGCCTCGGGTATACCAGCCACAAACTGGGCGTGGGCCTGCGGAAAGAAGAAACCCATGCCGTGCAAGAACCAGTCGATCTCGGGCGGCGTGCATAAAAAAATGCCGCGCAATATGAAACCGCTGCAACGCTCTGGATGCGCCTGGCCGTAGGCGAGCGCAAGCGTCGATCCCCACGAGCCGCCAAACACCAGCCACTGCTTGACGTCCAGCAGTTGCCGCAGGCGTTCGATATCGTCCAGCAGTAACTGGGTGGTGTTGTTGTGGTACTCCCCCAGCGGTGTCGACTTGCCGGCACCACGCTGGTCAAACAACACGATGCGGTAATACGCCGGATCGAAGAACCGGCGCTGCCGTGGCGACGTGCCCGAACCCGGACCGCCGTGCAGAAACAGCACCGGCACACCGTTGGCATTGCCCGACTCTTCCCAGTACATGGTGTGCAAATCGTCCAGCGGCAACATTCCGCTGCGGGTCGGTTCTACCGGCGGAAAGGGTGGTGTCGTGGTTGCGGAGGTCATGGCGGGTTTTGAATTCACGGACTGCGCGGCAGTGTCAGCAGCCCGGTGGCCAGCGCAGTGCCAGACACGATCACCGCGCCGCACAGCAGCATCCACAAGGTAATGACTTCGCCCAGGAAAGCCGTGCCGTAGATTAGCGCGAATACCGGCACCAGAAAAGTCACCGTCACGGCGCGCGCCGGGCCCAAGCGCTCGATCAGCCGGAAATACAGGATATAGGCCGCTGCCGTGCAGAGCACGCCCAGGGTGATAAGTGAAAGCCAGGGTATCAAACCCGGGTTGTGGGCCGGCCAAAACCAGAACGTGGGCAGCGCCAAGCCCAACGTAGCGCCAATCTGGCTGCCGGTGGCGGTTGCCAGCGGAGGCACGCCGGTCAGGTACTTTTTGGTGAAGTTGGCGGCATAACCGTAACACAACGAGGCCAGCAAACAGGCCAACACGGCCCAGCCGGTGCCGCCCGGTTTGAACGTGGCTTTGTCACCGGCCAGCAGCACCACACCGGCGAATCCGATTGCCAGCCCGAGCAGGCGTGAATTGCCGGGCCGGTCCTGCAACCAGAACCAGGCGATCAGGGCGCCAAACAATGGCACGGTCGCGTTCAGGATCGCCGACAAGCCAGTGCTGATGGACAACACCGCATAAGAAAACAGTGCGAACGGCAGGCCTGAGTTCAGCAAGCCAATGAACAGTATCGGCGCCGCCCGTTTGCGCAGTGCGCCCCAATGTCCGCTCAACCACAACACCGGCGTCAAGACCGCGGCGCCGATGGCCACCCGCATACCGGCCGTGGGCAACGCGCCAAACTCCGCGCCACCCAGGCGCATGAACAGGAACGATGAACCCCAGATCGCGGCCAGCGCGACAAACTCGACTCCCCACGATTTTTTCATTCCCGGGCGGCTTCGAGCCCGAGCAGGGCGGTCTTGCGTTGCAGCCCGCCGGCATAACCGGTCAGCGCGCCATCGGCGCCGACCACCCGGTGGCACGGCACGACGATTCCGATCGGGTTGCGGCCCACGGCGGCGCCGACGGCGCGCATCGCTTTGGGATTTCCCAGGCGCGTGCCGATCGCGCC
>JANNGR010000070.1:0-14122 GCA_031403955.1 Betaproteobacteria bacterium
GCCGTGTCGGTTGGAGCGCGGCTTGAAAAACCCATCACTACACAAAAGTGGGGCCGCCTCGCGCCCATGGCCGACCCGTTCGGCCATGGGTTTTGCTTCATTCAGTTCCTCGGGCGCGGCTATGACGAGATCTGCGATTGACGACCAGAGGCAGCCGTTGCAAATCGGAAATAGATTGATGTATAGTTTTATACATCAAACCCTTTAAGTTACACCATGCACAGAACCCAAATCTACCTTCATGAAGACCTGCACAAGAGCCTCAAGGCACGTGCGCGCAGCATCGGGGTCAGCATTTCCGAGCTGATCCGCCGAACGCTGGAAAAAGACATCCGGAAAGACCCCGTAGCAGACGCCCGCGCCTACTTCGACCGCCTTAGCCCATTGCAAAGTTTTGCCCAGACCACGCCCGAAAACTTTGTACGCGAAATCCGCGGCGCCAGCCGACTGTTGCGAAGTGGCGGCAGGAATGACGCCTGAGCGCCTGGTGCTCGACACCGATATCGTCATTCATCTACTCAAGAAGCAGCCAGACATCGTCGCGCGCTTCCTCGCGCTACTGGAAGCAAAAACCAGCTTTCTTGTCAGCCCCATCGTGGTGGCTGAGATCTACGCCGGTGCTTTTACGCGCGAGCACAAAGACGTTGAGGCGTTTTTCAGCCTGTGCCAACGTATTTCGACTGAAAACGACACTGGCCGCATGGCGGGCCTCTATGCCCACCGGTACCGCAAGGCTTACCAAGGCATCTCGCTGGAAGACTATCTGCTGGCTGCGACAGCGCGCGCCCATAGTTGCCCGTTATGGACGGGCAATCGCAAACACTACCCGATGGATGACATTGAACTCTTCGCCGCTCCGGCGTCTTAAGTGCCAGTGGCCTTCAAATTTCCAGATCGGTCACCAGCGCGCCCGGCATCACCACCGCACTGTCTTCGATTTCGATCAAGCCGCCCAAACGGCTGCAGGCCATGGACGCAAGCGCTTCGTCGGCTGCGTGCACCGTGGCGAGCAGATCACCGGCTTCAACCCGCTGGCCAAGCCCAACCACGTCGCCGAGCCCGACGCGGTGATCGATGGTGTCGCTGGCCTTGCGCCGACCGCCTCCGAGCTCTATCACCAGCAGGCCGATGTCGCGTGTGGCGATCGACCGGACCCAACCGGCGCGTGATGCCAGCAAAACGCGCTGCACCGGCGCGACCGGCAGGTAATGGGTGGCACGTTGTACAAAATCAGCCGGGCCGCCCAGAGCCGCGACCATGCGGGCAAAACGCTCCAGCGCCGTGCCGTCGTCCAGCGACTGGTCAACGCGCCGCAACGCCTGCGCCCGGTCCGGCGCGAGTTGCCCCAGCAGCAGCAGTTCGGCACCCAGCCTGCGGGTCACTTCCAGCAGGCGCGGCTCACGTTTGACCCCGGTCAGGAAATCCAGCGCCTCGTGTACTTCCAGCGCATTGCCACAGGTATAACCAAGCACCTGGTTCATGTCGGTGATCAGCGCGCGGGTCGGCAAACCGGCGCCGTTGGCGACCGATACCAGCGACCGCGCCAATTGCTGCGCCATCGCCGCCGTAGCGGCAAACGCGCCGTTGCCGGCCTTCACATCCAGCACCAGGCCTTGCAGGCCGGCGGCAAGTTTCTTCGACAGTATGCTGGCGGTTATCAACGCTATCGATTCGACCGTGGCCGTGACGTCACGGATTGCATACAGGCGCCGGTCGGCCGGCGCCAATTCGTCCGTCTGCCCGATGATGGCGCAACCCGCCGCGCGCAATACGGCCCGCAGCCGCTCGGTTGCGGGAGCCGTCTGGTAACCGGGAATGCTGTCCAGTTTGTCCAGCGTACCACCGGTGTGCCCCAGGCCGCGCCCGGAAATCATCGGCACAAAGCCACCACAAGCGGCCACGATGGGAGCCAGCATCAGGCTGACCTTGTCGCCCACACCGCCGGTGGAGTGTTTATCCAGCACCGGGCCGCCAAGATTGGCATTGGCCCATTGCAATACCGCGCCCGAACCGGTCATGGCCTGGGTCAGCGCGATGGTCTCCTGCGTCGAAAACCCATTCAGAAATATCGCCATCGCCAGCGCCGCGGCCTGCCCTTCGCTCCAACCGCCATCCACCAACCCCGCCACGAAGGCGGTTATCTGTTGCTTATTCAGCGTGCCGCCATCGCGCTTGCAACGAATGATTTCCTGCGCCAGCATGACGCGCTCAGTATTGGCCGGTGGCGCTCGCGCCGGAGCTGCTCGCGCCCAGCACGGCCTCGATGTCGTTCAACAGGCTGCTGGCGCCAATCCGAAAACGCGCTGGCGCAAGGGCCTGGGGCCCCAGGATTTCGGCCACCAGCGTCATGTAAGCGCTGGCTTCAGTGACAGTCCGGATGCCGCCGGAAGCCTTGAAACCGGCCCGCGATGCAGCCCCGGTATGCGCGGCAATCGCCACCAGCATGGCGCGCGCCGCCGGCAGTGTGGCGCTAATGGCGGTTTTGCCGGTACTGGTCTTCAGGAAGTCGGCGCCGCCGTCCAGGCTGAGCTGGCAGGCGCGCGTAATCAGCGCTTCGGTTTTCAGCTCGCCGGTTTCCAGGATAACTTTCAGGGTCAGTCCTGGGCAAGCCTGTCGCACGGCTTGCAGCAACTGCGTTACCGCAGTCTCATCGCCGGCGATCAGGCGCGTGTACGGCAACACAAGATCGACCTCCTGCGCGCCGGACAACACGATCATGTGGGTATCGCTGAGCGCGCGTGTTATGTCCGCGCTGCCATCGGGGAAGTTGGCCACTGCCGCTACCGCAATGTGTGCCGGCAATTGGCTTCTGGCAAAGCCTGCAAAACGCGGCCACACGCAGACCGCGGCCACCGGGCCATAGGCGCACTGCGCGCGCGCGCACAACCTTGCCACGTCAGCTTCGGTATCGTTGTCGTTCAGGCTGGTCAGGTCCAGGCAGGCCAGGGCCAAGCGGGCCTGGGCCAGCAGATCAGGATGCGGGACCATCGGCGACAGCTCCAAGCTCGATCGACTTGACCACTTCAGCCAGCAGCCGGCTGGCCATGGGACTCGCATGTGCAGCCTGCGACAAGGTAATCGCATGGCTGAGTTGCTCGGACGACAGGCCGGCGGCCAGGTTGGTGATCAACGACAAGGCCAGCACACGCATGCCGGCATGGCGCGCCAAAATGGTTTCGGGCACGGTGCTCATGCCCACCGCATCGGCACCCAGAAACCGGAATGCGCGGATCTCGGCCGGGGTCTCGAACTGCGGGCCAAAACACCACAGGTACACACCCTCGCGTAGCTGCACGCCAAGCCGCTTGGCGACCTGGCGCGCGCCTTCGCACAAAGCCGGGTCGTAGGCATCCACCATGTCGACAAAACGTCCCGACCCCGCCTCGTCCAGCAACGGCGAGCGCTGCGGAAAGTTGATGTGGTCGCGTACCAGCATCAGGCTGCCAGGGCCCATGTCCGGATCGAGGCTTCCGGCAGCATTGGTTTGCACCAGCACCTCGCAACCCAGCGCGCGCAAGGTGCGCAAGGGCAGCTTCATGCCGTCCACCGCACCGGTTTCGTACCCGTGTTTGCGCCCGCTCATGACCGCCACTTGGTGAGCGCCGAGTCGGCCCAGCCACAGTTCACCCGCATGGCCGGCTACGGTGGCTTGCGGAAAGCCTTGCAATTCGGCGTAAGGGATACGCAGCGCGGCGCCGAGGTGAGCAGTCAAACCGCCCCAACCGGAACCTAACACCACTGCGATGCGTGGTTGTGCATTGGGTGCGCGTGCGCGTAATTGCGCCACAGCAGCCAGCGTAGTCATGTCGTGCGCAGTTGCTCAGGGCCGAAACTGTGCGGCAACAACTGCTCCAGCGTGAAGGTGGCGCGCAGCTGGTCCGGGTCGGCGATCAGGATCGGCGTGTCAGGCGCGGCAAACTCGCGAATCTTCTGGCGGCAGCCGCCGCAAGGCGTCACCAGGCCAAGACCGGCGCCCATAACCAGCACGGCGCAGACCTGGTCGCCGCCGGCAAGAACCATCGCGCTCAAGGCGCTGGCCTCGGCGCAAAGGCCTTGCGGATAAGCGGCATTCTCGACATTGCAGCCGGCATGGATGCGCCCTTGTGCGTCGAGCACCGCGGCTCCAACCTGGAAGCGGGAATACGGCGCGTAGGCCTGCCGCATGGCGTTGGCAGCGGCTTCAAACAGCAAGCGCCGCTGCGGTTCCGTCAGGGCAAGCTTGGTCATGGCACTCAACGGTCTTTCAGATAAGGTTTGCCCAGCGCCTGCGGCGCAACCGTGCGGCCAATGAACCCGGCCAGCAGGATAACGGTCAACAGGTACGGCAGCGCTTGAACCGCCTGCACCGGCACCTCGCCGATACCGGGCAGTCGCACGCCCTGCAAGCGAATCGCCAGCGCGTCCAGAAAACCGAACAACAAACAGGCCCAGAACGCGCCCACCGGATGCCACTTGCCGAAGATCATCGCCGCCAGCGCCATGAATCCACGCCCGGCCGTCATGTTGGGCACAAACGACGCGTTTTGCGCCAGCACCAGATAACTTCCGGCCAAGCCACACAACATGCCATTCAAGGTCAGCGCCGCGTACCGCAGGCGCGTCACCGACACACCGGCGGCGTCCACCATATGGGCGTTTTCACCCACGGCGCGCAGGCGCAGGCCAAAACGCGTGCGGTACAAAAGCCACCACACCGCCGGCACCAGCGCCAGCGTGGCGTAGACCATTATGTTGTGGCTGAGCAGGCCGTCGCCGACGACCGCGCCCAGCACCGGCACGTCCTTTAGCCAGCCGCTGGCCGCCGGTAAAAACGCCTGCAGCCGTACCTCGGTCGTCACCGGCGGGGTTTGACCGCCCTGCGCGAACCAGGCGATGCCCAGTACCGCCGTCATGCCGACAGCGATTATGTTGACCGCCACGCCAGACACCACCTGGTCGCCCCGGTGGCTGACACACGCGAACCCATGCAGCCAGGACAACGCGACGGTAGTGCCAATCGCCACCAGCAACGCAATGCTGGTAGAGCCAAACGTCACCCCGGCGGCTCCGGCGGCAAAGGCGGCAAACAACATCTTGCCTTCCAGACCAATATCGATCACGCCGGCACGTTCGGACAACAGGCCGGCCAGCGCGCACAGGATCAGCGGCGTGGAAACCCGCAGCGTCGATGCCAGCAGCGCGCCAATCAGGGTGTCATCCATGCGAGGCGACCTCCACTTTGGCACTGCCAGCAGAGCGCACCGTGTGGCGCCGCGCTCCCAGCGCCCAGGCCAAAGCCGGCGCGAGCACGTAAGCCATGGCGCCCGAAAACAGCACTATGAACCCCTGCAGCATGACCACCATGTCGCGGCTGAAACCGCGCACCTCGAAACTCACTTCGGCCCCGCCCTGGAACAGGGCGCCAAACAGGATGCTGGCCAGCACGATACCGACCGGATGGTTGCGGCCCATCAACGCAACCGCGATGCCGGTGAAGCCGGCGCCACTGACGTATTCGAGCATCAGCCGGCCGTTGACGCCGGCAACCTCGTTCATGCCCACCATGCCGGCCAGGGCGCCCGAGAATGCCATCGCCACCATCACCTGGTGTTTGGGTTTGATGCCGGCATAGGCGGCCGCGTTGGCGCTGGAACCGGTGGCACGCAGGTCGTAGCCGGCCCGGGTGCGCCATAACAGCAGGTAGACAGCCAGGGCCGCCAGCAGCGCCAGAAACAAGCTGGTGTTGAGTGGTGAGGCGGGCCACTCGAGTCCGAGCCAGGCCATGAAATCATGCATGCTGGGCAGTTTGGCCGACGGCGCGAATAACGCACTTTCGACCGCCATCTTGCCGGGCACCTTCAGGTGGTTGACCAGCAGGTAGACCAGCAGACTGCTGGCCAGAAAGTTGAACATGATGGTGGTGATCACGATATGGCTGCCGCGGTAGGCCTGCAGGTAGGCCGGCACGGCCGCCCACAACATGCCAAACAACGCGCCTGCCAGCAGCATCAGCGGCAGCATCAGCCAGGCCGGCAAGCTGCTCGACAACCATAACGCGACCAGGCCGGTGCCCAGTCCGCCGAGAATCGCCTGCCCTTCACCGCCGATATTGAACAGGCCGCCGTGAAATGCCACCGACACCGCCAGACCGGTAAAAACGAAGGTGGTCGCGTAATACAGCGTGTAGCTCAGCCCGCGCGGGGTACCGAAGGCCCCGCGAATCAACACGCTGATAACCTCCAGCGGGTTCTGCCCCACCAGCGCCACCATGGCCCCGGCGGCCAGCAGCGCAACCGCCAGATTCACGACTGGCAATAACACCAGCTCGGCCCAGCGCGGCAGGGCCTGGTTTGCGCTCATGCGGTAGCTCCGCCAATCATCAACATGCCAAGCCGGGCTTCGGTGCATTGCGCTATCGGCAATTCACCCGCAATACGTCCCTGGTTCATCACAATCACCCGGTCAGCCAGCGCCAGGATTTCGTCCAGCTCACTCGACACCACCAGCACCGCACATCCCGCATCCCGCATCACGCGCAACTGGGCGTAAATGAACTCGATCGCGCCGATGTCCACGCCACGCGTCGGTTGGCCCACCAGCAATACCTTGGGCGCCTGCCCAAGCTCGCGCGCCAGCACCAGCTTTTGCTGGTTGCCACCGGAGAAGCTGGCGCTGGGCAAATTGGCGTTGCGTGGCCGCACGTCGAAGCGCTCCATCATGTCGACCGTCGCGCCGTGCATGTGCGGATGGTTCATCCAGCCAGCACGGCAATACAGCGCCAGCCATTCGTAACCCAGCACGGCCGACTCCCAGGCCTCGAAACTCATCACCATGGCACGTTCATGGCGGTCCTCCGGCACATGCGCGACACCCAGCTTGCGTGCGGTGCGCGGGTCGATCCAGGCACCGGCCGTGAAGGTCGCGCCGCCAACTTCAAGCCGGCCTTCGCCAGGCGCCAGCAGACCCGACAAGACCTCCAGAATTTCGCTCTGCCCGTTGCCCGAAACACCCGCCACACCAACGATCTCGCCGGCCTTGAGTTCGATATCCAGGCCATGCAAGCGCACCACCTTGAGCGCATCCCGAACCACGACACCGCGTGCTTGCATCAGCACCGCACCCGGCGGCTGGTGGGTGTCGCCCAGCCGTCCCATCTGCACCTTGCGGCCCACCATGGCCTCGGCCAGGCTCTCGATCGAGGTGTCGGCGATAGCTACTTCCTGCACCACCCGCCCGCCGCGCATCACGGTCACATGGTCACACAAACGCATCACTTCGCGCAGCTTGTGGGTGATCAGCACAATCGTCGTGCCCTGCTCGCGCAATAGCGCCAACACGCCGAACAACTGCTCGGTTTCCTGCGGCGTCAATACAGCGGTGGGTTCGTCGAGGATCAGAATCCTGGCGCCGCGGTACAAGGTCTTGAGTATTTCCAGCCGCTGGCGGTCACCCACCGACAGGTCAGCTACCAGCGCGTCCAGGTCGACCCGCAATCCGGTCGATTGCATCAGGCTGCCGAGCTTGGTGCGCACCAGTGCCTCGGCCTTGTGCAGCAACACATGCGGCTCGGCACCGAGCATCACGTTTTCGAGTGCGCTCAAGGTATCCACCAACATGAAATGCTGGTGCACCATGCCCAGCCCCAAAGCAATCGCCTGGTGCGAGTTGCGAATCGTGGCCGCCTGGCCCAGCACCTTGATCGAGCCGCTATCGCTGCTGTAAAAGCCATACAGCACCGACATCAGCGTGCTTTTGCCAGCCCCGTTTTCGCCCACGATGCCATGCACCGTGCCTTCGAGTACCGTGAGGTTTACATCGTCATTGGCCAGCACCGGGCCAAAACGTTTGTGAATACCGACCATCTCGACCGCTGGTGGGCGAGAAGTGACGGCCGTCATACGGTAGAAATAACGAGAGGTCGAGCCTCAGTCTCAGTATTTGCAGGCGTTGTCGGCCATGTAGTCGGCGACCTTGATCTTGCCGCTGATGATGTCCGCCTTGGCTGCATCCACCTTCTTTTTCATGTCGGCAGACACCAGTTTTTCATTGTTCTTGTCCAACGCATAGTCCACACCGCCCTCTTTTAGGCCCAGCACCGACATGCCCGGTTTGTGCGCCTTGGATACGTTGTAGACCGCTACATCGACGCGTTTCAGCATCGACGTCAACATGGTGCCCGGCTGCAGGTGGTTTTGGTTGCTGTCCACGCCGATCGCCAGTTTGCCGCCATCCTTGGCCGCTTGGTAGACACCCATTCCGGTGCCGCCGGCCGCCGCGAACACCACGTCGGCGCCCTTGGCAAACTGGGCCTTGGCCAACTCGCCGCCGCGCGCCGGGTCATTCCAGGCCGCGCCGGTCGTGCCGGTCATGTTGCCAAACACTTCGGCCTTGTTGTTGGCAAATTTGGCACCCTGCTCATAACCACACTGGAATTTGCGGATCAGCGGAATGTCCATGCCGCCGACAAAACCCACCTTGCCGGTTTTGCTGGCCATCGAGGCCATCATGCCAACCAGAAAACTGCCTTCCTGCTCCTTGAAAACCACCGATTGCACATTGGGCAAGTCCACCACCATGTCGATGATCGCGAAGTTGAGTTTGGGGAATTCCTTGGCGACTTTTTCAATCGCCGACGCCTGGCTGAAACTCATGGCGATGATTGGGCTGGCACCACGTTCGGCCATGCGGCGAATCGCCTGCTCGCGTTGCGACTCGTTGGAAACCTCGAACTCCAGGTAATTCTTGCCGGACTCCTTTTTCCAGCGTTCCATGCCGTTGTAGGCGGCCTCGTTGAACGACTTGTCAAACTTGCCACCCAGGTCATAAACAATGGCGGGTTCGGCGTTGGCAACCAGGCTGGTGGCAATTGCAACGGCCAGGATCCCGAGTTGGGCTTTTAGTTTCATGGTGAAGTCTTTCGAAGTTGATAATCCAGACAAGGCACAAGCTTACGACTTGCGTGCCGCCGGCCGCAATCCGGGGTTTCCCGATAACGCGCCACAGGACCACACCGACTACAGCGGCGCAGCTCGCGCCCTGGCTGCATCATGGCAAGCCGCCAAGCTGCTGGTAATGCACCGCGATGGCGGCTGCCAGCCGCGCATTGTTCAGAACCAACGCAATGTTGGTTGCCAGGCTGTCACCACCGGTCAGTTCGCACACCCGCGCCAGCAGGAACGGCGTGCACTGTTTGCCGCCGATACCCTGTTGGCTGGCTTCAGTCAAGGCCTGCTCGATTGCCGCATCGACCGTGGCACGCGGCAGCGCGAACTCGGCCGCGACCGGATTGGCCACCACCATGCCGCCATTCAGGCCCATGCTCCATTGGACAAACATGGCGCGTGCAATCTGCGCCGGTTCGTCAAGCCGGTAATCGACCTTGAAGTCGCTCTCACGCGTGAAAAAAGCCGGCAAGCTATCGGTGCGATATCCCACCACCGGCACGCCGTGGGTTTCAAGGTATTCCAGCGTCAGGCGCAGGTCCAGGATTGACTTCACGCCGGCACACACCACGGCCAGCGGCGTGCGCGCCAGTTCCTGCAAATCAGCTGACACGTCAAAACTCTGCTGCGCGCCCCGGTGCACGCCACCGATGCCGCCGGTGGCAAACACCCGGATGCCGGCCATAGCCGCAATCAGCATGGTGGCGGCGACGGTGGTGGCGCCGCTGTGCCCGGCGGCGACGACAAACGCGATGTCACGCCGGCTGACCTTTGGCACCGCCGGGCCCTCCTGGCCCAGCCGTTCAATATCGACCGGTTGCAATCCGGCCTTCAGGCGGCCGTCGATGATCGCCACCGTGGCCGGTACTGCGCCAAACGCGCGCACTTGTGCCTCGACCTGCAGCGCGGTGGCCACGTTGCGCGGGTAGGGCATGCCGTGCGAAATAATGGTCGATTCCAGCGCCACCACCGGCCGCCGCTCGGCCAAGGCCTGGGCCACTTCAGGATCAATGTCCAGGTAAGGATTGGATGGCATGGTTTTCCCGTTCTTTGTTTGCGCTGCCGATCAATTGCTGCACCGTCGCCACCGACAGGCTCGGGTGGTTGGCTTGTTGGGTTGTCAATGTCAGCGCCGCGCAGCCGGCGGCAAAAGACACTGCCTGCGCCAGTGGCGCGCCGTGCAGGTGCCCGTGCAACAGTCCGGCCATCAAGGCGTCGCCGGCGCCGCTCGCGTTCACGACGCTGACCGGTAGTGCTGGTTGCCAGCCGCCAGTGCCGATCCGTTCGCTCCAGTACACACCGTGTTCACCCAGGCTCAACACCACCTGTTGCACGCCCTGGCTGTGCAGCCAGCGCGCCGCCGTCTGAATGTCGCCATCGGTCTGCACCGGCTGGCCCCACAAAGCTTGCGCCTCCAGCCGATTGGCCTTTAGCAAAAACACCTGGCCGAGCCAGGGCAACACGCGACGGCATTTGAAAGCCGAGACCGAATCGACGAACACCGGCGTTTCGCCCGCGTGCGCGAACAACCATGCCAGCGCGGCCTCGGACAGGTTGCAGTCCAGCAACAGCGCCGCCGCGTTGCGCAGCCGCCCGGGATGGCTTGCCAGCCGCTCGGGCGTGATGCGCTCGAGTATGGACATGTCGTTCACCGCCGCTGCCATGTCGCCGTCCGGCCCGTGTAACGACACATAACTGGAAGTAGTCTCGTCACCCAGCACCCAGCAGCCGCGCACGTCCACGCCGGCGTTGCGGGTGCTCTCCAGCAGGCTGCGTCCGTACAGGTCGTCGCCCACGGCGCTCAACAAAAACACGTCGTGGCCCAGGCGCGCCAGGTTTTCCGCCACATTACGCGCCACGCCACCGGCCGCGCAACGAATTTGCCCGGCTGTGGAATCGCCCGCAGTGAGCGCATGCGTGGTGCTGGCAGTGATGTCCATGTTCGCCGCGCCAACCGCCAGCAGGTAAGCTTTTCCCAGCATATAACCTTTGTTCACCAGTTCAGCATGGTAACCAGCACCGGGGCGATTGTGGACAATCGGCCCATGCTTCCCACTGTCTGGCACCCGGTCGTAGCGGCAAATGAATTGCGCGCCGGGGACAACATAGTGGGCGCACTGGTGCAGGGGCAGGAAATGGCGTTATGGCGCAGCCTTGAAGGTGCACCGCAGGCATGGGAAAACCGCTGCCCGCACCGGGGCGTGCGTCTGACGCTTGGGCGGGTTGTAAGCGGCCGGCTGTCGTGCGCTTACCACGGCTGGGAATACGCGGCCGGGTCGGGCCGCTGCGCCGCGATTCCGGCACTCAGAGACATGCCGGTGCCGGGCAAAGTCTGCGTCAAGACCTACCCGGTGGTGGAGGCGCAGGCAATGTTGTGGGTCAATCTCGATAACAGCGCCAGCGTGGACTTTTTGTTGACCCCCGCTGCCACACCAACCTCGGCGCCCATGTTTTGCCGCACGCTGGCGCTGCGTGCCGACATCGGACGGGTGCGCCACGGCTTGTTGCAGCGCGAATTCCAGGCCGACGGAGAGTCCAGTTGGCGCGGCTCACTGGCGCAACTGCCAGTGATTGCATTCACCTTGTGCGCCGCTCCGGCCCTTAGTTTCATCCACTTGTGGTTCGCAGCGCAACCGGGCAAGCAGGTGCCGCGGGAATTGTTTGCCGCCGCGCGACGGCTGCGTGCGGATATCGAAGCCGGCGCCGGCTAAAAGCCTCAACATGCCGTTTACCACCGACGACCCGAACGTACGCAACGACTGGTTAACCGTTGGCCCGGCGAGCCGGCTGCGCGGCACATCGGCGCAGCAGCCACAACACACCCGGCTGCTGGGCGCCGGCCTGACGTTATGGCTGGACGCGGCCGGCCAGCCCCACTGCCATGCCGGCCAGCGCGCGCTGAAGGTGCAGGTGCATTACGGCTATCTGTGGGTGTGCACCGGCGAGACTCCAGCCAGGGGGCTATTTGCATTGCCCGAGTTTCATGAGCCGCGCCGGCGCATCGTGGACTGCGGCGGCATCGGCGTGGCGACCTCGGGCCTGCGCGTGGTGGAGAATTTTCTGGACATGGCGCATTTCCCGTTCATTCACAGCGGTACGCTGGGCCAGCTGCCGCACACCAGCGTGGCGCCCTACAAGGTGGAGGTGGACAGCCAGACCAACGAGATCTGGGCCACCGGCTGCCGTTTTTTCCAGCCCCAGGCTTCGGCCTCGGCGGCAGCCGGAATCGAGGCGCAGTACCGCTACCGGGTGATGCAGCCGTTTTGCGCCGCGTTGTACAAGTCCTGCCCGAACCGGCCCGATGCGCAGGATGTGGTGGCTTTATTCGTCCAGCCGCTGGACCACGAACAGGTGCTTGCCTATTGCCTGCTGGTCTATTTTGAAGACCAGTTGAACGATGCCGAAATGATTGCCTTCCAGCACATGATTTTTGGTCAGGACAAGCCAATCCTGGAGAGCCAGCAGCCGCGCCGCCTGCCGCTGGACGGACCGCTGGAAGCGCATATGCGCTGTGACCTGACTTCAGTTACCTACCGGCGCTGGCTCAAGGCCAGGCAGATGGCTTTTGGCGTGTATACCGGTTGAAAACATGATCAGCCTGTACGACTACGAACTCTCAGGCAACTGCTACAAGCTGCGCCTGTTGCTGCACTGGCTCAAGCTGGACTACAGCCGCATCGCGGTCAACTTCTATCCTGGGCGCGAACACCAGTCGGCGCAGTTCATCGACAACATCAACCCGCTTGGGCAACTGCCGGTGCTGGTTGACGGTGATTTTCAGTTGCGTGACGCGCAAGCGTGTCTGGTCTACCTGGCCAGCCAGTATGACCACCACGGCGTGTGGTATCCGGACGACGCACGTATACGCGGCAACATCACCTTGTGGCTCGCGCTGGCCGACGAGATCACCCGCACTGCGTCGGCGGCTCGGCTGCACCACAACTTCGGTTATGCAGCCGACCTGGATGCCTGCCGCGCTGGCGCCCGCGACGCGTTCCGGCTGCTGGACGACCAACTGGCCGAGAACCTGAGCCTGGGCCAACGCTGGCTGGCGGCCCGGCACCCCACGGTAGCGGATATTGCCTGTTTTCCCTACGCCGCGCTGGCCGGTGAGGCCGGCATCACGCTGCACGAATTCCCGGCGCTGCGACGCTGGATCTGGGACCTGCGCCACCTGCCTGGGTTCATCGCGATGCCCGGCATACTGGATCCATTGTTATAACCATTTGAGGAAAAATTTCCATGAAACTGTTGATTACCGGTGCCGGCGGATTTGTCGGCGCTCGCCTGGCGCGTAGCCTGCTGGCGCGCGGCAATTTGGCTGGCCAGCCGATTACCGGCCTGGTGTTGACCGACCAGATACCCGCACCGGCTGACTTGCTGGCCGACGCGCGGGTGCAGGGGCGCACCGGCCCATTGCTGGAGCAGTGTGCCGCGCTGCGAACCGAAGCCTTCGACGGCGTATTCCACCTGGCGTCGGCCGTATCGGGTGAATGCGAGCTCGATTTCGACCTTGGCATGCGCTCCAACCTGGACAGCACGCGCGCCCTGCTCGACACCTTGCGTGTGGCAGGCCAGGCCAGCGGCAAGCCGCCGCGGCTGGTATTTTCGAGTTCGGTGGCGGTGTTCGGGCCCGACCCATCGGTGCCGCTGCCGTCGCGCGTGGCGGACGACACACTTCCGGCGCCGCAAACCTCCTACGGTGTACAAAAGCTGATCTGCGAACATCTGCTGGCCGACTACACCCGCAAGGGCTTCATCGACGGCCGCGCGGCGCGACTGATGACCGTCACCGTTCGCCCGGGCAAACCCAACGGCGCCGCGTCGTCTTTTTTCTCCGGCATCATCCGCGAGCCGCTGGCCGGGGTCGAAGCGATTTGCCCGGTGGATGGCCAGGTGTCGCACCCGATGTCTTCACCGGCGCGCGCGGTGGAAGGTCTGATCGCCGTCTATGAGGCGAGCCGCGAGGCGTTTGGCGGCCGGTTGGCGATGAACCTGCCGGCGCTCAACGTGCGCGTGTGCGACATGCTGGATGCGCTGGAGGAAGTGGCGGGCAGCAAAGTCCGCGCGCTGGTGCGGTTTGAGCGTGACGAACGGATTGCCGCCATCGTGGCCAACTGGCCCGGCGGCGCCAGCGCGGATCGTGCCGCGCGTCTGGGCCTGAAGGCCGACGCCAGCTTTGCTGACATCATCCGGCAATA
>JANNGR010000071.1:0-6095 GCA_031403955.1 Betaproteobacteria bacterium
GCGCGCGCGCCCCGGATACGCCCCTGTCCCGGTTCAGGCCCGCGGCCACGGCCTTGAGCGCGTCCTGGTAGTTGTCGCTGTCGCCCAGCAGCACGATGTCGCGAAAGCCGTGTTGCGTGAAACCACGTGCCGCGCCATCCAGGATGCCTTTGAAAAGCGCTTCGGGGACCGATATCGCGGCGACACGAACACTGGGCATCGCGGGGTCCCGATGCATCGGTTGCCCGACCATTCGCCGCACTCGGCAGCACGACCGGCACAGCCCGACCCACGGCGCGTCTGCATCGCCGGTGTGCGCGTTCACCAATCGGTGCGCTGGTCGAGCGCGTCGTCGGGTCCCGTTCGGGCTGATTCACCCCAGTCCGGTTCGATCCTGGCACCCTCCCCGGCACCGTCTGCGCCCTGCGCATCACAGTCGTCCCACAGCGGTGGCCCGCGTGCCGGGGCGATGCATGGGGCCTGGGCGTCCACGCCGATGTGCTCCAGGATCTTCCTTATCTGTACACCCTCGGTGATGAACGCAATCAGGCGCATGTTGCCGCCACACATGGGACACACCAGCGGGAACACCTCGTAGATGCGTGCGATCAACACCGCCCACAGGTAGTGCGCCGGGAAGCGTTTGGGAGGCTCGGGTGCTGGTGCCTGGGCAGGCGGCGCGGCCACGACAGCACCACCGAGCGCATTGCCCGGTTGCGCCGGGCCAGGCGCGTTGGCGTGCGCGCCGCTTTGCCCGGCCGCTGCCTGGACGGGTGCCGCCTGATGCGCCGCCAAGGCCCTCACTGCAACCCGCAGTGGCGAGTTCGGTGTCAGCACCCCGTAATACCGGTGACGGTAGCCGTGCTGGTCAACGACTATTGCGCGCTCAACATCGACGCCGAGTTGATACAAGCCAATGCCGGCGCCACCGTTGCGCTGACCATTGGTTGTGTGTGTTGCCAGATCGGCGACGACCTGACGCTGGCGCTGATCCGTGTGCTCGACGCGGGCGTGGCGTTTGACGCCGTGGTGGTCGAAGCCAGCGGCGTGTGCGACCCGTGGCGCATTGCGCGGATGGGCCGTGCCGACCTGCGGCTGTTGCTGGACGGTGTGGTGGTGCTGGTGAATGCCGGCGCCGTGCTGGAGCAGTCGTGCGACCCGCTGCTGCTGGACACGCTGGAGCGCCAGCTCAAGGCGGCCGACCTGATTGTGGTTAACAAACGCGACCTCGTGACGGATGCCGAACACCAGCGTATCAGCGACCGGATTGACTTGGCGGCCGCGGGCGTGGCGCGGTTCGAGACTACCTATGCCGTGGTGCCGCTACCCATGCTCAGTGGCCTGGCGCTGCCAGAGGCAAACCAGTGCCGCGCGCACGGCGATACGTGTGGTGTCCACGAACACGATCGCGGGCCAACGCACCGGCTCGACCACGGTGCGCTTTTCGACACCTGGTCGTGCCGGCCGCGCCGCGCCTTTGCTCCGGACGCCCTGCGCGCCTGGCTGTGCACGATGCCGCCCGGCGTGCTGCGCCTCAAGGGTGTGCTGCGCGCCGCCCCGCTTGACTGCCCCAAGCAGCGGCGCCGGCCGCTCACCCGCGGCTCGGGGCGAACCATGCCGATGCCGAAGACGGGAGCCGGGTTTCATTGCCGATTGTTGCGGAACTGTTCCCGCCATAACCGGTCCAGTTCCTTCGCCACCACAGGCGACGGTGCGCCGACCAGAGTCGATTTGCCGCTCTGGTAGACCTTGCCATGCACCACGCCCAGTGCTTGCGAGTAGAGCAGTACGGTGTTGTTGTCGAAACAGTCGTGATTCTTGCAGGCGCTGGCAAGTACGTAGGGCGTGCCGGCGACGGTGACCAACCTGTTTTCGGGACTGGGACCGTCGAGATCCGCAAGCCAGGGTTCGCGCCGCAGCGGGCCCAATGCCTTGTAATAAGCTGCCTTGGCCTTGCGATCCATCAGGATGCCCGGGGCGCTGAGTTCGTGCAGTGCATAGCTGCGTTTGGGCACAGTGGGTGGTGGCATGGCCGCAGCAGTCTTGGTGGCCACCGCGCCATCACAACGGCGGAATTTTTTGCTCGCCAGGGCCCTGCCGATCACCGCCTCGGACTTGGCGTCCCCATGAACAAAGACCATGTATTGCCCTGAGGAGTCCTGAAACACGTGCCACAACATCTCCTGCCCGCCTGGCGCGGTGTTAATCAGTGTCACCAGAAAACCCTTTGGACTCGGACTTGGATGAAAGAATGAAAAGCCGGTTTCAATGCTGTTGCTCGCAACGCGCTTATCGCCGTTCAGAAAGACCAGCGCATTGGCAAACACGGTTGTCTTGGCTGACGCAGTGTTCTTGCAATCGACCATATAGGTGCCACCGAAGTCCTTGAGCGCCTGCGCGTCCAGACTTCGCGACCACGCGGAAGTGCTGGTCGCCACCAACAAGGCGGCTGCCGTATACACCGCCGTTTGAATTGCGTTCATTTTCATAGCCCCAATTCTTGCGCTGACAGCTCAGTTTATTTTCCGCGGTCCGTTCTAATGGCGTCAACCGCATTCTTCGGCAGGGTTCTCGTCATTCATCGTGGTACCTCGCTACTTCTACGTGAAACATCGGGATCGGATCGCACATTGCAAAGATCCATGCGGCGAACTATCCGCGCCGGACCGCGCTTGACACGGACCTATTGCATGCCGGCGTGGCGAATCGCAATCCGCGTGACAGTGCTCTTTGTGTGGTGGTGCCCATGATGGACCTCCTTTTAAGCAGCATGGTTAGCCATTCGGCCAGGGGGCGCACCTCCCAATTGGGAGTGATCCAGGAATAAAATTGGCAAGCGCCGGAGGTCGCACGCCCATGACCGATTCCTTGCCGGAAGAATTGATCGACGCGGTCTACCGGGCTGCGCTGGAGCCCGCTGCGTGGAACGATGTCATGCAGCTCATGAAGCACAGCTTTCCGTCGGCGGCGCAGACGTTCTACTTTCTGCACCTCGAACCGCACCGCGTGCAACCGGTTTGCCTGGCGGGCGTCGAGCCGGGGTGGGTCCGGTCATTCGATGAACTCTACTTTGCACCCGACAACCCGTGGATTCGTCTCACGCGGCGATTGCACCGGACGGGCGTGGTGCGCACCAACGAGCGGCTCGAAGATCTGCTGCACGACCACGGCGTGTTGTACCGGTCCTCGTATTACAACGACTGGATGCGTCCTCAGGGCTTCAAATACACGCTCGGCAATACTTTGCTCGCCGAGCGCGACATGGTTGCCAACATCACGCTGTTGCGGGCACCCGACATGAAAACCTTCGGCGACGCGCAAGTGCGCGCCTTCGAACTCCTCAGTAAACACATGACACGGGCGTTGCAGATTGCGACAAGGCTTGAGCGCCCGCAGGCATGCCCCGCCAGCACCGCGGCCTTCGATGCCATGCCCCAGGCGATCGCGCTGGTCGACGCGCAAAGGCGCGTCCTCTACGCCAACGCCGGCATGGAGAATCTGCTGCGTGGCAAACACGGACTGTCGGTGCAACAGGGCGAACTCAACGCCACCGATCCGCGTGTTCAGCAGCAATTCGCCGCGTACATTGCAGGCGCCTTGTCCAGAGTCAAGGGTCAGGCCGGCGGCCATGAACCGTTGCTCTTGCCGCATGGTCGGCCGGGCCACCTCACGCTGCATGCCATGCCGGTGATCGGCAGCATGGGACGGTCCTTTCTGTCGAAGCCCACCGTGTTGCTGTTGGCCACGGACCATTCTGGCCAGCAGCCGGTATCCCGTAGTGCGATCAGCCAGTTGTATGGCTGCACGCCGTCCGAAGCGAGGCTGGCCCAACTTCTCGCGGAAGGTAACGGCCTGCGCCAGTCGGCTGGGCAGATGGGTGTCACCTACGGAACCGCGCGCGTCTATTTGAAGATCGTGTTCGACAAAATCGGTGTGCGCACCCAGGCGCAGCTCGTCGCCCGCGTGATCGGCGATCTTCGGGCAACCCCAGTGGCCTGACGCAGCAATTCCCGAAACAGCGCAGCGGATTCAACCGGCTGGTCCAGCGCCGGCATGTTCAGCTGTCGGTCGCCGGAGATCGCCATGCCCGATGTAGTGGCTGAACTGGCCCAGCGCGGCCAAGCTCGGGCGCCGAAGGATCGCGCGCGGCTCGTGGATATGCTCCTTGAGTCATTGCACGAGCCAACGACCGCCGAGATCGAAGCGGCGTGGGAGACTGAGATAGAACGACGCCTCGCCGATTACGACGGTCGCCAAGAGCACGCGTAGTCGCATCGCGAAGGATTTCCCGTTGGACGTTGTTTATCGGGCCAACGAAGTCGAACCACTGGTGGTCGCGGTTGCTCCGCATGGAAAGCAGCCGGAATATTGGTCCGGTCGCATGAAGTGACGGCTCTCTCGACGCTAACCCGTAGCATTGTGATGAGCCCCCGGCTCCCGAATCATTGCGCCCCAAGATAATGACAATGTCATTACGAACTGCTACAGTGGGAATATTCCGAGGAAAACTCAAAATGGAACCTGTCACTAACGCCAAGCGCGAAACGCTCAACATCCGCATCCGACCCGAAGTGCGCAATCTAATTGATCGCGCGGCAAAGGCGCGTGGCAAGAATCGTACGGACTTCATCCTGGAGTCGGCACGCGCTGCAGCGGAAGACGCTCTGCTCGATCAGGTGATCATGACGGTGACTCCTCAAGCCTATGCGCAGTTTGTTGCCCGCTTGGATATGCCGCCAAAAGTCAACGACCGTTTGCGTAAAACGATGACGACGCCTGCACCCTGGGAAAGTTGAATGCAAGCGTCAGCTCCGGTGCCGCTGACGGAGCGACACGACACCGCTGGCTTTTCGTGTGGAACAGACAGCCTGGATCAATGGCTCAAACGCCGTGCCCTGAAAAATCAGGCCCAAGGTGCTTCACGTACCTATGTGGTTTGTGACGACACTCGCGTCGTGGCGTACTACGCTCTTGCTTCTGGTGCCGTGACCAGTACCGATGCGACAGGCAGATTTCGTGGCAACATGCCCGACCCGATTCCGGTTGTTGTGCTGGGTCGATTGGCGGTTGACGGCGTGTTACAAGGCAGAGGCTTCGGCCGCGCACTGATTCGGGACGCTGGACTGCGTGTGAGGCAGGCTGCCGACGCTATCGGAATTCGTGGAATAGTCGTACAAGCTCTATCTGATGACGCAAGAGTTTTCTACGAGAAGGTCGGTTTCGAGCCGTCCCCACTGGATCCAAATCTGCTGATGATCACGCTGACCGATCTGAAAGATAACCGCTGAACTGCACACTCTCGATAAACATGGCTTGTCTGCGGGCAACCTCCTCAACCAGATAGATGAGAATGCGCGCATCGAGATAGGCGGGCACGTTATCTATTCCCATGCATCGCGCTCCTCCCGGATTTGCTTGTCAATTTCTTCTCGGGTGCGGCCGGTGGTTGGTACGGTTTTGAGGAACTCAAAAAATGCCCGCAAGTCGTTGGGCCGTTGCTGTGCCAGGGTAGATTCGGCAGATTCAGCGTCGTTCGCACTGCGTACAGTGATTTCCACGTCTCCCAGCGGAAAATCTGGCGGTAAAGTCAGGCTGAGTTGATGATCGCTGGTGACCTTGACGCGTAACCGAAAAACGTGCATGTTGGACTCCTTGGATCGGCCCATGACCTTCAAAGTGGCCGTGGTGCTACTACCAGCACCAACCCGCGGCCGGTGGTGGCATCGCCGCCAATTTGCAGCACTTTGCCGCCGATGCCTTGCAGGTTATCACCGTCACCGTCAAACACGCTGGCCAGCACTTGGCTAGCTGTGAGGAGGACCGGTGAGCCGTCCCGACGGCTTCCTTTCTTGAAGCGCTCAATGCTGGCTTGCGCCATGCCTACCATCAGGGATTCAGGGGGCAGGTTTTCCACATAGAACAAGCCACCATCGTCGGCCGTGCCGGACTCGTCGTTGATGCGAACATGCGGTTCCACCACCATGGCGTGCCTGGCAAAGTGTGCAAAGTCGGTGTCGTTCAACAACACCAGGTCGGTGTTGAGCTTATTGGCAAAATAGCTGTTGGCAATTCCGGGCAAGGCATGGGTGGCGATCCATTGACCGATGGCGGCCAGG
>JANNGR010000072.1:0-2934 GCA_031403955.1 Betaproteobacteria bacterium
CCCGAGGCGGCCGCCATCTTGCGCCACAGGCTGGACGCGGCCTGGGGCGCAAAACCGGAACGTGCGGCAAGTTCCAGGCCAACCAGGTCAGCTTCACTTTCATCTTCGCGGCTGAATTTGAGCGCCAGCAGTTGCGTACCCAGCTTGGCCGCCACATTGCCAAGGTCACCCAGACCAAGCAGTTGCGCACCCAGTGAAAGACCCAGGCCGGTGGCCTGGGTCTTGCCAATACGTTCGCGCGCGTGCTCACGCAACGCATGCGCCATCTCGTGGCCCATCACCATGGCGGCCTCGTCTTCACTAAGTTTGAGCTGGTCCAGAATCCCGCTGTAAAAGGCAACTTTCCCGCCTGGCATGCAAAACGCGTTGATCTGTTTGCTGCCAACCAAATTCACCTCCCATTGCCACTGGCGCGCACGCTCGTTCCACTGCGCGGCGTGGGGAATGATGCGCTGCGCAATGGAGCGCAGGCGCTGCAACTGCGGATGGTTGTCGGGCGCCAACGCCTTTTGTGCACGGGCTTGACCCATCATCTGAACGTACTGCTGGCCGGCGGCGGCTTCCAGTTGCTCGGCCGGAACCAGTTTGCGAAAACCCGACGACTTGCCCACATCCACCTGAGCCAGCGCGGGCGCAACCGCCGCGACTCCCGCCGAAAGCAAGAAAGCCCGCCGGGCATTCCAGGCGCCATGATTCGAAATACATAACCAACACATGGGTCAATAATAGCCACAACCTTTGGCATTGGTGTATGACCGGTATTTCTCCCAGGACCGATATTCCCCGACTGGCGTGGCGCGACGCGCTGCGGGTGTATCTCGAGCCGGCAAGCCTGCGCATGCTGCTGCTCGGATTTTCGGCCGGCCTGCCACTGTTGCTGGTATTTGGCACGCTGAGCTTCTGGCTGCGCGAAGCCGGCATCGACCGCACGACCATCGGGCACCTGAGTTGGGTTGGCCTGGCGTATGGCTTCAAGTGGGTCTGGTCGCCATTGGTAGACCGCTTGCCAATCCCGTTGCTGACGCGCCTTCTGGGTCGTCGCCGCAGTTGGCTGCTGCTGTCCCAAGGCGTCATCCTGCTGGCCCTGGTGAGCATGGCCCTTACCGATCCCAAGTTGTCGCTGGCGCCCATCGTCTGGAGCGCGCTGGCGGTGGCGTTTGCGTCTGCCACACAGGACATTGCGCTCGATGCCTACCGCATTGAGTCGGCCTCAATCGAGCGCCAGGGCGCGTTGGCGGCTACCTACCAGACCGGTTATCGCCTGGCCATGATCTGGGCCGGCGCGGGTGTGTTGTGGATCGCCGCGCGCTCCGAGGCGGCCAACATGGCGCACTACCAGCAGGCGGCCTGGCAAACCGCCTATCTGGTGATGGCCGCGTCGATGCTGGTGGGCATATTGACGGTTCTGTTCACGCCTGAGCCGGTCGCGCGCCAGATACCACCTGCGCGCAACCTGGCGGACTGGCTTCAGGGAGCGCTGGTGGCGCCATTTGCCGACTTTGTTGGCCGTTACCGCTGGCAGGCGATGCTGATTCTAGGCTTGATCGCCCTGTACCGCATCAGCGATGTAGTGATGGGCATCATGGCCAATCCGTTTTACGTCGATTTGGGTTATTCCAAGGACGAAGTGGCCGCGGTAACCAAGGTCTATGGCGTCGTGATGACGCTGGCTGGCGCGTTTGTGGGAGGCGTGTTGTCGATGCGGTTTGGCGTGATGCGCATCCTGATGCTGGGCGCCGTGCTGAGCGCGTCCAGCAACCTGCTGTTTGCCTGGCTGGCGGGGCATGGCCATGACGTTACGGCGCTGATTCTTGTCATTTCAGCCGACAACCTGAGCAGCGGCATTGCCTCGGCCGCGTTCATAGCCTACCTGTCGAGCCTGACCAATATCCAGTACTCGGCAACCCAATACGCGCTTTTCAGTTCGCTGATGTTGTTATTGCCGAAGTTCCTGGCCGGGTTTTCCGGCCAATACGTGGACGCCTTCGGTTATGGCCAATTCTTCGTCGCTACCGCGCTGCTGGGTGTACCGGTATTGCTGCTGATCTGGCTGGCGTCGCCGCGAAAACATGTTCTGGCCAAACTGCAGCCGGCCCAAATGCCGCTGGATTGAGCGCCATGGCAACACGTCGCGCAGCGTGTGGCGTTTACTTATCTTTACCCCGGCTTGAAGCGCCTGGCACGGCCGCGCCATAAACTGCCACGATGCTTGAACGCGTGCTGATGATCGAAGACGACGCCCGCCTGGCGCACATGGTGGCCCAGTATTTGGGCCAGTCCGGGTTTGAGGTTAACCATGCGCCAGACGCACGCAGCGGCCTGGCGCAGCTGCAGCGCCAGACACCGGAACCGCTGCCCAGCTTGGTGGTCCTCGACCTGATGTTGCCGGACATGGACGGTCTGGAAGTCTGCCGGCGCATACGCGCGTTGCCGGGAGCCGCCGCCCAGATACCGGTACTGATGCTCACCGCCAAAGGCGACCCGATGGACCGCATCATCGGCTTGGAGATCGGTGCCGACGACTACCTGCCCAAACCGTTCGAACCGCGGGAATTGCTGGCCCGCATCCGTGCCGTGTTGCGCCGACACGCTCCAGGCGCCAGCACCGTGGGCAAAACACTGCGTTTTGGATCGCTGGAGATAGACCGCGATGCACGGTCGGTCTCGGTTGCCGGCAAAGCCTGTGAATTGACGTCGTACCAGTTCGACCTGCTGTTTGCGCTGGCCGAACGTGCCGGCCGGGTACTGACACGCGACCAGATTATGGAAGCCGTACGCGGCCGCGAACTGGACGCGTTCGACCGCTCGATCGACGTGCACATGGGCCGCATTCGCGCGGCGATAGAAATTGATCCGAAGAATCCCAAACGCATCCTGACCGTACGCGGCGTTGGTTATGTGTTTGCGCGCCAGCAAGACTGAGAGGCTGAGAGG
>JANNGR010000073.1:0-1818 GCA_031403955.1 Betaproteobacteria bacterium
GGCACCAGCGTCATGCCGCTCGTCCCCAACTTGGCCGGGCAGAGCCCGTACTACTTGCTGGAACAGATCGAACAGTTCGCAGACGGGCGGCGCAAGGACTTCATCATGAGCCCGCTGGCGCGCCATTCCAGCCGACAGGACAAGGTCGCGTTGGCGTTCTACTACGCGAACTTGACGCCGCGCGTGCAAGTTTCCAAACCAGAACATGCCCGGCTGGGCGGTGTCCTCTACAAGCAGCATTGCATCGGTTGCCATGGGCAGGATGCACACGGCAGCGACAAGTTTGCGCGCCTTGCCGGTCAGCACCCGGATTATCTCAAGCGCCGGCTCACCGGGTTCCGGGAGGCTGACGAAAATGCCCCCTCAGCCATGGCCGGGATTGCCAAATTCCTTTCCGAAAAAGACATCGAGGCATTGGCGTCCTATCTCGCCAGCCTGCGGTGAGTGTCGGCACGCGGGCCGCGTCAAAAGCGTGCGTTGCTTTCCCCGCGGTCGATGCGTAAAAATTCTCGCTCAGGCGGAAATATCTTTTTTCGATACAGTAGTGGGAAAGTGCCCGCTAGTTCCTCCCGCTTCTGCACGCTTACGCCGGGAGCTATTCAGTGATGCGGTCTGCGCTGCTTGTCTCGAAGACGGTTCCGTGTTCACGGGGGAAAGCACCGGTATTTCCGGACAGTCCGTGGGCAGCGGTGTTCAACACCTGAATAAACCCCCTTTCTTTGGATACTCACTCACGCGTCCCCGGCTGTTCACCCTACCCTCATCACGACTCCGCGCGCGTTTGGCGGCCCTGCCGGGAAGACCCTGAAAAGTACCGGCGACGCACCACACTGGATCAAGGTCTGGATGCCGATAGTGAAGATACGGCGCCGTGCACAGGGCGATGTTGCACAACAATCTGGTAGAGGAGGTTTGTTCGGGCGGTGGCGCTGATAACGATGGGTGCCGGAACTGGGGCTGGATTGGCGGTGAGCGTTCGACGGCGCGCGGAAAAGGCCGGTAACGGCAACATGATCGCGCCCTTGCAATGGGCCTGCCGCCGGGGGCCGTCATCCGCTAAACTGGCCGCCCAATACCCGGTCCCGCCGTTATGACTACACCCCGCAAAGCCGTTGCCCTGATCTCTGGCGGTCTCGATTCCATGCTCGCCGCACGCCTGATGCGCGACCAGGGCATCCACGTCGAAGGCATCAATTTCTTCACTGGCTTCTGCGTCGAGGGCCACACCCACGCGATCCGCGCCAGCAAACAAAACAAGCCGAAGCGCAACAACGCGTTGTGGTCGGCCGAGCAGGTCGGCATCAAGCTGCATATCGTCGATGTCATCGATGAATACAAAGATGTCGTCATCAACCCCAAGCACGGCTATGGCGCGCACCTGAACCCGTGTCTGGACTGCAAAGGCTTCATGGTGGGCAAGGCGCGTGAGTGGATGGAGGCGAAGGACTTCGACTTCATTGTCACCGGCGAAGTGATCGGCCAGCGGCCGATGTCGCAACGCCGCGACACCATGCCGGTGGTGGCGCGCGAGTCCGGCGCCTTCGATCGCCTGTTGCGGCCGCTGTGCGCGAAGCTGCTGCCCGAAACCCTGCCGGAACGCGAAGGCTGGGTGGACCGCGAAAAACTTCTCGACCTTAATGGCCGTAGTCGCAAACCGCAGATCGCGCTGGCGGCGCAGTACGGATTCACCGACTACGCGCAACCGGCCGGCGGGTGCTGCTTTCTCACGGATGAAAATTACACCGTGCGCCTGAGTGATCTGTGGACCAACCGCCGCACCAAAAACTACGAGCTGGACGATATTCTGCTGCTCAAGAT
>JANNGR010000074.1:0-1850 GCA_031403955.1 Betaproteobacteria bacterium
CCTGCTTCCACATGCGGGAAGGAGGCAGCAGGGTCGAACACCATGTCAGTTTCGCCCGCCAGAAGGGCCTGTAGCGCCGGCCCCGAGCCTCGATACGGAATATGCGTGATGCTGATTCCGGTCTGTTTTTGCAGCAGTTCACCCAGTAGGTGAGGTTGTGAGCCCTGGCCGCCTGAAGCGAAATTGAGTTTGCCGGGCTGGGCGCGCGCCAGCGCCAGCAAATCCCTGAAATTGTTCACCGGCAGGTCCTGCCTGACAACCAGGTGGTATTTGAAGCGTCCAATGATTGCCACCGGAATGAGGTCGCGCGCAAGGTTGGGGCTGTCCTTGATCAGCGAAGGGTTTACGGTCTGGGTAAAAGTAGCCGCGAACAGCACGTTGTAGCCATCCGGGGACGCGCGAATCACGTCGAATGCAGCGATGTTGCCAACCGCGCCCGGTTTATTTTCCACGACGACGGATTGTCCCAGTACTTCGGCGAGGGGCTGGCTCAGCGTGCGCGTCATGACATCGACACCACCGCCAGGTGGAAAGCCGACTATCGCGCGAATTGGCTTGACCGGCCAGGCGGATTGGGCATGCAAGGCGCCCAGCGGAGCGCAAAGCGTAACGGCGAGCGCCGCGCCCAGCAGGTGGCGGCGCGCTATGCGGCTGGTAAGGGTCATGATTTTTTTCCTGTTTTCTGGATGGGGCTTGATGCGGTCTTACTCGGGTCTGGTTTTGGAGTCGGCGGGATTTCATCCACCAACGCTTGATGCTCTCCCAATTTGGGGCTGCAAAGACGGATGCGTCCGGGGGTTCGCGAAAGGCGCGGGAAGATGTTGTGCATCCAGACGCTGCCAAGTTCGGCATCATCAATTTCGATCAGGCTTTGGCGTTCCTTCACGTGCGGGTCCTGCATGATCTTGTCGACCGAGAACATCGGGCCCGCGGTCACACTGAGATTGGCAAAGTGGGCAAGGTTCTCATCGAGGGTGCGCTGCTTGATGAAGTTGCCGATCAGGCGGTCAAGTTCGTCGATATTGGCCAATCGTGAAGCATTGTTGGCGAACCGCTCATCCCAGGCCAATTCCGGCTTGCCAATAGCCGCCAGGATGCGTTCTGCCATGCGTTGCGTGGAGCCAGACAACACGATCCATTTGTCGTCTCTGCAAAGGTAGGCATTGCGTGGGGCGGCGGTTTCGACACGGTTGCCCAGCCGCCTGGGCAACTGGCCGGTGTGCTGGTATATCGCCGCATCGGGCCCCAGGATGCCCAGCATCGGCTCAAGCAGTGACAAGTCGATCACCTGGCCGAGGCCACCATTCACCTCGACCTCGCGCAGCGCGGCAAGGGTTGCGAATGCGCCGGACAGCCCGGCAATCATGTCAGCGAGGCCAAGATTCGGCAACGCGGGTGGCTTGTCGGCAAAACCGTTCTTCTCCGCAAAGCCGGAGAACGCTTCCACCAGCGTTCCGAAGCCAGGCCGCGACGAATACGGGCCGGTCTGGCCCCAGCCGGAGATGCGCAGAACCACCAGCTTGGGGTTGAGTGCGTGCAGCACCTCAGGGCCCAAACCAAAAGCTTCGAGTTCGCCTTTCTTGAAACTCTCAACCAGTACCTGCGCGTCGGGTACCAGCAACAAAAGTTTGTCACGATCGGCAGCCAGCTTCAGGTTCAGGCAGATGCTGCGCTTATTGCGCGCATAAACCTTCCACCAGATCGATATGCCGCCGCTTTTCCAGTCGCGCAGCGTATCGCCTTTGGGTCCTTCGACTTTGATGACATCGGCTCCAAAGTCCGCCAACTGCAACGTGAGCATGTTGCCCGCCATCAGCCTTGACAGGTCGAGCACACGTACGCCCGAAAGC
>JANNGR010000075.1:0-14511 GCA_031403955.1 Betaproteobacteria bacterium
TGCGTTGTCTCGGTGTCCATGCTTACCGAGGGTTGGGACACCAACACCGTCACCCACGTGCTCGGCGTGCGCGCCTTCGGCACCCAACTGCTGTGCGAGCAGGTCATCGGCCGCGCACTGCGCAGGCAGTCCTACGAACTAAACGAGGAAGGTCTGTTCAACGTCGAATACGCCGACGTGCTTGGCATCCCCTTCGACTTCACGGCCAAGCCGGTGATCGCCCCGCCGCAGAAGCCGCGCGAAACCATCCAAGTCAAGGTGGTGAGTCCTGACCGCGATGCGCTGGAGATTCGATTCCCGCGCGTGCAGGGCTACCGGGCCGAGCTGCCCAATGAGCGGCTGACTGCCGAGTTCAATGACGACTCGGTGCTTGAACTCACTCCCGATCTGGTCGGCGCCACCGAAACCCGCAACTCCGGAATCATCGGCAAAACGGTGGACTTGAACCTGGTTCACACCGGCGACGTGCGCCCGTCTCAAGTGGTGTACGAGCTGACTTCGCACCTGGTGCTGAGCAAATTTCGCGATGGCAATGATGAGCCGCAGTTGCACCTGTTCGGCCAGCTCAAGCGCATCGCCCGCCAGTGGCTCGATGGCTACCTGGTCTGCAAGGGCGGTACCTACCCGGCCCAGCTTAAATACAAGATGCTGGCCGACATGGCCTGCGAGCGCATCACCGCCGGCATCACGCGTGCACTGGTCGGCAGCCGCCCCATCAAGGCGGTGCTCGACCCGTACAACCCGACGGGCAGCACGGCGCACGTCAACTTCAACACGTCGAAGACCGAGCGCTGGGACACAAACGGCCCGCCGCCGAAGTGTCAGCTCAACTGGGTGATCCTGGACAGCGACTGGGAGGCCGAGTTCTGCCGTCTGGCCGAAGTGCACCCGCGCGTGAAAGCCTACGTCAAGAACCACAACCTCGGGCTCGAAGTGCCGTACCGTTACGGTTCAGAGATGCGCCAGTACCGGCCGGACTTCATCGTGCTGGTGGATGACGGGCATGGTGATGCAGACCTGTTGCACCTCGTGGTCGAAATCAAGGGCTTTCGCGGTGAGGACGCCAAGGTCAAGAAAGAGACCATGGACACCTACTGGGTGCCTGGTGTCAACCACCTGGGCACACATGGCCGATGGGCGTTTGCCGAGTTCACCGATGTCTGGCAGATGCAGACCGACTTTGCGAAGAACGTGGAAGGCGCGTTCAACAAGATGATTGCCGCGGTTGTGGAGCCTGCATGAGCACCGCCGGGCCGCTCCCAAGGGCGAATTCCATAATGCGCAGCATGGAGGATACCCAATGAGCGCACGAAGGCGCGTGCCGGCCTCCATGCCCGCATCGGGAGCCCTGCTGGGCGATATCCGGCAGTTGGTCGATGCTGCGCGCCAGCGCGCAACGACGGCGGTCAACAGCGAACTGACGCTGTTGTACTGGCGCGTCGGCCGCCGGATTCATTCCCAGGTGCTGGCTGGCGAGCGGGCGGAATACGGCGAGGAAATTGTTGCGACACTGTCGCGACAATTGGTTCTAGACTACGGCAAGGGCTTTGCGGAAAAGAACCTGCGCCGCATGGTGCAGTTTGCCCAAGTGTTCCCGGATGAAGTAATTGTCGTATCGCTGATACGACAATTGACATGGACCCACTTTATCGCCCTGATCCCGCTCAAGCACCCCTTGCAGCGCGAGTATTACGCTGAGATGTGCCGTGTCGAACGCTGGAGCGTACGCACTCTGCGTGAGCGTATCGATTCCATGCTTTACGAGCGCACTGCCCTGTCGCGCAAACCCGACGAGCTGATCGCCAAGGAACTGGCCAGCCTGCGCGAAACCGAGCGCCTATCCGCCGATCTGCTGATGCGCGATCCATACATCCTGGATTTTCTGGGCCTGAAGGACACCTACCTGGAGAACGATCTGGAAGCGGCCATCGTCCGCGAGATGGAGGCGTTTCTGCTCGAACTGGGCGTCGGCTTCAGCTTTGTGGCCAGACAAAAGCGGATTCTGCTCGACGGCGACGACTTCTATCTGGACCTGCTGTTCTACAACCGCAAATTGCGGCGCCTGGTGGCGATCGAATTGAAAGTCGGTGAATTCAAGGCCGCCTACAAAGGCCAGATGGAACTGTATCTGCGCTGGCTAGACAAGTTCGAGCGCGAATCGGACGAGCTGCCGCCGCTGGGCATCATCTTGTGCACCGGCAAAAAGGCCGAACAGATCGAACTGCTGGAGCTGGATAAGTCCGGCATCCACGTGGCCGAGTACCTGACGGCCTTGCCATCGCGCGAACTGCTGGCCGAACGCTTGCAACAGGCTACCGCCCGTGCCCAGCAACAGATCGAACACCGCGCCAAGGCGACTCCACCCGAGCATAAACAATAACCATGGCCACAAAGCAACCCAAACGCCCGCTCAGTGTCGAAACGCTGAAGCACCGGGACGACAAGCGCAAGAACATCCCCACGGCCGAATACCAGTCGGTGATGGCCAAGGACGAGCAGAAGCCCGTGCGGGTGGCATACGAGCGCCGCAACCGCGATCTGGATCCGCAGCTGGTCTGGCGTGGCAAAGATGAGCAGGACTGGTCGGACCTGGTGGTGCACGCGCCGCCGCTCTACATCCAGGAGAAGGTGCAGCCAAAGGTGTTGGTGGACGACCTGAAGCGGGAGTCAGAACGGCAGCGCGAGGCGACGGAACCTCGCGCCGAACAGGTGGACCTGTTCGCCGACTTCAACGGCCTGCCCAGTGACGGCGCGAAGACCGAGGTCTACCAGCACGATTCGCACTGGGCCAACCGAATGATTTTGGGCGACAGCCTGCAGGTGATGGCGTCACTAGCAGAGCGCGAAGGGCTGCGCGGCAAGGTGCAGTGCATCTACTTCGACCCACCGTACGGCATCAAATTCAACAGCAACTTTCAGTGGAGCACGACTAGTCGCGATGTGAAGGACGGCAATGCGGATCACATTACGCGCGAGCCGGAACAAGTGAAAGCGTTTCGGGACACGTGGCGGGATGGGATTCATTCGTACCTCACCTACCTGCGTGATCGACTGACTGTCGCCCGCGATCTGCTCACCGACTCCGGATCGATATTTGTGCAGATTGGTGATGAGAATGTGCATCTCGTGCGGGCACTATTAGAGGAAGTATTCGGCGAGGGAAACTTTGTCTCGCAAATCGCTTTCCGCACAACCACTGGGAGAGCGGGTGACTACCTTGCTGCAGCGTCCAACTACTTGATCTGGTTTGCCAGGAATCGAGATAGGTGCAAGTACAGAGCTGTATTCCAAGACAAGGCCACCGGCTCGTCCACGGAGCAGGTGTATTCGCTAGTTCGCCTCGAGGATGGGCGGAGCCAGCGAATGACGCCAGCCCAACGTAAGGACCCATCAAGCCTTCCGGAGGGAGTGCGGCAGTTTCGCGCCGACAACATCACCAGTTCCCGACCTGCTGGCGACGGCGACGTTCGAAAGTATCAGTTTCATGGCCATGAGTACTCCCCCGGCAAAGGTACTTTCAAGACGGACGAACGTGGCCTGCATAGATTGGCCAAGTCGCTTCGACTGTGGCCGACCTCCAGCGGAACAGTACAGTACGTCCGATACCTTGAAGACTTCCCAGTTATCCCATTTTCAAACGTGTGGACGGATACAGGGACAGGGTCGTTCACAGAGGACAAGGTATACGTCGTCCAAACGGGATCGAAAGTCATTGAACGCTGCTTGTCCATGACCACCGATCCTGGCGACCTGGTCCTTGATCCGACCTGCGGCTCCGGTACTACTGCCTTCGTCGCCGAGCAATGGGGACGCCGCTGGATCACCATCGACACCTCACGTGTGGCGTTAGCCTTGGCTCGCGCCCGCATCATGGGTGCGCGTTACCGCTACTACCTGTTGGCCGACAGCCGAGACGGTCAAATCAAAGAGGCTGAAGTCACGCGCACGGCACCGTCGAGTGCCATCACACGCGGCAATGTGCGCCAGGGATTCGTCTATGAGCGTGTCCCCCACATCACGCTGAAGTCGATAGCCAACAACGCCGAGATCGATGTCATCCACGACCTGCATCAGCAACTGCTGGAGCCCTTGCGCGAACAACTCAACAAGGACACCGGCAAGTCATGGCAAGAGTGGGAAATTCCACGCGACGCCGATGCCGAGTGGCCCGATGCCACGAAGAAGCTGCAGGCCTATTGGTGGCAACAGCGCATCGCCCGCCAGAAAGAAATCGACGCATCCATCGCTGCCAAGGCCGAGTACGAATTCCTCTACGACAAGCCCTATGAGGACAGGAAGAAGGTGCGCGTGGCCGGCCCGTTCACGGTGGAAAGCCTGTCGCCGCACCGCATGCTGGGCATCGATGAAAACGATGAACTGATCGACCCCGCCCAGCGCAAGACGGGGCAGTTCGTGGCCGAGCCCGACGCAGCGTTCGGCACGCCGCGCGACTTTGTGCAGATCATCCTGGAGAACCTGCGCACGGCCGGCGTGCAGCAGGCGCACAAGGCCGACCGCATCAGCTTCACAGCGCTCATGCCCTGGCCCGGCGACTTCATCTGCGCCGACGGCCGCTATGCCGATCAGTCTGGCGAGAAGCGCGCCGCCGTCTTCATCGGACCCGAGTTCGGCACCGTCTCGCGCCCCGACCTGGTGGCCGCTGCACGTGAAGCGGGCGACGCTGGCTTTGACGTGCTGATTGCCTGCGCCTTCAACTACGACGCGCATTCGTCAGAGTTTGAGAAGCTGGGCCGCATCCCGGTGCTCAAGGCCCGCATGAACGCCGACCTGCATATGGCCAAGGATTTGAAGAACACCGGCAAGGGCAACCTGTTCGTGATCTTTGGCGAGCCCGACATCGACATCCTCGATGCTGAGGGCGGCCGGGTGCGCGTCAGGGTCAACGGCGTGGACGTGTTCCACCCCAACACCGGCGAGGTGCGCAGTGATGGCGCCGACGGCATTGCCTGTTGGTTCATCGACACCGACTACAACGAAGAAAGTTTCTTCGTCCGCCATGCTTACTTTCTAGGCGCGAACGACCCCTACAAAGCGCTGAAGACCACGCTCAAGGCGGAAATTAACGAAGAGGCCTGGGCCACGCTGAACAGCGACACGTCACGGCCGTTCGACAGACCGAAGTCGGGGCGCATCGCCGTGAAGGTTATCAACCATCTCGGGGATGAGGTGATGAAGGTGTTCCGGGTATGATGACTTCAATAGGTAACGAGAATTCAGAAATGGCAAGTGCGGATCAACTGAAGGCATTGATCAAATCGCACATTAGTCGCGACGAAGGGCAGTTTTATTCTGTTGCGATGCAGGTGGCTGCACACGAGGCCAGAATGGGTCACGGTAATCTCGCCGTGGAACTGCGCGACATGATCGACGCAGCCAAGGCCCGATTTGTCCCCGGCGAAACGGGCAAGCTCGTCCCTCTCGCTAAACCCCGCGGCGAACTAGCTAACCTCTTGAGTGTGACGTATCCACAGAATCGGCTGGTGGATATTGTGTTGGACGATACGGCGTTGGCGCAACTTCATCAAGTCATTAAAGAGCAGCACCAATTTGCGCGGATTCGCGAGCACGGCTTGGCTCCGCGCCGAAAGCTGCTGCTGGTGGGGCCCCCAGGTACTGGTAAGACGATGACGGCTGCAGTATTGGCTGGCGAGTTGGGTATTCCGCTCTTCCTGGTGAGGCTGGATTCCTTGATTACGAAATTTATGGGGGAAACCGCAGCCAAGCTTCGACAGGTGTTTGACTCCATAAGCGATATGCGGGGCGTATATTTCTTTGATGAATTTGATGCCATTGGTTCACAGCGAGGTATGGCAAACGACGTCGGAGAGATCCGTCGGGTGCTGAATAGCTTTCTGCAAATGATCGAGCGCGATGAATCTAACAGTTTGATCGTGGCCGCAACGAATCACCCCGAAATTCTCGATTACGCACTGTTCCGGCGTTTCGATGATGTGGTCGAATACAAGCTGCCCACGCCCGACCAAATTGCCGGGCTCATTCGCTCGCGCCTGGGGAGCTTTCAGCCGAAACGATTGGCTGTGAAGGCCGTTGCAGCAAGGGCCAATGGATTGAGCTACGCGGAAATTTGCCGGGCTGTGGATGGGGCCATCAAGGTAGCAATCATGCATGATCAGGATTCGGTGAACGAGGTAAACCTGAATCGCATGATCGAAGAGCGTCGGCTAATCAGTGACAAGCTGGTGAAGAACAAAAAAATGATGCCAATCCATGCCGGATCAGCCAAGCGATAAGCGGCCACACTTCGTTCTCAAGAATACCTCCGAGGCCAAGCCATTCACGGCACATGGCGGTGGAGGTTCAAAACCGCCCCCTGAATTACCAAGAGCACAGCACGGCGCTGCACTTCATGCTCAACTGCTGGCCTTACGACCTATTGCCAATGTTGCGGTTGCCAAGCAGACGGAGCAGGGACTGGAAAGCGGGCTGGGATTGCAGATCCATTTTGTCAACCAACCCGGCATCGAACTCGCATTCGAGAGTTTGGCGAATGACACGAAGAAGATCGAGCTACTTAGCGTGCGCAAAGAGGGTGATAACACCTTCGCTAATGTCTTCGTCCCAGATGGGCAACTCGACCACTTTGAGAAGTACATCGCTGACTACTTGGCAGAGAAGAAAAAAAGTAATGGTGATGCCAACGATCACAAGTCGCTCATCAACACAATTTCATCTATCCGCGCCGCAGAGCTTGGCGCCCTTTGGACGGATGATCTCGAGCTGTTTCCGCAAGCCGTAGATGAACAGTTCTGGTGGGAGGTCTGGCTTCCCGTGCGCGGCCGACGCGACCATGTCATAGCGGACTTCCGAAAATTGGCAGCGCTCGCAGATTGCCCTGTCAGTGAGCATCAGGTGAACTTTCCTGAGCGAACTGTCTTGCTGATGTACGGTTCACGGCAGCAACTATCCCAGTCGGTGATGACACTGAATTGTGTCGCAGAACTTCGTCGTGCCAAGGACACTGCGGAGTTCTTCGATGCCATGGATCAGGAGGAGCAACAGGAGTGGTTAGACGACGCGCTCGAGCGGCTTACCGTGGCAAACGACGACGATTCAACCCCACGGGTGTGTCTGCTGGATTCCGGCGTCAATCGTGGACACCCGCTGCTTGCGCGGCTGCTTGATGCCGCCGACCTTCATACTGTCAATCCCTCATGGGGAACTGATGATCAGGCTAACCATGGGACTGGATTGGCAGGACTGGCTGGCTTCGGTGATCTTGTTGAGACACTGGCTTCTACTGGACCTATCGCGGTGTGGCATCGACTCGAATCATCCAAGATGATCCAAAAAGACGAGAGCAATAAGGGCGACGCGAGGCTTCACGCCTATCTCTTTGGGGAGGCGGTCAGTCGCCCAGAGATTTCAGCGCCGAATCGGCCACGGATTTTCTCTTCCGCCGTGACCGCTTCGGATTACCGCGACAGGGGCCGCCCTTCATCGTGGTCGGCAACTGTCGACCGGCTTGCTTCGGATGCTGATGGCGCAGGGCAGTTTCCCCGTTTGTTTGTTTTGTCCGCGGGCAACACACGTGATGGTGGGGCCTGGCTCGGTTATCCCGATAGCCTCTCTACAAACCTGATTCACGACCCAGGGCAGGCGTGGAACGCGCTAACCGTCGGTGCCTGCACTGCGAAGACGGAGACTGAGGTGGCCACGCTTACAGCCATTGCTGAAGAGGGCGGGCTAAGTCCGTACACAACAACGTCAAGAACTTGGGACAGCGTTTGGCCTCTAAAGCCAGACGTGGTGATGGAAGGGGGTAACGTGGGCAAAGATGCAAGAGGCGCGGTTGGTGTTCCTAGCCTCAATTTGTTGACGACCCACTACCGCCCGGTTGATAAGCTGCTTACCACTACAAATGCGACCAGTGCCGCATCTGCTCTATGCGCTCGCATGGCAGCGCAACTCATGGCAGCCTACCCAGCATTGCGCCCCGAGACGATTCGCGCGCTCATCGTACATTCGGCTGAGTGGACCGAGGTCATGCGGCAAATGTACCTGCCGGCCAATAACGCGGCAACAAAGACCGACTACGTGCACCTCATCCGGCATTGTGGCTGGGGCGTGCCCGATTTGAATCAGGCGCTATGGAGCGCTGGTAACTCGCTGACATTGATCGTTGAAGACTTTGTGCACCCCTACAAGAAGGTCGTTGGGAAGGGCATCAAGAGCAAAGACATGAATCTGCACGCGTTGCCATGGCCGAAGGAGCAACTCGAGGCGCTGCAGGATGCCACAGTACAGATGCGGGTCACACTGTCTTACTTTGTCGAACCGAACCCATCAGCACGGGGTACGGCGTCGAAGTTCTACTATCCCTCGCATCGACTGCGATTTGATGTGCAGCGACCCCTGGATGCATCTACCGATGACTTTGTGGCTCGAATAAATGCGGCCGCTCAGCGCGAGGACGAGGGAGATCCCGTCAACCCGAAAGATCCAGATTGGCGGCTTGGCGACCGTCTGCGACATCGTGGCTCGTTGCATCAAGACGTCTGGGAAGGTACCGCCGCCGACCTTGCCAGCCGCGGCTTTATCGCTGTGTATCCCTCAACGGGATGGTGGCGGACGCGCCCTGCGCTGGATCGGTACAACCTCCCCGCGTGCTACAGCCTCATCGTGTCGATCCGAACCGAACAGTCTGAGATTGATCTCTACAACGCCATTGCCAATCAGATTGCCGCTGTCATTGCGGTGGAGCACTGATGTGGATTGAGCTGTCCTGTGACCACGATGAATAAGGAACACGGATGATCAAAAAACTCACGTTGTGCAATTTCAAGAGTGTAGGCAAGCAGGTCTACGACTTCACGCAGTTTGACTTGCTGGTCGGGCGCAACAACAGCGGCAAAAGCACGGTGTTGCAGGCGATGGCGATCTGGCAATTCTGCGTGGACGAATTCCACCGTTCAAAGCGCACGGGCAACACCGGCATTCAAGTCGTGCTGCCAAATTTCACAGCCTTGCCCGTACCGGAATTCATCTTGCTCTGGAAGAATAGGACTGACCGTGCCTATCCACTAGACAAGGGGACGAACAAGAAAAAGCAGGAGTTCATCCTGATTCAAATTCTGCTGGAATGGCAAGACTCCGCAGCTAAAGCCGCCACGTTCGGTGTCGAGCTGCGTTATCACTCGCCGCAAACGATGTATGCGATCCCGGCCGGCGGTTGGGCACGGTTTCGCGAATGCGAGAAGAGTGGCCAATTGCCACGAATCGCCTATGTGCCACCGTTTTCCGGCCTGGAGCCCAGCGAGAATTTCCTGGACGTGTCGCCCATGCGGCAACAGGTGGGCAAAGGGCAGCCTGGCAGCGTATTGCGCAACCTGCTGTTGCGGGTCAGCAAACCGTCTCCGCGTGACAGCGATGGCAGGGAACCGCCGCGCACTCCGTCGCCTGCGGATTGGGATGAACTTGCGACCATCGTTGGACGCTGGTTCTCGGTGAAGATCAGCCGGCCAGAATACGAATCGACGAAGGACGTGTACATCACCGTCGAATACACCCAAGATGGGCGACAGTACGACATCATTGCCGGTGGCAGCGGTTTTCACCAAACCCTCACGCTGTTGGCATTTCTGTTTGGGTACCGGCCCACGACGATCCTGCTCGATGAGCCGGACGCCCATCTTCATGTCAATCTGCAGCGGGAAATTCTCGACTACTTCAGGCGCAAGTCGCAGGAGCTTGGGACGCAGTTCCTGATCGCCACACATGCGGAGGAGTTTGCACGGGGCGTGGATGCCAGCCAGATCGTTTCTCTGCTCAACCGGGTGCCAACGCGGATCGAATCCACGCCCGCCGTTCTGCGTGCGATGGCGGATGTGTCGAATGAAGAAATTGCGCGATTGATGGGCTCGCCCTACATCCTGTATGTGGAAGGCGAAAGCGACGAGCGCATCCTGCGGGCGTGGGCCGGCGCATGTGGAGCGCAGGCCGCGATCGACAAGGTCTGTTTCAAGTCCATGGGCGGCGGTGGCAAGGAGAACATGAAAGAGCGGGCCGACCAGCATTTCATAGCCCTGCAACAAATCATTCCGGGCGTATCGCGACTGATGCTGTTTGATTTCGATGATGGGGAGCGGGCGTTCCATCCTGACGCGGGTAACCCGGTGCTGGTCGAATGGAAGCGCAAGAACATCGAGAACTATCTTCTAGTCCCGGATGCCTGGCGGCGCGCCGCATTGCGGGCCTTGCGGCTGAAGGAGGACGATCTGTTTGCCGAGTCCACACTGAAAATCATTGATGCCTTCTTTGTGGACCAGAACTTGACTTTGCCGCCGGGTCGGAGTTGGCGCAGTATTGCGGCGAATGTGTTCAGCGTGGTAGATGGCAAGAAAATCCTCTTTGAAAACCCTGACGCGTTGTTCCATCAACTTCGTAATGCGGACCCACCCCTTCAGTTGAAACGAGAAGATGTGGCGCTGAGCATGTCTGCGGGAGAAATCCACGATGATGTTCACGCGTTTATCGATAAGTTGCAACGCATGACAGGCGTGGCTTGACGGACTTTCGCATCGCCGACACCTTCACCCGCAGCCGTGCCGTGACCGGCGTGCAACAATTCTTCGTCTTCCAAAGTGAGGACGGCTCCAACTGCATCGACGTGATGCATGGTGAAAATCAGTTGTCCGGTTTTTCCATACAACTTCCGATGTGAAAAAACTTGAAGTTATGACCTGGGCGAAATCCCCGTGAAGGGAAAACTATGGCATTGATCGAAGGTTTCCGTGTTCAAAACTACCGAGCATTGCGGGATGTGACGCTGGGTAAGCTCTCGTCCCAACAAGGCGGCGAACCGCTGACGCCGTTTACCGTGGTCATCGGCAAGAACGGGGTGGGCAAGAGCACTTTGTTTGACGCATTTGGCTTCGTTGCCGATTGCTTGTCACACGATGTGGAATTGGCCTGCGACATGAAGCAGCGCGGCGGCTATGAGCGGCTGCGGTCCAGGGGAATCAGTGAACCAATGCGGTTTGAGATCTATTACCGCGAGGCCAAGGGTGAACGCCCGATGACGTACGAGCTGTCGATTGCGTTGGACGCAACGGGGCGTCCTTTTGTCGAAGCTGAGCTGCTCAAGCAGCGGCGCAAGGGACAGAAGCATGGTCGCCCGTACCCATTTTTGCGCCTGGCCCACGGCAAAGGCACGGTGTGGGCCGGCGAGGAAGCGGTTGAAGAGGAGGAAGTGGAAGGCGTGGATGACGGGGAAGAGGACCGCGCCAAGGCATCGGTTGAGCTGACCGACCTTCGGCAGTTGGGCATTGCCACGCTGGGTACGCTCAAGGAGCATCCACGCATCAAACGCTTTCGGGACTTCCTCAAGGGCTGGTATCTGTCGTACTTTTACCCGGATGCCGCGCGCGGTTTGCCTTCGGCCGGGCCACAAAAACACCTGAATATCCACGGCGACAACATCGGCAACGTAGTGCAGTTCATGGAGCAGCGCGAGAACAAAGACCGCTTCAAGCTGATACTGGACCGCATTGCGGCCAAGATTCCCGGCGTAAAAAGCATTGACACCAAGGTAACCGACGACAAGCGAGTGCTGCTGCGCTTCAACGACGGCGCGTTTGCCGACCCGTTTTTTGCACAACAGATGTCCGATGGCACGCTCAAGGTGTTTGCCTACCTGCTGTTGATGGAAGACCCGGATCCTCCGCCCTTCATTTGTATAGAAGAACCCGAGAATGGGCTGTATCACAAGTTGCTGGCAACCTTGGCGGAGGAATTTCGCGCGCATGCCAATGGCAAGAAGAATGCGCCGCAGATATTTGTGACGACGCACCAGCCTTATTTCGTCGATGCCTTGTCGGCGGCCGAAGTCTGGATTCTGGAAAAAGGCGCGGATGGCTATTCGACTATTCGGCGGGTTTCCGACCTGGAGGTTGTCAAGAACCTCTTGGACGAGGGGTTGCCACTGGGTGGACTTTGGTACAGCGACTACCTGGACGCGAGCTAGCCATGCACATCGAGGTCTTGGTGGAGGATAGTTCCGGGGAAAAGTTGCTTGGGCAACTGCTTCCCAACATTCTGGGTGAGCAAGGCGCGCCGCACACATGGCGGCTTAAAGCTTACAAGGGCATCGGGCGCATTCCGCGAGGTCTGACGGCAAAAGCCGATCCGGCCAGGCGCATTTTGCTGGATCAATTGCCAAGATTGCTGCAGGGCTATGCCAAGACGCCCGGTATTGATGCGGTCGTCGTGGTGCTGGATACGGACCGGCGGGATTGCAAGGCATTTCTGAAAGAGTTGATCGCAGTTGCTCAACGCTGCAAGCCGGCGCCACGCACCCTGTTCCGGCTGGCAATCGAGGAAATGGAAGCCTGGTATTTGGGGGATCGCGCGGGATTGATGCAGGCATATCCACGCGCAAGACGTGAGGTACTTGACCGGTACGTACAAGACAGTGTCTGCAACACTTGGGAGTTAATGGCCGATGCCGTGCGCGTAGGCGGTGCTGCGGCGATCAAGAAAACCGGCTGGCCGCTGCCTGGGCAGATAAAACATGAATGGGCCGAAAAGATTGGCCCATTCATGCGCATCGACAAGAACGCGTCGCCCAGTTTCGGAAAATTTCGTGATGGCTTGTTGCGGTTGGTCTTGTAATTGTGTGGCAAGGATTCTTGATGGACTTCCGCATCGCAGACACTTTCACTGACAGCCTGACCAGGCTGACTGGCGAGGAGCAGAAGCTCGTCAAAACCACGGCCTCGACTTGCAGTTGAACCCCGCCCATCCAGGCATGAGTCTGCACAAGCTCGACAAGGCCAAGGACAAGAACTTCTGGTCGGCGCGTGTCAGCAGCGACATTCGGCTGATCGTGCACAAGACGGCGGCGAGCCTGTTGCTTTGCTATGTTGACCACCACGACAAGGCGTATGTATGGGCCGAGCGGCGCAAACTGGAAACCCACCCGAAAACCGGCGCGGCGCAGTGGGTTGAGATCCGGGAGCGGGTCGAAGAGGCCCCGTTTGTGCGGGCGGTCCTCGCTGCAGAGCCGGCGCCCCGCGCCTGGACGACGAGCGTCTCGAAGCCGCCTCTGTTCGCGCAGCGAACAGATGATGAGCTGTTGGGTTATGGCGTACCGACTGAATGGCTCGCCGACGTGCGGTTGGCAGACGAGGATGGACATACACCTACTGGGTGCCCGGTGTCACCCACCTGGGCACACACCGCCGGTGGGCGTTTGCCGAGTTCACCGAGATTTACCAGATGCAGGCGGACTTTGCGACAAAGGTGAATGCTGCGTTTATCAAGATGCTTGAAAATGCGTTGAACACGAGCATCATGCCCGTGTAAAATTTGACGTGTTAACCTGACACGAGAGCCAGCCATGCCCAAGAACATCACTTTCGCTGCCGATGAAGCCTTGATTGAAGAAGCCCGCGAAGCCGCCAGGGCAGACAACACCACGCTGAACGAGCAGTTCCGGCTGTGGCTGGAGCAATACGCGCGGCAGCGGCGCGCGCAACGCGCCATGGAAACGATCGAACGGCTGCGGCAGTACGTGGACACGGGTGGCAAGAAGTTCAGCCGCGAGGACATGAATGAGCGGCGTTGATTTTCTGGACTCCAACGTTTTCGTCTACGCGGTCGACAACACCAGTCCGGCAAAGCAGGCCGTTGCCCTGCGCCTGCTCAAGCAGGCGCATACCCATCAGTCCGCGGTCATCAGCTTTCAGGTCGTGCAGGAAACGCTGCATGTGCTGCGGCGCAAGTTTCGGGTGGTTGCCAACCCTCACGACACGCACGATTTTTTGCGCCATGTTCTAGCCCCTTTGTGGCGCATACAACCCAGCGTCGCGCTCTACGCGCGCGCGCTGGACGTGCAGGAGCGCTACCAGTTCAGCTTCGACGACGCCTTGATCGTTGCCGCCGCCCTGGAAGCCGGGTGCCCGCGCCTGCTAAGCGAAGACCTGCAAGACGGGCAGCAGATCGAAGGCCTGACGATCGAAAACCCCTTCCGGCCTTGACGGCGCAGGCGCGACCGAGCCCCACATGGCCAAGAAACCGCCCACCCCGCTGGCCGTCGAAACCCTCAAGCACGACGAGGCCCGGCGCAAGAGCATCCCGACTGTGGCCGCCGGAGCGAACGTGTACGAATATGGCCGGTTTGAAAATGTTGTTTCAGGGGCACGGCGCCGTGTCTGTGAAGTAGGCGCGCAGCGCTGGGTTCATAGGTCATTAAAGGCCGCGCTGCCCAGGCGTAGAAAACTGCAGGAGGCCAGAAGAAAACCATTTGATTGATTCCTTCAGAAGAAGACTGAACGTCCGAACGATCAAATTTTTCATGCATTTTCATACCGGCCAAAACCATGCAGTTTCGGCCCGGCGGTCACACCGACTGCCGAGTGCCAGTCGGTGATGGCACTGAGCTGGTTCAAACGCTGACCACGAATTTTGCGGCGCACGCGCAGCAGACCGAACGTGGCATCCGGTATTGTCTGCGAGCTGGGTGGGCCGGCT
>JANNGR010000076.1:0-3538 GCA_031403955.1 Betaproteobacteria bacterium
TTCGTTGCCGAAGTTTGGATTCAGCGTGATGTTGCGCAGCGTGCGGATCGGGATGATGGCGTCGGGCGCGTCGATCGCCACGCCGCAGCCGTAGCTGTGCTCGAGCCCGACCACGTCGTCGACGTTTGGGTACCTGGGCAACAACTCGTCCTTGATACGCTTGACAGCGCACTCGACGACGCCGGCCACGCACTGCACGGTGGTTGTAATGGCCAGAATGTTGCGACTGCCGACCGAGCCGTCTGCATTGCGGTAACCCTCGAAGGTGTAGCCGTCCAGCGCAGGCATCGGTGCGGCTTTGACGGTGGAAATCGGCAGGCCTTCGAGTGAACGCGCCGCGGGCATTTCTAGCAGTCGCTCATGGACCCAGCTACCGGCCGCAATGGCGCGCATGGCGCGGCCGATGACGACGTTGTAACGCAGCACCGGATCACCGGCCGCCAGATCGACCAGCGCGACCTTGTGGCCTTGCGGGACTTTGTCAACCAGCGTGAGGCCGCTGGCGAACCTCGTACCCGCGCTCAGCCCGCCATCATTGGCCACGATCGCGACGTTGTCGCGCTCGTGCATGGTGATGGTGAGCGGTGCGGCGGAAATCGCTTTATGCATGATGCAGGCTCCATTGCGCCAAGCGGCGACGCGTGTTCAGTCCGCGGTAATTTTTCCGACTTCGATTACCTTCTTCCAGCGCGCGAACTCGGAGGCCTGGAAGGCCGTGAACTGCTCGGGTGTGTTGCCGACGATTTCGAAGCCGAGTTCGAGCAACTTCGGCTTGACCTGTGGGTCGTTGAGACCCGCCACCACCGCGTCATGCAGCTTGGTCTTGATATCGGCGGGCAGACCCTTGGGAGCGGCAAAAGCTTGCCACGAATAGACTGTCACGCCCTTGACGCCGGATTCTTCCATGGTCGGTACATCGGGCAGCAGCGGCGAACGCTTGGCGCTGGTGATAGCCAATGCCCTCAACTTGCCGGCCTTTATATTGGGGAAACCGGTGTTGATGTTCATGAAGGTGGCATCGACCTGGCCACCCAGAAGGTCGGTCATGGCCGGCGCCCCGCCCTTGTAGGGAACGTGCAGGCCGGTGGTGCCGGTCTGTTGCCAGAACAGTTCGGCCGTCAGGTGGTCGCTGGTACCGTTGCCGGCTGAGGCGAAGGTCATCTTGCCCGGATTGGCTTTGTGGTACGCAATCACATCCGCCAACGTCTTGTGCGGCGAACTGGCCGGTACCGCCAACACGTTTGGTGCCTGCACCGCCACCGTGATGTAGTCAAAGTCCTTCAGCGCGTCGTATTGCACACCCTTGACAAGATGCGGCCCGATCACGAACGGCCCAAGCGACGAAACAAAAATCGTGTAGCCGTCGGGCGCCGCGCGTTTGGCCGCGGTGGCACCGACTGTGCCGCCGGCACCGGCCTTGTTGTCGATGATGAAGGTGCCGCCGAGCTTCTCCTGCAGCTTGGGGGCGAGGGCGCGCGCGATCAAGTCGGTCGAACCACCGGGCGGAAAGGGAACCAGCAAGGTGACCGGCTTGTCGGGCCAGGCTGCCCGTGTTGTGGTGGCCGCCGCGAACCCGAGGGCAAGGGTGATCAAAAGCCTTTTCATGAATTGACTCCTGCAAAAATGTGGCACGCGCTGCGCGCCGAGGTTGAAAACCGGCCGGCCGTCCGGGCCCTGACCGGCGACGAGAAATATTGACAAAGTACGCGTTAGGGCGGTATGCCGAATTCTGCCTGCTCGCGCGTCCAGGCCCTTGCCTGTTCGCTCAAAGTTACGCCGATGCCGGGGCGTGTCGGCACCAGCATTCGGCCATTCTGGATATCCAACCGCTCATTGAACAGGGGTTCGAGCCAATCGAAGTGTTCGACCCAGGGCTCGCGCGGGTATGCCGCGGCCAGGTGCACATGTAGTTCCATCGCGAAATGGGGCCCGAGCATCAGGCCGGCATGGTCGGCCAACGCGGCCACCTTCAGAAATGGTGTGACGCCGCCCAGGCGTGGGGCGTCGGGCATCAGGTAGTCGGCCGCCCGATGACGGATCAAGTCCCAGTGTTCGGCTGCGCTGGTCAACATTTCGCCGGTTGCGATTGGTGTGTCGAACTGCGCCGCCAGTGCCGCGTGGCCTTCATGGTCGTAGGCGTCTAGCGGTTCCTCGATCCAGACCAGGTTGAACTGCTCGAAGATCCGGCACATGCGTTGTGCGGTCGGCCGGTCCCATTGCTGGTTGGCGTCGACCATCAGCGGCACGCCATCGCCCAGGTGCTGGCGTACCGCCTGCACGCGCTTCACATCCAGTGCCCGGTCCGGTTGGCCCACTTTCAGTTTGATGCCGCCGATGCCGCGTTCACGTGATTGGGTGGCGTTGACCAGCAATTGGTCTAGCGGCGTGTGCAGAAAGCCACCCGAAGTGTTGTAACAAGCGACCGAGTCCCTGTGCGAGCCTAGCAGCTTGGCCAATGACAGGCCGGCGCGTTTCGCCTTCAGATCCCACAGCGCAACGTCGAAGGCACCGATGGCCTGGGTTGCCATGCCGCTGCGTCCTACGGAAGCACCGGCCCAGCACATCTTGTCCCATAACTTGGCGATATCGCTCGGATCTTCACCCAATAACACCGGCGCGATTTCTTTGGCGTGCGCGAACTGGCCCGGTCCTCCGGCGCGTTTGGCGTAGCTGAAGCCTAGCCCCGCGTGGCCGTTTGCGCTTTTGATCTCCGCGAACAACATGGCGATCTCGGTCATCGGTTTCTGACGGCCGGTCAAGACCTTGGCATCGCTGATAGGGGTGGCAAGCGGCAGGTAACAAGACGAGAGCCGGATCCACACCATGCGCTCATCCGGCTTCATATTTTTGTCTTCTCGCACATTGATAACGTTATCATTTTGAAAACATGTTGAGCGCAGGTCATCACTTCGTCCGGCTGCTTATTAGGCTTGAAACAGCTCTTAGATGGCACCAAATCATTGAATTCGGGGCGATCCGTGGGTAGAATGGTATCGTTGTCATTCATGCTAGTCAACCAAGCCCCTAAATCTGACTCGGGCAATTCTTCGGCGTTCATTCCCTCAATCGATCGCATGTCCCCTTTGACTGTGCCTAAGTCGATTACCCTGCGCGATGTCGCGCGTGTGTCAGGTGTGTCCTTGATCACGGCATCCAGAGCGCTTGGCAACCCGAGCCTGGTATCCGGGAAGACCATCGCGCGGGTGCACAGGGCGGTCGAGGTGACCGGTTACATACCCAACCTGCTGGCGGGTGGGCTGAAGTCCAAACGCAGCATGACCGTGGCAGGCCTGGTGCCCGCTATTTCGGTTGCGCAGTTCCTGCCGACCGTGCAAGCGCTGACCGAGACCCTGGACCACGCCGGCTACCAACTGATTCTGGGACAAAGTGGCTACGACCATTCCCGGGAGGAAAAGCTTCTGAATACCATGATCAGCCGCAGGCCGGATGGCCTCGTGGTGACGGGTCTGGTGCATTCGCAGGCGGCTCGGGAACAGCTGCGTCGTCTTGGCATGCCGGTGGTTGAGACCTGGGATCT
>JANNGR010000077.1:0-9644 GCA_031403955.1 Betaproteobacteria bacterium
AAAGCTTGACTCTGTGGCACTGCGCATCCCACAGCCACGGCTGCTCACGGTTTGGCACAGTGGCCGTGAGCGCGCTGGTCTCATGGATGCCGGTCCTTGCGGTACTTTCCTTCGCCGGTCTAAACAAGCCAGGTGTCCAGCAAGTCCGGCTGATTGATGCCGCGGCGCGAGTAGTCGCACACCCCGTCGGCAAAGATGCTTCTCAAGCGCGTCACCTCGGCTGCGTCGAGTGTCACCGCGTAATCGCGTAAATTGATGGGGCGGAGATTGCACTGAACGACATCGTGGGCAAGCGGCGCGCCGGCCACGAATCGCGGGAAGGTCCAACTCGGGTACAAAGTGTTGCACGCCGATGACCCTGTACCACCTTGGAATTGCGGCTCCGGTATGAATGTGGAGCCGTTCCAGCATCCGTCCTGCAGGCTGGTGGGCTTGCTCTTTACGACCTTTGCCGCCAGTGGCGCAGACGATTTATCGGCGGCCAGGTTTGACAACCAGGCGTCCATCTGGAGCAGGGCCTGCCCCGAAGTATGCGGCGTAGTGGCACCACTCCATATCACCATGTTGTGGACTCGCCCTTGCGTGCCGCGGATTCGCTCGCGGGTCGCGAAATGCTGAAACTTCAGGTGTGGGTCGCCGGTTAGAGTCTGGTCCCGGTAGATCAGGTCAATGTCGAGGATCGCCACCGACCCCAACCCCCGGCCGCCAGCATTAAAAAAGCCCGTCTCGTAGGCGGCCTTTATACCCTTGGGGTCTGCTACGGTTCGCCGCGCGGTGAAATTTCCATCGGTGTCCATGCCGCCGATCTTCTCGTTAAGGTCGAGGAACTGCTCCTTGCTGATCTGTCCCGCATTCAGCGCCGCAAGTCCGTACTGGATGCCGACATTGTCCAGCGCCTGCCGGCCGAAGCCCCGGGCGTCACGACCGAAGATGTTGGCCATGGAATCCCAGAGGGTTGCCCGCACGCCGCGCGGATTGGAGACCGGGTCATATCGCACCTCGATCGGTACGTCCGGACCGTATATCCCGGAGCTTTCCGGCGGGAACCCAGGGCGGTTGCGCACCGGGTCATATCGCGACGCGCGCCCGACGCCATGATCTTTGATATGCGCGAAGTTGTGGAACCCGGATACCTTGACGATTTCGTCCTCAGTCCACCGAACACCGGCGCCACCATTGATGTAATAGTTGTAGAGCACGCGCGAATCAAGACCGTGGATGTTCGTTATATCGGCGAAGCTACATTGCGGCACGATACCGTCCAGCAGCCCCGGATAGGCGTCGGCGATCATGTTTTGCAGGATAGACCCGCCGGAACACCCCCAGCCCATGGTGTAGAGCGGAACGCCATAGGTCTCGATGAAGTGCTCCTTCACCATCATCATCGTCTCGGCCGCCAACACGAAATTGCAGTTGTGGCCAAGCACGGTGAAGGAGGCCGAGCTTACAGCGAACCCCTTGGAGAGAAACAGGTGGGGATCGCCTGCGCCTGGAACGCTGAACAATGCTGAAGTGCCTTGGACATACCAGCCCGGCTGGCAGCCGCCGCCGAAGTTGTGGACGAGTCGGCCATTCCACCCTGGGTCGGTTCGGGTTCTGAGATCTGGTCCGGCCAGGCGCGGGTCGTCGAGAACCGCCGTCTGGTAGACCGATCGGTTGATTGTTCCGGTTTCGAGTCGGACGATATAGGGCACTGTCGCGCCGGTCGTCGTGGTCGTGTTTGCCAAGTCCGCCGGCAACGGATCATTTTGATTCAAAGCGGCGAATGCGCCCGCTGCCGTCCGGTACAGGTAGTCGACGCGGGTCGGTACCTCGCATGGGGGTGCGAGCTGGGAAGTGGTCAGAAAAGGACCGCCGGGGTACACGCGAAACTTGTGGGTTTGGCAATAGAACGGCTTTTGCTGCGGTCCCGAAAATACCGGTCCGGTGATCGGGTGGTTGACGAGTTCTCGCCTGTCGCTGCCAGCGCGCCTGGCGGAGGCTTTTAACTCGCTCTTGCCGAGCCTCAATCCCTTGACCAGCCCGATCAGCCTGTGTGTCCCAGGTTCGGGCGCAAATATTGCAGTGACGTCCGATCCGTTCAGCTTCACCGTCACATCGCTCAGGGCAGCAGCCTGCGGTACATCGACCGCCACCAGAACGTTGTCACCACTTAGTTTGTCTGGCCGATTCGACAAGGTGGAAATCTGGATCTTGCCGGTTCCATCGGCACCAATCGCTGGGGCAGCCACGCATGCCGCAAGCGCAACCAGCGTGGCCACAAGGCACCGCGCCCGGAGACGAGTCTTTCCCAGCTCCGCACGACTGCTGGACTTCATGTCAAATCCTCCCGGTTATCTGCACGTAAAGCTTTCCGCGACATTGATATCGCCAGCGCCGTTGTATTGCGCGAACTTGGGAAATGGGCATAACGGGCGCGACCGTGCGGAGGCGCCAAAGTATGCGGGATTCGTCGCAGTCGCGTGAATGCTGTCTGGGGCAATTCCGCGCTCGACCCAGTTCTCCAGCGCGGTCAGCATGTCGAACTTGTCGGTCGCGGGACCGCCGCTGCAGTGATTCATGCCGGGAACAGGGAACAGCCTGGCAAAGTCCGCCGCCTTTCCACCTTGGCGCTCATTCACTTTGTTGTACCACCCAATGGTTTCGTTCACGCCAACGGCCGCGTCCGCGTTGCCGATCCAAACCAGCAGCTTGCCGCCATTCGCTCGAAACTTGGAGAGGTCGGGCGAAGTCGCCAAGCCGTATTCCGCGGTCGACCGGGTATATAGGCTGGTCTTGCGGTTTACATTGCCTTCCGTGTCATCCATGTTGTACGTCAACGCGTAATCGAAGTACTGTGGGATGGACAGATTCAGGACCGGCGGCGTCTGCCAAACCAACGCATGCTGCGGCCCGCTCAGGGTGAACTTGATGGCATTGTTGGTGGATGAGGTATAGCTGCCGAACCACCAACGGCGGAAACCCTGGTTAAATGTATTTCCGGCCATGCCACCGATGCCTGGATCCCAAACCTGGCTGGGATAGAGCTGAACACCCGCAGAGGTTTTGGGACCGGCATACGCAGTGCGCAGCGCGCCGATCTGATTGGCAGTCAGGCAACTGTCTGTCTTCGCGCCCTGGCAGGTCAGCGCTGTCAACTTGGGCACCACCACCGCATCGGTGCACGCAGCGAAATTGTTGGAGATGCCGTCCTTGAGACCGTCGAGGCTGTCGCAGGCTTCGAGAATGGCGTTGGCCACCAATTGCAAGTCGGCGTCGGTGTAGAGCTTGGTGACGAGCGGTTTGCCCTGCGCATCGCGGTGACCCGCGGCCGCGGCGGCCGGCGCGAATGTCTTCACCAGGTAAGGGGCAAACGAAGCCATATAGGGCAATCCTATGGCGGGCGCCCCGGCCGACACACCGTCGAAATGGGCAGGAAACCGTTGCGACACCATCATCGCCTCGCGCCCGCCTTCAGAGCAGCCCATGAAGTACGAGTGTTCGGGCCTGCGGGCATACAGAGCGGCCACGATGGCTTTGCCAATCTGCGCCACAACGTCATAGGCGTTGTAGCCGAAGTCAATGCGAGCCTGGGGATCACGGCCAAAGGCAGACGCCCCGCCGGCATTGGGATCGGAATTCACCGCGTTGTCATGGCCTGAATCGGTCGCGATCACGGCGTAGCCTCGCTCGAAGGCATTGGTACTCGTTCCGGGGGCGATGCCGAACGCCTCGGTGAGCACGCCGTTAGCGCCTCCCCCACCCTCCATATAGAACTTGCCGTTCCACTCCTTTAGCACCGGCAGGCGCAGGCGGAACTTGATCGCGTAGGGCCTGCCATCGACGCTGCTGACGCGCTCGTTCATGGCGCCTTCCACCAGGCAGTTTGCCTTGACATCCGCGGTCGCCGCCTGGTTTTCTGCCTTCAAGATGCGCAATGTCGTTCCGCGCACGGGGTTGTTGGCGGCAACGCTGGCTGCAGCCTGTACGCAATCCATCGGCTGGGCCGACGTGGCGACGCCTCGACCCCCCGCGCACGCTGCAAGCAGACTGGCAAGCACAGGAATCGAATAGGCCAAATGGCTGTTCATGGTGTCCCCTTCAATCGTTCTCACCGCCGCGCTTCATGACGGCCTGCAGGTGAAGCGACTCGCACAATTGATGTCACCGGCTCCCTTGCAATGCGCCCAAGCATGGCATGCGCACAGCGCCCGCGTGCGGCTTGCGGCAGGCAGACACTGGAAAAACTCTTGGCCCGAACCTCGAACCTACGGATAAGCATTTCAACCGCATGAGTCCCAGTATCGCCGTGTTGGAAGCGCTATCAATCCACGAAAACCCGCAACTTTCCCGCAACAATGCGCTGCCCGCCAGGCTCAGCACCAAAAAGTCCTATCCCAAGCAGAGTGATTTCCGGTGCGCCGGGCGCGCCACACGCAGCTTCACCGCAGTCAGTCTGAAGCGCTGGTTTGCCACGTCACCAATCGATGCGCTGATCGACCTCGTAGTCGGGTGCTGGTTTTGCTGCTAGGCGCCAGTCCGGCTCGACTTCGACACCCTCGCCCATGCGTGCATCACATGCATCCCACAGCGATGGCCCGCGCGCTGGGGCACTGCGTGGGGGCGCGGAGTCGACCCCGATGTGATCCAGGATCTTGCCTGATCTGGGTGCCCTCGGTGATGAAGGCGATCAGGCGCATTTGTCCGCCGCACGTCGGACACGGTAGCGCAAAAAACCTAGTAGACGCGCGCGATCAAAACCGCCCACGGATAATGCGCCGGTGAGCGCTTTGGCGCCACGGGCTCGGTCTGGGGTTGGCCGCCATTGCCCACTGGCACCACCCCCGGCGCGCCCTCGCCGGTGTCGGTTGGCGCAGGGTGAGCAGGCGTCGCCCGAGCGGGGGCTGCCTGAGCCATAGCCGTCACAGCAGCCCGCAGTGGTGAGTTTGGTGCCAGTACGCCGAAGTAGCGATGCCGGTGCGTGCGTGGTGGCGGCTACCCAAGGCCACAATGCGCGCGATCAGTGCCAGTGGTGTGGGCACCAGCTCGGCAACGATGCCGCCTCGCTTGTCACCCGTAGGGTGTCAAGTGCATGTGCCAGGTCAGCGAGCGAGCAGACGCCCCGAGCGTGACGCAGCAGCCTAGCTGGCCACCAGCCAAACGACTGGAAGATCAGCACCATTGGCCTGGCCTGAAAACGCTGGACAAAGCGGCTCGCGTGCTTGGTAAGCGGCTTGTGCTGCGTATGGAGTAATGGATTAACAATTGGAATTTGACCCTCATTGTTCTCTCATTGTTCTTTCCGGCCCGTGGCTGGAAATAAATACGGTCGCGCTAAGGGCCTCGTCGCACTTAACGAGCCGATGGACAGCCAGTCCATTGCGCTCTAAAATACACACATTAACGTGTGTACAAGGAACTTTTATGCCAGCTACCCTCAGTCGCGTATTCATGAATGGCAACAGCCAGGCGGTTCGCATTCCCCAGGAGTTCAGGCTGGCTACCAGCCGGGTGGAGATTTTTCGCAATGCCGATGGCGACCTGGTGCTTCACCCGGTGCCCGCTGACCGGGGTGCTGCCTTGCTGGACGCCCTGACGGCGTTCGATGATGAATTCGTGGCCCTGCTGGAGGCGGGGCAACGCGAGCAGCCACCGATGCAGGATCGTGAGCCGCTATGAGGTGCATGCTGGACACCAACATCCTGATTTACCTGATGAAGAACAAGCCGCCGATCGTTGCAGAGCGCGTGAATGCGCTGGGCAGCAGCGCGGAGTTGTGCATGTCGTTTTTCACCTTCGCTGAGTTGCTCATGGGCGCCGAACGCAGCACCCGCAAACCCGATGTGCTGCGCCGCCTCGACGCGCTCACCCGTGTGGCGCCGGTGCGCTACGGCGTCAACCGGGCTATGTGCGAGCACTATGCGGTGCAGTTCACGCGGCTGCGCGCGGCGGGAACGCCGATTGGCGCCAATGACCTCTGGATCGCCAGCCACGCCCTGGCCGATGACTGCACGCTGGTGACCAACAACACGCGTGAGTTCGAGCGGGTGTCGGGGCTGAGGCTGGAGAACTGGGCCGAGAATCCTGTCTCGCCGCCGGTTGCTTGATATGGTTTTAATAGCAGGCTACGCAAAGCTGGCGTGCGCTGCAGTCCAAAAATGTGCTGAATGATGCGGGGAATCGGAATTTAACTCTCATGGCACAAGCCTGAGAATTATTTTTTGCAAATTCAGGCTTGCAGATCGTCCAGCGTGACACTCAGCGCCTGAGCCAGTGCCTTGAAAGTTTTGATAGCGCCCTGGCGCTTGCCGGTTTCAATCTGGCACAGATAGGCTTTGCTGGTTCCTGCCTTGGCGGCCAGCACATCTTGCTTGAAGCCGGCATGCTGGCACCCGCTGACACAGGTCGCGAACCGGCGCGGCCTGATGCAGGCCTTCGACGCGCTGCGCGCCTGCCAGCAGCACAGCGGCCACGTGCTGGCGGTCGGTTTGCTCGACATCGACAACTTCAAGCGCCTGAACGTGGACCAATTGTGCAAGAACTACGGCGACGTGACCGTGTTTCGCGACGTGTCGCTGCAGGTCGCCAGCGGCGAGTTCGTCGCCATCGTCGGCGAATCGGGCGTCGGGAAATCCACCCTGCTCAATTGCATGGCGGGGCTCGATACCTGGGACCATGGGCAGATAACACTCGACGGCGCGGACGTCGGTGGGCTGCGCGACGAACAACACGCGTTGATGCTGCGCCACCAGATCGGCTTCGTGTTTCAGGTCTTCCACGTGTTGCCGCAAACGGCGCGTGAAAGCCACACCGGACAGAACGGCATACCGTTTGCCTTCGTTACCTACCACAAGAACAGATTGGCTCCGGCATGATGGCCAAGGTTTCAAGGTATCCTGCTACAGCGTCAGCAGCCTATTCAGCGAGGAACTACCATGTTTCAGCATCTCAAAAGCAAGTGGCTTGTGGCCTTCGTGCTAGTTGTGCCGTGTTTGGCACAGGCGCAAGACTTTCCCTCCAAGCCGATTACGCTGGTGGCGCCGTTTCCTGCCGGCTCAGTCACCGACAGCGTAACCCGAGCGCTCGGCCAGGCGCTGCAAGAGGTGTTGGGGCAATCGATCGTGGTCGAAAACCGTGCCGGCGCGCAGGGAACGGTAGGCGCCGCCTATGTAGCCCGCGCCAAGCCGGACGGTTACACCTTGCTGATGGCGTCTTCGGCCATGTTCGTGGCGAAAAGCCTTTATAAAACCCTGCCTTACGACCCGGTCGACAGCTTTCAGCCGGTTTCGGGCATTGGTTCGACATCCATGATGTTCATGGTGCCCGAATCCTCGCCGCTCAAGTCGATCATGGATCTGACCAAGGCCGCCAAGTCCGACAAGCCCGTGACCGTGGGTTTTGGTTCGCCAAGCGGTCAAATCGCCCTGGCCTTGTTTGCCAGCGCGGCCAACGTGAATCCGGTGCCGGTGAGCTACCGCGGCATTCCACAGGCTCTGACCGACCTGGCAGGTGGCCACGTCAATGTGGCCATCGTCGACATAGGCAGCGGCGTCGCGCAGATGAATTCCGCCAGGATGCGGCCGATCGCCATTTCCGCACGTGCCCGCAGCACAGCAGCGCCGGATGTGCCCACACTGGAAGAACTATTCCCGCAGGTAGGGGTATCTTTGGAGACGATCATCGCGATCGTCGCGCCGGCCAATACGCCCGCCGCCGTGGTTGAACGTCTGGACAGCGCCGTTCAACAGGCACTGAACAAGCCCGAAGTCAAAGCCCGATTCGCGGCCCTGACCACGGCGTTGATGCCGCTGGGCACCGCCGATTTGGTTCAGCGTCTGAAGAACGACAACCCCAAATGGGAAGCGCTGATCAAGAAGGCCGGCATCGAGCAGCAGTAATAAGGAGGCCCACGACGGGGGAGCGGTACCGTGTCTTTTTGTTGGGCTAAAAGTTGATTCGAGCCAGTCACACCGGCTTGTCGCCCTGCAGCGTGATTCGGTGCATGACCCGGCGAAAGCCGTGGTAGTCGTTGATCGGGTTGTGCTGTACGCACCGGTTGTCCCAGAAAGCGATGGAGTTGGGCTCCCATACGAAGCGGCAGGTGAATTCCGGCTTGACCTGGCGCCTGAAGAGAAACTCCAGGATGGGCGTGCTCTCCTCATCCGTCATGCCCTTGATGCCAGCCGTGTGGGCCACGTCACCAATCGATGCGCTGATCGACCTGGTAGTCGGGTGCTGGTTGTGCTGCTAGGCGCCAGTCCGGCTCGACTTCGACACCCTCGACACCCTCGCCCATGCGCGCATCACACGCATCCCACAGCGGTGGCCCGCGCGCTGGGGCCATGCGTGGGGGCGCGGAATCACTTCCCGATTCAAAAGCTGCCGTTCGGTCGATTTCGTCACGAGGCGAGGACGACAGCGACTGGAACATTGGCGTTGCGATAGGTGATCAGGTTCTCGGTTTGCGCCGCGCCGGCCTGGTCCAGAATGCACAGATGAACCAGCTGATGCGACTGCCGCGCGATGCGCGTCAGGCGCGGCGCCAGGCCATCTCGGAAGGACTACGCGAAGGGAGTCCACAGCAGGCCAAATTTCGCGCTGCCCTGATGCCGCAAGCGGATGTCATCGTGGGGCTGCCCTGCGACATTGGCGACACCGTTATTCTGCGTGGCTACTGTCAGCGCCAAGGGTATCGACGCATCGGTTTCGGGGAGTGCAGGGGCACCGTGCTGCCGGCACGCTCATCGCAATCAGATCGGCAATGGCAGCAGCGCCGACAGCGGTACGGCCTCCACGCGCTGCGCCAGCGTATAACGCCGGTCCCCTGGATACACCACGTAGAGCGCGTCCAATTCAAGGTCTTGCAACGCAATTCGCATCGATGGCGTGAGTTGCGGTGCGTCGGTGCGCTTGAATTCGACCCCCACACGCCGGCCGTCCTTGAACATCAGCAGGTCGAGTTCGGCGCCCGCGTGGGTGGCCCAGAAGTAGGCCTGGTCCGGCCGCGCCATGCGCAGCACCTGATCAAGCGCAAAGCCCTCCCAGGATGCACCGCACTTCGGGTGCCGAGCGAGCGCGCCCGGGTCGGCGATACCAAGCAGCTCGTGCAGCAGGCCCGAGTCGCGCAGGTAGATTTTTGGGGCCTTTACCTGGCGCTTGCCCAGGTTGGCAAACCACGGCTGCAACTGGCGCACCAGGTAAGCCTGGGTCAGCCAGTCGAGGTAGCGCCGCACCGTCGTTTCGTTGACGCCCAGTGACCGCGCCGGATCGGCCGCATTCCAGGTTTGGCCGTGATAGTGCGCCAACATGGCCCAGAACCGGTAGAGCGCAGGCGCCGCCACGCCCATTCCCAGCTGCGGCAGGTCGCGCTCAACCACGGTACGGATGAACGCGCTGCGCCAAATGCGGCTGGCCTCGTCGTCCAACGCAGTGAACGAGCGCGGGAAGCCGCCGCGCCACCACAGCGCCGCTGCATCGGCAACACCGGTTTCTTCGAGCGTGAAGCCACTGGCTTCAATCACTTCCAGCCTTCCGGCGAGCGACTCGCTGGACTGGCGCAGCAGAGCCGGCGACGCGCTGCCCAACAACAGAAAGCGGGTCGGGTTGTCTGGGCGGTCGATCAACACGCGCAGCACCTTGAACAGGTTTGGCGCGTGCTGCACTTC
>JANNGR010000078.1:0-2253 GCA_031403955.1 Betaproteobacteria bacterium
ACGTCTTGGTCACTATTGCCGTGGGGCTCGGGGCAACCCTCGTCATGGATCTCTGGGCCATATTCCTCAAACGGGGTTCTACCCCGATTCTGCGGACACTTTCACTAAGGCCCATACTGGGTCAAAGGAGTGTCCATGTCCAAGCGCAAGCGTTACAGCCCTGAATACAAGCACGAGCTGGTCGAACTGTTCCGCGGGTCGAAGTCGAGCTGCCGGAAGATCGCCCTGGAGGTTGGGGTCAACCCAGCCTTGCTGACCCGCTGGGTGCGGGAAGCCGAGGCCGGCGGAGCCAAAGCTTTTCCTGGCGGGGGAACCCCGCGCGACGAGGAGCTCGCTCGCATCAAGCGCGAGCTGGCGCGGGTGACCAAGGAGCGTGATTTTTTAAAAGACGCGGCGGCGTACTTCGCGAAGCAGTCACCGAACGGTACGCGGTGATTGAGTACTGCCGCAGCGATTTCCCCGTGGGAATGATGTGCCGTTGTCTCCAGGTTTCCACCAGCGGTTTCTACGCCTGGTCCGGGCGCAAGCCAGGACCGCGGGCGCAGGACAATGCGCGCTTGCTGGTGCGCATCCGGGAGATGCATGACGACAGCAAGGGCGTGCTCGGCGCGCCGCGCATGCACGAAGACTTGAGCGACGAGGGCGAAAGCGCCAGCCTCAACCGGGTGGCGCGCCTGATGGCGGCGAACGGGCTTCAGGGTTGGCCGCAACGCAAGAGGCGCCGGTTTGGCCAGAAGCCGGGCAGTCGTCCGGTCGGGGTCGAGAATCTTCTGGAACGCGACTTCGACGCCTTTGAGCCGGAAACCAAGTGGGTAACAGACATCACCGAGATCCCGACGCTCGAAGGCAAGCTGTTCTTGTGCGTGGTGCTGGATCTGTACTGTAAGCGGGTGATGGGCTGGTCGATGCACCATCGCCAAGACCGGCACATGGTCGTCCGGGCGGTGCAGATGGCAGTGTGGCAGCGGGAAGGCGACCACGAAGTAATTTTGCATTCGGATCGCGGCGGCCAATTCATCAGCGGCGCCTACCAGAAGTTCCTGGGCGGCAACGCCCTGGTCTGCAGCATGAGCGCGGTCGGCCATTGCGGCGACAACGCGGCATGCGAGGGATTCTTCGGCGTGCTCAAGCGGGAGCGCGTGCACCGCACCCACTACCGAACTAGGGACGAAGCGCGGGCCGATCTATTCGACTACCTGGAGCGGTTCCATAATCCGCGAATGCGTCGTAGAGTTGCCCGGCATGATCGGGCGTTTCAAACCTTAATCAAACCGTCCGTGGAAACGGGGTAGAACCCCAAAAATGTTTTGGTGGTGGGGACGCGGGACACAATGAAGCCGAGGTAAATGCAAGAAATGCGTTGAAGCGATGTCTAGAGAAGCGCACTAGCTGCTGTGCGTGAGAGCGATGATCGAAAAGCAGGACTTGATCTCAAATCTTCACGGTGCGTTTGAGAAACGTGAGCGTCCTCATGGCGAACGTCCTGTTCGCGGTGTCAGCATTGAGGCCCAGATGGTCGAACAGCTACTTTCACAGCGGAGCTGGATCGACCTTGATAGTTACACCTTATCCAGCTACGAAAGCCGGGCCGACCTGTCGGCGTTAGTTGCGTTTCTCAGCCCAGAAGGGTTCAGATATTACCTGCCCTCGTTACTGCTATTCGTTGTTGACAACCAATATAAGGCAGGAGCCCTCGTCGACGCGATCACGGCCAAACTCTCATCCACGTCAGAGGAGTATGGTCCCCAGATGTTTACGCCTCAACAACAATTGGCGGTATCCCTCTTCCTTACGTACCTGAAACAACGTCATCCCGATGACCGTTCGATGGGCGATGAAATTGATAGAGCTCTAAGCGTCTGGACCAATGCGTGACACTGGAATTCCGCTGGTTTCCCGGACACTTCAAATGATGCGAAACTGGCACTAGATGTGCTCGATGTCGACGTGACCTACGGATTTGGTAGCGGCCTGCTCGAAAATTCGTGGTTACTGTTTGCGCCGACTCGAATGTCGATCAAACTTCCCGTCGACCCTACGTCTGCGCCTTCCGCGCAGCCTCCCTCTCGCGCAGCACCTTGCGCTGAACCTTGCCGGTCGTGGTCATCGGCAGCGCTGATGTTTCTCGTCGGGCCTTTCCTGGCGACGAGCACGGGATCCGCCAGTCCCGGCGTGAGGCACCGCTGGGGCGCCCTGGCCCTCGTCGGCCTAGGGATCGCCTGGCTCGTGTGGTTCACCGGGAATCCGGACAGC
>JANNGR010000079.1:0-6171 GCA_031403955.1 Betaproteobacteria bacterium
GCAAGCGTTCTCCATCATTCACCTGAAGTTCGTCGGCCAGACGCGCGAACCTCCGTACATCTATGCAGAGATCATGCTCGACGGTGCAGCCACCAAGATCATTCACGTGCTGGATGGTGTGGACGTCGACACCGCGCCCAAATGGCTGAAGCCAGGCGTGCGGGTCAAGGCGGTGTGGAAGACTGAGCTGAAAGGCTCTCTCAGTGACATCTCGCACTTCGAATTGGCCGGTCCGCTTGGGTAGGCAGGATGCGATCGCTTCGCGCATGCGAATGGACGCCATCAGATTTCTTCGAATTCGGCGGACCGCTACGTCAAATCCGTCGGATCGATAGCCGGCATCGAAAATTGATGCCCCGGCCTGCCAGAGAATACGTTTTCAACTTTGCGTCGACGTCTGAAAACCAGGTTAAGGCTGGATCTGGCCGTCTCTGGAGGAACCCGTGGACAAGAAAATAGCCAGTACCGACGCTCAGTGGGAAGAAGTGGTCATGGCTGCGATTGGTCGCGGGCTGGCGCAGGAGCGCGCTCCGAAGCAAACCCGCAGCCGAGATCGCCACGCGGAGATTCTCAACGCGGCCGTGCGCGTTTTTGCGCGCGACGGGATCGCGCGCGCTCGCATTTCTGACATCGCTGACGAGGCAGGCGTCCCGCTGTCCTCGGTATACGATTACTACGCGAACAAGGAGGAAATCGCTTACGTCGTGCCGATCGCCCGGATGGGAGAGTTTTTCTCGGAGTTCGCCGAGAAGGCGCGCCCATTTCGAACGGCGCGCGAGCGTTTGCACTTGTTCCTCTGGCTGACGGTTGATTTTGCACGGCGCAATCAGGATTGGGCAAGAACGCTTTATCTTGAGGTATGGCCGAGCGTACTGGTAGAAAAGACGCCTGTGAAGCAGTCTCTCGATGACTACGGACGAATACTGCTTGCGCTGATCCGCGACGGTGAGCGCAGCGTCGAATGGTCTCCAGATCCACGGTTGTACCAGACTGTGAACATCTTCATTGGTAGCATCAGCCAACTGATCATCACCTGGTTGCTCTACAAGAAGCCGCGCAACCTGATGAAAGCGACCTTACCATTGGTGCAGCGTCTTTTATCCATTCTCGAGCCTGCGCCTGGCGCTATGGGGATCAGGACTGACTACACTGCCAATCGCTCGATCCGAGGACGAGCCACCTTGCCTGCCTGATACAAGTCGTACTGCAACTGCAACCCCGCCCACAACTCAGGGCTGGTACCGAAGGCCTCACCCAAGCGATAAGCCATGTCGGCAGAAACGCCAGAAGACCCAGTAACCACGCGCGAAAGCGTGACACGGTTGACACCCAGCTTGATCGCGGCTTGCGTCACCGTGACGTGCCCCAGATATTCCCGCAGAACTTCGCCAGGATGCGGAGGGTTGTGCATTCGAGTCATATTGAACCTCAGTGGTAGTCCCGGTAATCGACAAGCACGGCATCGTCACCCTCAAAGGCAAATACGATGCGCCAGTTTCCATTAACGGTAAGCGCCCAATGCCCTTTCAGATCACCCTTCAAAGGGTGCAGCGCCCAAGACGCGGCAGTAAGGTCTTCAGGCCTAAATGCTTGATCCAGAGCGGCCAACTGCAGCCGCAGTTTGGTGGCGTGTGTGGCCTGTATTCCTGACTTGCTGCCGGTTTCAAAAAAAAGCTGCAAACCCTTGTGGCGGAAACTCTTGATCATTCACTTCCATTGTAGTGCGTAGCGCATCAAGCTACAAGTTGTCTTTGCCAGATTGTGAAAGTTCGACTCCTCTGACTTTGACCCACACAACAGGTGATCTGATCAAGACGATGGCGTCCAGCCAGGAGGCATTGAGGCCAGTCATCCCAGTGCGGTCGGCGACCGGCCCCGCCCCCCAGGCCGCCGTGGTCCGTATCAACGTCCGTACAGCATCAGCAACACGACTCCGGCAATCGTGGCCAGCATGCCCAGGACGGTGTGGTACCGGATTCCCTCACTGTTCTTGAACAGTACAAAACTCAGCGGAAGCACGACCAGCGGCGTGCACATGGTGATCAGGGCGGCGAAAGAAGCCGGTATGTGTGCCATGGAGGCGATCATCAGAACTTGTGCGGTGAGTTGCATGACACCGACCGCGCAGTACAGCCACGCGCTGGTGCGACTGGCGGCGATTCGCGCAACCATCGGCGCCAAGTTGCGCCGATTGACCAACAACAACGCCAGCATCCCAGCCGCGGCGCCCAGGGTCGCCCCTGCAATCGGCTCGCTCCATTCGCGGATCGCGGCGGCTCTGAGCACATGGCTGACCGCATACGCCGCCGAACTGCCCAGGCCGATCGCCAGAACACCTCGGCCGATGCCGGCCGACTTGCGCGCCGTATGTTTGCTCGCAACCGCCTGCTGCCCTCTGGCGCCTTGGCTCATGGCCGCCAGACCGACCACGCCCAGCGCCATGCCGGCCAAGGCCATGTTGCTCAGGCGGTCACCCAGCAACAACCATCCCAGCAGCGCGGTCACAAGCGGGCTGCTGGTCTGGAAGCTCGACGCCCGGGTTGGTCCGAGCGTCTCGATGGACCTGAAATACAGCCATCGGCCCAGGTAGGTCGAGAACACGCCGGCCAGCAGAAACGCCAGGATGCCCGAAAGACTGGGCGTGCGCAGCGGGCCCAGGACCGATAGTTGCACACTGACCAATAGGATGCCAAGCGGCAGGTTGACCCCCGCTGCCAGCAAGGCGCCTGCATCGGTGTCGAGGCGCCGCATGGCGATCGAGATGACGATGGCGCAGATTGCAAAAAGCAGCATGGCGCCCAGGGCGAGCAATATTCCCAGGCCGCTGGAACGGGTGCCAATTAGATCAACGGTCAACCGGGCGCCTGTTGGCTCATGGATTTTCCCCGGCGCGGTGCCCGTTCATGCACCGCTTGGCCGGATGCCGAAGCGTTCGAGCGTCCTGGCATAGTCCACCACCATGGCGGGCAGGTCGAATTCGGGCACGTATCCCAATTGCTCGCGCGCCTTGGATATGTCGAGCACGTTGTAGGCGCAAAAACCGACGTTCATGAAGTCATATCCGGCTCCGATGTCGAACCGTGCGCTTGGGAACCGGGCCCGGATGGCGGCCGCCATGTCATGCAGACTGAAGGCCCGGCCCTGGCCTATGTTGTACACCGAAGCGCCTCGACGAACGGTCGCCACGGCCAGGCCGATGGCCTGCGCCACATCGCGCACATACACGATATCGTCGCGTTCGTCACCGCCTTTCTCGACCACCGTTGGCAAACCCAGCATCGTGTTCTCGATCAGGCGGCTGTGCACCGACATCGGCCCATGCCGCGCAAGCTTGCCCGGCGCGCAAATGGTGGCGAAGCGCAGCGCAAAGAAGTCGAGCCCGAAGGCCGCGTGGTAGTTGAATCCGAGGCCTTCGCTTGCCACCTTGGCGTGGCCGTAAAGCGACAGAAACGAGGGCGGGGGCGGCAGGCCCACATGGTCTTCGGGTACTGGCTGGTAATGCGGGCGGGCGTGTGCGCCGGTAACGACACCGTAGGCGCTTTTGGAACTGGTGAAAACCACCCGTGGAACGTCGCCGACTAACGCGGCCTCCAGCACATTCACGGTGCCACCGAGATTGACGTCGTAGACCAGTTTGGGATCGGGGCGACCCTGCGGATAACCGACCAGCGCCGCCAGGTGGACGATTGCCGCCGGCTTGCGGGCGTGCACCAGGCGCGACAGCAGCGCGCCATCGCGTATATCACCTACCACGAGTTCGTATTCACCGCGAAGATCCGGCATCAGCGAATCGTCGGCGCTCTGGTCAAAAGCGGTCACCTCGTAACCGCGCGCGAGCAGGTCGCGCACCACCCAACTGCCATTGACGCCGCAGCCTCCGGTGACGAATACACGTGCGCTCATCGGCGTGGTTCCTGGCTGCCGCGGCAGTGGGTGGTTGCGATGGCCATCATGCCGGGCCTCCACGCAGTTGCGCCATGGCCTCACGACCCGATAACCAGCCAAGCATGTCGGCGAGCTGGCGGTCGCGCTCGATGACCAGTTCCGCGTTGGGTTTGTTCCAGCCGAACCATCCGTGTCCGGTCATGGCGCCCAGTTTTCCGTCCTGCACCAGCGTGCGCAAGCTAGCGGTGGGCTGGTACTGTTCCTGGCTGGTCTGCTGGTGCATGTACTCCAGCAAGGCGAGCATGGTTCGTTTGCTGACGATAAGGTCTTCACCGGCGAGCGCGCCCCAAAGAGCCCAGCGCGGCCCCAGGCTGAGTCGAATTGCGGTGTCGACGTCCTCAGCGGTGGCCAATCCCTCGTCGACTATTCGGTGGATTTCCGCCAGCATCGTGACTTGAATCCGGTTGATCAGGAAACCCGGTTTTTCGCGGCAGACCACCGCGACATGGCCGATCGCCGCGACAAAATCCCGCGCCCACGTGATGCGCTCGGGCGGGGTGAAGTCGGCGACGATCACTTCCACGACCTGCACGATGTGTGCTGGCGTTATGTAGTGGATGCCGATCACGCGATCTTTGTGGACCACGTCGCGGCACAGGTGGGTCAGCAGGAACGATGAAGTGTTGGTGGCGAGAACTACGTCGGGCGTGCACAAGCGGTCGAGTTCGCGGAACAGGGCCTGTTTGAGCGGCAGATCTTCCTGTATTACCTCGTGCACCAATTGCGCCCCTGAAACAGCCTCAGTCAGGCTGGCGACCGGTTTGACGCGGCCAACGATCTGCTCGGGTGGGTGTTGCGGGGTCGCCAGACTGTGCGCGATCGGCAAGGCACGCTCGGTATAGGTCTCCAGCATGGCGGGCATGGCATCGTGCAAGGTCACGGTGTAACCAAAGCGGGCGTAGATGGTGGCGATGACACACCCCATGAATCCGGCGCCGATGACGGTGATACGCTGTGGCTGGTCCATTGGCAAGGTCTCCTGGGGTTGCATGAGTGCCCGGTTTACTCAAACAGCCGGGGTAGCCAGGTGGCAATTGGCGGGTAGAACAGAATGGCTACCATCATTAGAAAACTGATGATGACGTAGGGTATGGCGGCGACATACACCTGCATCATGGTGATGTGGCGGGGCACGACCGATTTCATGGTTATTGCCAGCAGGCCAAAGGGCGGGTGCAACAGACCAATCTGCATCGAGAACAGGAACAACACGCCAAACCAGATCGGGTCGATTTTTAGGCTGAACACCAGGGGCATGAAAAAAGGCAGCGTCAACAGCATCATGCTCACCTGATCGACAAAGCAGCCCAGCAACAACAAAATGACCATCATGGCGACCAGGATGGAAAAGGGGCTAAATCCCTGCTGTACGATGATTTTGAGCAGCCCGTCGCTGGCGCCTGAAAAACCGAGCAACTGGGCGAAGCCGGTGGCGCCAACGATGATGAACAAGACCATTCCGGAAACCGAGAGCGTGGACTTGAGTGACGAAACCAGGATCTTGAACGTCAGGGCCCGGTAGGCCATCGCAAAAATCAGCGTTGCCAAAGCCCCCAGCGCCGCCGACTCGGTGGGTGTCGCGATACCGCCGGCCATGGAGCCCACCACCACCACGAAAATGGACACCAATGGCAATACATAGACGAAAAGCATCCGATAACGCTCCCAACCATGCATGGGAACGTCGTCATCCACTGGCGCCAAGGCAGGATTCATGCGCACCCGGATGATGATGTAGCCAATGAAGATAATTGCCAGCAGGATGCCCGGAATAATGCCGGCAATCAGCAGGCCACTTATCGAGATGCCGGCCAGACTGCCCAGCAACACCGTCAGCCCGGAAGGCGGAATCAGCATGTCCACGCCGCCAATCGCCATGATCGGGCCCATCGCCAAGCTGGGGTGGTAGCGCCGCTTCAACATGGCGGGTGTCATGGCACTTCCCAGCATTGCCGTAGTCGCGATGGTGGACCCCGATATGGCGGAGAAAACCGTGCCGGCCGTCACGGCGACCACTGCCAATCGGCCGGGCACGCGCAGGATCAAACGCTCAATGCCTTCAATCACCTTGAAAGCCAGGCCGCACTGGAACAGCACCTCTCCCATCAATACAAACAGTGGAATCGGCGTCAATGAAAAAGACGACACCGCCACCATCGTGTTGCGCGCCAATTGGTCGATACCCGCGATACCGCCCATGTAAAGCATGGCCCCCAATACATTCAG
>JANNGR010000080.1:0-38609 GCA_031403955.1 Betaproteobacteria bacterium
ACCGCACAACAGGAGCCTGTCGGACTTGGGAATCGTCGGCTGCAAATCGACCGCAGCGGTCCATTTTTGGCTTCGCCGCACTTCGTGAACACCGTCTTTTTGACCCATAGCGGGGCTATGGGCCTGCAAATCCGGCAAAAAACTGTCCTCGCTGGGGCCGATTTTGGCTACGCCGCACTTCGTGAACGCTATCGACGCCCCAAGTCCGACAGGCTCCTGGCGGCCGGTTATTTGGATTGAACCAAGCGCTGCTGGATCAGCGCCTGCGTTTCGCGCACCGCCGCAGCGAACGGACTGTCTTTTTGCCGCGCGGCGCGTTCGATAAACACCAGTGCCTCGTCGTTGCGCCCCAGGTCCGACAGGGTCTGCGCCAGATTGTTCAACATTGGCACGGAATCCGGAACACGCTGGACCGCCCGGCGCAGTATGGATTCCGATTCATTAAGCGCCCCAACGGCGTAATGCCGGTTTGCCAGGCCCACGCTGGCCCCGACATTGTCCGGCCAGCGATCAAGAAACACTGCATAGGCCAGTGTGGTGGCGCCACCCTCGGCTACGCGTTCCATGGCCGAAATAGCGCTCAAGTAACCCGCCTCGCTGGCGGTCTCGGGAATGCGCTCTGGCGGCATGGTGACCATGGCCCAGTAATTGCTTTTTTTCCAGGTGTATTCGAACACGGTGAACGGCATGGCGAGTCGCTTGGTCTCGCCGGAGCGCAGGTACAACTCGCCGGCCGGATAGTCGAAACCGACTACCACCGCATAGTGCCAGTTGGTAACCGGCCCAACACCGGTATCCTGAAGCACCAGGACCGGGTTGCCGGCCGCAACTTCGCGCAGAAGATCATGAAACCGTGGCGCGAGCTGGTATGAAACCTTGCTGTAGCGACGTGGCGCAGCCAGCATTTCGATCTGCAGGCTACCCTGGCGCGCAGGCAGATAGACCTGTTTGACCAGTTCTTCCGGCGTAACCTGTGCGCCGGCCTGGACCAGTATTGTGGCTAGGGCGGCGGGGCCGCACTGGTACAGCGTCTGCGGGAAAAACGGCGCATCGCCGAGTTCGGTGCGCACGGCGACCCCCGCGGGCCAGGCATCGCGCAGCTCCATTGTCTGTGGCACCAGCGATCCACAGCCGCTCAGGCCAACCAGCAGCAGCAAAGCGCCGGCGATGCCACGGGCCCGGTACCAGGCGGCTGCGCTTACGCCAGGCATCAGCGGCTCTGGGTTAGTCCATGCCCGGCGGCGCTCCTGCACCGCCTCCGAACACTAGCGTCGGAACGCGAAATACCAGACTAAGAAAACAACCAGAATGAGTAATGCCAACCCACCATCGGCGCCAGCCGGAAGCGCATTGATCTGACCGGCGAGCATGCTGACTTCCGCATCACTCATCGCGGCTACACGATCCCGGGCCGCCTGTGGGTCCAGACCCTGGGCCTGGAACTCATTCACGGTCTGCGACCGGCTCATGAAGTTCAGCACCGCGGTACGTTCAAGTGAAGCGGTGGCGGCGGAAACCACTTGATCGGTTGTTATCACGCCGGCCTGTGCAGATTGGAACGGAAACATGATCAACGCAAACGCCAACAAGTGGCAAATCATTTTTTTCAATGCGGAATTCATACTACTTCTCCTGTTATGAACGGGTTTCGAATGGGCTCAGAATTGCCGCCACAGCAAAAAAGTTGTGCCGGCACGTAACTATGCCTTGGTGTCTGGCCGCGATCTGTGCGCTGGCGCACAGATGGTGACTCTTATGACTATGCAGCTCACGACCGTTCCCCTACCACCACTCGCCGCCATGTGGGTTAGCGCACATACAGCCGCTCGGGCGGGCACCACACTATGGGTCTCAACAAGCCTTTTTGAGCCAGGAGAGTCGATATGAACTTGAGTCTCACCCCTTTGGTATCGTTGCTTGCCGGTGTGTTGATTCTGATCGTGCCCCGGTTGCTGAATTACATCGTCGCCGCTTACCTGATTGTGGTCGGCGTGCTGGGCCTGGTCGGCGATGTACGCCTGAAATAGTCCGGCTCGCGCGCCGGCACGGTAACCAGGTTCCTCGCTGTCGATTCAAATTGAAGTTGGCCATGCTTGAGAACAAACCTGAATCCACCGCGCTGGACAAGGCCGCCGGAAAAAAGGCGGCAAAAACCGAGTTGCAACGCAAGGAGGCCCTGCTTAAGACCGGCGCATTGCAAAGCGCGATTCTCAACAGCGCCAATTTCTCGATCATCGCCACTGACGAGAAGGGCATCATCCAACTATTCAATATTGGCGCCGAACGTATGTTGGGTTACGCGGCCACCGAAATGGTGAATCTGCTGACTCCGACCCACGTTTCCGAGCCACTGGAAGTGATCGCGCGGGCCGTGGTCTTGAGCCGCGAGCTTGCCACGCCGATTGCGCCGGGCTTCGAAGCCCTGGTCTTCAAGGCTACGCGCGGAATCGAAGACATTTACGAGCAGACCTATATCCGCAAGGACGGTAGCCGTTTTCCGGCCATCGTGTCGGTCACGGCGCTGCGTGACGCCGACTCCAAAATCATCGGTTATCTCTTGATCGGCACCGATAACTCCGCGCGCAAGCAGGTGGAAGAGCAACTGCGCTGGACCGAAGAGAGTTTCCGCTTGATGGTGGAAAGCGTGACCGACTATGCGATTGTCATGCTCGACCCCAAAGGCCTGGTGGTGAGCTGGAACGGCGGCGCGCAACGCATCAAGGGTTATCACGCGGAGGAAATCGTCGGCCAGCACTTTTCGCGCTTCTATCCGCAGGAGGACATCGAGCGCGGTGCGCCACAGCGCGACCTGGACATCGCGATCAGCCAGGGGCGATGCGAAGATGAAGGCTGGCGGGTGCGCAAGGACGGCTCGACTTTCTGGGCCAATGTGGTCTTGACGGCGATACGCGACCAGGTCGGCAATCTGCGTGGTTTCGCCAAGCTGACGCGCGATCTGACCGAACGTAACCAGGTCGAGGCCGAACTCACCAACGCCAAGTCGACGGCGGAGAAAGCCAATCTCGCGAAAACGGATTTCCTGTCCAGCATGAGCCATGAGCTGCGCACGCCGCTCAACGCGATACTCGGATTCGCCCAGTTGATGGAGTCCGATGCGCCAGCGCCGACGCCGTCCCAGAAGGAAAACATCGCCCAGATTCTGCAGGCCGGCTGGTACTTGATGGAGCTGATCAACGAAATCCTCGATCTTGCGCTGATCGAGTCCGGTCGCCTGTCGTGGTCGCTCGAACCGATGTCGCTGGCCGAGGTCATGCTCGAATGCCAGACCATGATTGAACCGCAGGCGCAAAAACGCGGCGTGCGCGTCAGTTTTCCGAAGTTCGATCTGCCCTGCTTTATCAAGGCCGACCGCACGCGGGTCAAGCAGGTGCTGATCAATCTGCTGTCCAACGCGATCAAATACAACCAGGCTGGCGGGTCGGTAGTGGTGCAATGCGGCGCCAGCTCGGCACAGACCATGCGTATCAGCGTCCGGGACACCGGCGCCGGATTGACGCCGGAAAAGCTGACGCAGATGTTTCAGCCATTCAACCGCCTCGGCCAGGAGACCAGTGCCGAGGAAGGCACCGGCATCGGCCTGGTGGTGACCAAGCGCCTGGTCGAGTTGATGGGCGGCGCCATCGGTGTAGAAAGTACGGTCGGCGAAGGCAGCCTGTTCTGGATCGACCTGGTCGTGGCCGCAACGCCGCAACTCGAGTCCGGCGCGGCGGACTACGCGGCTCCGGCCGAGCCGGCGGTTCAGAGCGCCATCGCGCCGCGCACCTTGCTGTATGTTGAGGATAACCCGGCCAACCTGCATTTGGTGGCGCAGATCATCGCGCGGCGCGCGGACTTGCGGCTGTTGAGCGCGCGGGACGCGGTGCTGGGCATCGAACTCGCGCGTAGCGCGCAGCCGGAGGTTATCTTGATGGACATAAACCTGCCCGGCATGAGCGGCATGCAGGCGATGCAGATTCTGCGCGCCGACACGGCAACCGCGCACATACCGATTGTTGCGTTGAGTGCCAACGCGATACCGCGCGACATCGAGCGTGGCCTCGAAGCGGGGTTCTTTCGTTATCTGACCAAGCCGATCAAGGTCAGCGAATTTCTGGAGACGCTCGACGTGGCGCTGGAGTTCGCGGAAAAAGGCGTCGCCAAGAGCCGCTAAACGCGGCAGCCGACGTTATTTGGCGGGCACAATCGTCACGCCCTGGCGCAGCATGCCGCCAGCGCCGACGCTGCCTTCAACCTTTCCCTGGGCGCCCATACGCGCCTCGCAATCGCTGCGGTCGTCGCCCTTGTGGGCGCCGCAGCGTTGCAGCGCATTTTGCTGGTACTGATCCGCGGCGTCTTTCAGGCCGCCGCGTTTGGCTTCCGCCAGGGCGTTGCGCGCCTCCAGTTTGCAGGTGGCCAGGTCCTGGTTCGACTGACCGCTATTACACACGGCCATATCCTGGCGGTAGCGCGCCTGGGCGTCGGCCGAGGCACCGGCCGCCAGCGCCGCGCCGGCACACAGCAGCGTGCCCGCCGCGGCCAGGGCGAGATTACGAAATACAAATCGAGTAATGGTCATGGGATCCTTTCTAATATTTTGCGGAACAGACCGCAGCCACACGCCAGTCGGCAAGCTCTGTCCCCAACACTTCATTGGATGTCGGAAGTCCACCTTTGCGGGACAGACCACAGCAGCAAAGACTAGTCGCGACATCCTGCCCTGTATGTGCGCTCGCGCACGGAGCAGTGTTAATCTGCGATGGACAATCGCGCGAAGGGCCGCTGTCCGGCTGGTCCGGCGACCCTGAAACAAGATGTCCGCATCACCTGTCCTACCGCCATGACGCTGCCTCGTTCGCTCAAATGGATCGCCGGGATCGTTCTTGCGCCGCTGGTGTTGGCGGCGGTGTTCATCGTGATCTTTGGCTGGAACTGGTTGCGCGGACCGATCGAGCGCACCATGACCGAGAAAACCGGTCGTGTACTGACCATTAACGGCGACCTGACGCTGCACTTCGGCTGGCCTTTGCCGCGCGTCGGCGCCGCCGACGTGACGTTTGCGAATCCGCCCTGGGCAAGCGAAAAGCAGATGGTCGCGGCCGACGCGGTGGAGATTACGTTCAATCTGCCGCAGTTGCTGCGACGAAACATTGTTCTAACCGAAGTCCGGCTCGAGCGCGCCGTGGTATTTCTGGAGCAAGGCACCGAGGGGCGAAAGAACTGGCTGCTGGACCTGGACCAGAAGGACGAAGATGCGCGAATCCGGGTCGACCGCCTGACCATCGATCGGGGAACGCTAGGCTACGACGATGCGCAACAAAAGACCAGCATCCGTTCGGAGCTTTCAACCGTGAACACGGCAGCGGGTGGCGCTACCGGCGCCGGTGTGGCATTCAATGCCCGCGGGCAATACAAGGGCCTGGCGCTAAAGGCGGCCGGCAACGGAGGGCCGGTGCTGGCGCTGCGCGACGAAAGCACACCCTATGCGCTGAAGATCGATGCCACGCTGGGCTCAACCCGGGTGCAGGCGGACGGGACGATTACCAGCTTGCTCAAATTCACCGCGATCGACATGCAACTGGCGCTAAAGGGCGACAACCTCGATCGGTTATTTCCGTTGCTCGGCATAACGCTGCCCGCAACCCGCGCCTACGTTACCGAAGGGCATCTGGTACGCAGCGGGAATACCTGGCGTTACGAAAAGTTCTCCGGCCGCATAGGCGAGAGCGACATTGCCGGCACGCTGCAGGTCGATACCGGTGGCAAACGCCCGGCGCTGCAAGCTGACCTGGTGTCAAAAGTGCTCGATTTCGCGGATTTGGGCCCGTTGATCGGGTCGCGGCCGGCCCAGACCGCCGCGGCATCGCCGACGCCAGGGCGTGTATTGCCCGACTTGCCGTTCAAGACCGATCGATGGGACACCGTTGACGCTGAGGTGACTCTCAAGGCCAGCACCATCCGGCGCGCCAAAGAGTTGCCACTGGAAAATCTTGCCACCCATTTGAGTTTGCGTGACTCCGTGCTGACACTCGACCCGCTAAAGTTCGGCTTGGCCGGTGGCGAACTCAATGGCGTGATTTCGCTCGATGGGCAAAAAGACCCGATCCAGGCCCGCGCCAAGGTGCGGGCGAGGAAAGTCCTGATCGCCAAGCTGTTCCCGACGGTTGAGCTGAACAAAGCCAGCATCGGACAAGTCAACGGCGATTTCGATCTAACTGGTCAAGGCAACTCAGTCGGTCGCATGCTTGCCAGTTCCAACGGCAAGATGGGGCTGGTAGTGGCTGGCGGCGAGATCAGCCGGTTGATGATGGAAAAAGCCGGGCTGCACCTGTGGGAAATACTGGAACTCAGCCTAACCGGCGACCGCCTGGTGAAGCTGCGTTGCGCGGTGGCCGACTTTCAAATCAAGCAAGGCATCATGCGCGCCGACGCCCTGGTATTCGACACCGCGATCACCACCATCATCGGTACCGGCAACATCGATCTGGCACAGGAAAAGCTGGACCTGACGTTAAACCAGAAAACCAAGAACACCAGCCCGTTGGCCTTGCGCAGCCCGATTTATGTTCGCGGAAGTTTTGCCAAGCCAGTGGTCGAAGTTGATAAAGGCCGCGTTGCGGCGCGCGCCATCGGCGCGGTTGCGCTGGGCCTCGTCAATCCACTGCTGGCGCTGCTACCGTTGATCGACGCCGGTCCGGGCAAGGACAGCGACTGCGGACAACTGGTCCGGGATGCCAAGGCGGTGCCGGGTGCTGTTAACAAGAAAACCGGCGCGGCGAAGTGAGCTTGGTGGGGTCGCCTTATTTGCGTCCGACGACAAGCAGGACTACGCCGATGACGATGGCGCCAGCGCTGACAATCAGCGGAACGTTGACGGTTTCCTTCTCCTGCACCTTTAGCTCTATCGGGCCCAGTTTCACGCCGGTGGTTTCTTTGGTGTAACTGAAGCCGCCGTACACCAGCCCAAGCGCACCCACGGCGATCAGGATGATTCCAATCAATTTTGCGGGATTCATGTCTGTTTATCTCCTGTAAAACAGTGAAGGGTAGCGGGAACCAGGATTCGGCAGTGTCTTATTTCGCGCTTGGCGTGCCGCGCGCGGCCTCGGCGCAAAAGATCGCAAGGTCTTTCAACACCGTCTGTACCGCGCGGTTGGCCGCCAGCACGCCTCCATAGGGGTCATCGCTGGCGGCGGCAACATGGCCGTCGAACTCGCGCCAGGCCAGCACGCGGCGCGTCTTGTCGTCAACCAGGGTGGCACGCAAGGTGAAACGCACGCGGCTGGGCTGGGTCTGGAATTCGTGTTGCAGCCGGATGATCTCGGTATCGAGCCGCAAGTCGCCGACGGCGGCGCCAGGCGTCAGCACCACTGCGCGGAATACGCCGGTGTGCTCGAGCGCGCCTACCAGCAGCGCTCCGAGCATGCGCGCGGGCGGTTCGACCCATTCGCTGTGCGCGAAGTATTCGAGCTTGTGGGCCTCGCGCTGGTAGATGATGCGCTGGCTGTCAAAGCCGGCCGCGGCGCGTGGCGGATGGATGATCAAGGTCGGCGCCGTTGCAGCCGGCGCCCCCGCTGGTGTTATGCCCGGCTGCGCGCCGTCAAGCGAATAGAAGGCCGGGTGCGGCGTCGCCGTTGGCTGTAGTGCGCTGCATCCGTACAGCGCCAGGAAAGCCAGACCGGCGGCCAGCAGCCGGCACAGTTTGGCGACAGGACTGTTGTTCATGGTAGTTACTGCCGGTTGGCTGTTTCTCCCGGCCCTGCCGGCACCGGTTTGCGGCCAAAAAGAAGGCCGCGCGGGTCACGCTCGGTTTGTTCGGTTAAGCGGCGCAGCGAGGTAGACAACACGCTGAGTTCACCGAGCAGCCGCTCGAGTTCGGGTAGTGTTTCGGTGCTGAAGCGTTTTATGTCGGCGCCCACCGAGTCGACTGTTTTTGCGGCGCTCTGGCTGGTGCGCGCGACTTCGCTGCCCATTTTCTCTACCGCGTCGGCGCTGCGCCCGATGCGATCGACCACCGGAGCGATCTGCGCCGTAACACGCGACGTGTTCTCGAACGTACGCGCAGCATTGCCTAAACCGGCGTCGATCTCTTTGCCGCGCGCGGCGACGGTGCGCGCCACGCTGGCTATGTCGGCCAGTGCGTTTTTGAACGCCGCCTGGTTCTGCGCGCTCAGAATCGCATTGATGCTACTTGAGGTGTCGTCTAGCTTGGCAAGCACGGTGGTGAGTACATTTTCCAGCCGCGCGCTGAGTGAAGGTTTGGTCTGGATCACCGGGTACCGGTTTCCCGCCGTCGCGCGTAATGGCGGCGACTCCCTGGCGCCTCCACTGAGTTCGACATAAGCGATACCGGTCAGGCCCTGTGTTTTCAGAACCGCCACCGTGTCCTCCCGGATCGGCGTGCCACGTTCGATGGCAAACAGCAGGTTCACGCGTTGCGGGTTGTCCGGGTCGAGCTCGATCTGCCGCACTTTGCCGACATCGACACCGTTGTATTTGACCGGCGCATTCAGATTCAGACCGGCCACCGATTCATCTTCGATCGCCCAATACAGGTCATACCGGGTCTGCAGCGCGCCACCCGCGGCAAGCCACAACACGCCGGCGATCAGCACGCTGCCCAGGACCAGTACAAAGGCCCCGACCAGGGAGTAGTTCACTTTGGTTTCGATGCTGGCTCCTTGATGGTTGCTTCGTTTTCCGGCTGTGCCGCGCGGCCGCGCGCACCGTCGAAAAAAGGCCGGATGGCGGGGTTGTCAAGGCGCGCAAGTTCGGCCATCGAGCCGATAGCTTGCACCTTGCCCTGGGCCAGCACCGCGACCCGGTCGGCCACGCCCCACAAAAGGTCCAGGTCGTGCGTGATCATCACAATCGTCAGCCCGAACAAGTCGCGCAGTTTGCGTACCAATTCGTCCACGCCGGCGGCGCTTTGCGGGTCGAGACCGGCCGTGGGTTCGTCGAGAAACAGCAGTTCCGGGTCGAGCGCGAGCGCGCGCGCCAGCGAGGCACGTTTCATCATGCCGCCGCTCAACTCGGACGGATACTGCGCGCCAACCTCGGGCTTCAGACCGGCCATGGCGATTTTCCAGGCCGCGATCTCATCGATCAAGCGCTCGCCAAGACCGGTGTGTTCGCGCAGTGGCAGGCCGACGTTTTCCGTCACTGTCAGCGCGCCGAACAGGCCGCCGTGCTGGAACATCACGCCCCAGCGCTGGCGCAGCGCCAAAGCTTCCATTTCCCCGAGATCCTTCAGGTCCACGCCCAGTACCCGGATCGTGCCTTGGTTCGGACGTTGCAGCAGGATCATTTCGCGCAGCAGGGTCGATTTGCCCGATCCACTGCCACCAATCAGCGCGAAAACTTCCGCCCGGCGCACTTCCAGGTCGATTTCTGAATGCACCACCTGCGCGCCAAAACGCGTCGACAACTTGCTGATGCTGATGACCGGATCACTGGCAGCAGCCTCGGCTTGCATGTCAGAGCTCCAGCACACTGAAGGCGATCGAGAACAGGGCGTCGGCAACAATCACCAGGAAAATCCCCTGCACGACGCTGCGCGTGGTCTGACGGCCGACGCTGTCGGCGCCGCCTTTGGTGCGCAGGCCCTGAAAACAACCGACCACGGCAATTATGGCGGCGAATACCGGTGCTTTGCCCACGCCGATCAGATAGGAAGTAATACTGACCGCCTTGGCGAAGCGGTCCAGAAACTCGGCAAAAGTCACACCGAGTTGCACGCGCGCCATGATCATGCCGCCGAACACGCCGAGCACGTCGGCGAACACCGTCAGCAACGGCAGCGCGATGACCAGCGCGATTATTTTTGGCAGCACCAGCAACTCCAGCGGCGCGATGCCGATGGTGCGCATGGCGTCGATCTCCTCGGTAACGGCCATCGTGCCGATCTGCGCGGCGTAGGCGGAACCGGAACGCCCGGCAACGATGATGGCGGTGATCAACGGCGCGAACTCGCGCAACATCGACAATCCGACCAGATCGGCGACAAAAATATTCGCGCCATAACGCCGCAACTGCTCGGCGGCCTGGTAGGCGACAACAATCCCGAGCAGGAACGACAACAAGCCGACGATCGGCAAGGCGTCGAACCCGGCGCTGCGTATGTTGTACAGGATCGGACGCCAGCGCAGTCGCGCCGGGTGCGCAATACAGGTGGCAAAAGCCAGCGCGGTCTCGCCAATAAACGCCAGCAACGCAATGCCCTGCTCCCACACGGCAGCGGCGCCGCGGCCTAGACGTTCAAGCCGGTTCGACAATGCGGTCGTGGCCGGGGCGCTCTGGCCGGCCTGGTCCGCGACTTGTTGTGCCACCGCCTCCAGCAGTTTTGCAAATTGCGGGCGCAGGCCGCGGATGGTGACGACGGTGCCGGTATCGCGCAGCCGCCGCAACGTCTTTTGCAGCACCCAGGCTCCAGCCGTGTCGAGCGCCTCGACGCGCTGGGCATTGGCAACCAGCGGCATTTCGGCGCCAACACGCAGCGCGGCGAGTTGAAGTTCAACCGCACCGATCGAACGCGCGGTCCAGCATCCCGACAAGGCAAGTTCCTGCGGAGTCGGCTGGGCGATGGCGGCGGGCGTTACCGGCATAAGCTGCATAGGTAAGGCGCAGGCTAGTTGAAACCGCGTGTTCCGTATGTGCGCGAGCGCACAGAACCAATCGACGAATTGAAGCAAGGTCACAACCAGCGGGACAAATCTTGCGTGGAGGACCTTTCACATGACAAAGCGGCTTGAATCTCTCTTCTTGGGTGCAACAATTGTGGGCCTATTGGCAATGGCGCTAGGTGGCTGTACCAAGCCGTCACAAGTCAGTGGCGCGGCGCCCGCGGCCACCAGCGTCGGCACGCAAATTGACGACAGCGTGATTACCACCAAAGTCAAAACCGCGTTGCTGTCCGACCCGGACATAAAAAGTCTCGATATCAAAACCGAAACCCGCAAGGGCGAGGTCCAGTTGAGCGGCTTTGTCGACAACCAGTCGCAGATCGACCGCGCCATGGCCGTGACACGCATGGTAGAGGGCGTCAAGGCGGTCGACAACAAGGTGAATCTGAAGGGCGCGGCGACCACGGTTGGCAACAAAGTTGACGACGTTGTCGTGACGACCCAGGTCAACGCCGCGCTGATTGCCGATGCGAGCGTCAAGAGCCTGGACATAACCGTCGTTACGCGCAAGGGCGAAGTCCAGCTCAGTGGCTTCGTTGACAGCCAGAGCCAGATCGACCGCGCGATGCTGGTTGCCCGCGGCATCCAGGGTGTCAGCAGTGTCAGCAACGAAATGAGTATCAAGAAGTAAGGCTGGCCGCCACTGTCATCCGGTGCCTGCCGCTTTTCGTTTTATATCCCATCCACCCTTTTTTTCAGGGCAAGACTTATGACAAACATCTACTCACTCAAATCCGCGCTTGGCCTGGCCGCGGTGCTCGCGCTCGGCGCCTGCGGGTCCATGAATAACCCCGGCAATACGTCCAGCTCAGGCACGGCCTATCCACCCTCCACCAATTCGGCCTCCTACACGCAGGTCGGCGTGGTGCAGTCGATCGAACTGGTCCGGCAACAAAACACCGGTATCGGTGGCAGCGGCATTGGCGCCGGCGCCATCGTCGGTGCGGTGGTCGGTGGGATCGTCGGCAACCAGGTTGGCAAAGGCAGCGGCAACACGGCCGCGACTGTCATCGGCGCGGCCGGCGGTGCTTATGCGGGTCACGAAATCGAGAAACGCAACCAGCAGCAATCGGATGCTTACAAACTCACCATCCGCATGAACGACGGCTCCTACCAGACCGTTATGCAGACTCCCAGCGCCGATATCCGGGTCGGTGACCGCGTGCAAGTCGCCAATGGCGCCGCGCGGCGTTATTGACCCGCGCGGTATGTGTTCAGCGCTTGGAGTCGTCCGGGCAGGTGGTGAGACTTCTTGAGCCGTAGCTGTTCGCGTAGACCCAGGTGAATTCGGCCCCGATCAGGAATATCTGAGCCGAGTAATACACCCACAGCAGCACAACCACCAGCGACCCGGCGGCGCCGAACGCAGAAGTCACGCCGCTGCGGCCAACGTACAAGCCGATCAGCGACTTGCCGATGGTGAACAGCAGCGCCGTAAACACCGCTCCGATCCACACATCGCTCCACAACACGCGTACCCGCGGCATTACCTTGTAGATCAGCGCGAACATAACCGCCACCAGCAAGAAGGCAACGATGGCTTCGGTCGCCACCGCCAATGGATACCAGCCACCCAGCATCAGGTCCCACCGGCGTCCGATGGCCGCCAGCGCGGCACTGGCTACCAGCGACAGCGTCAGAAGAAACCCGATGGCCAGGATCATGCCAAAGGACAACAGACGCGCGCGCACCAGCACCAGCCATCCGCTGGTTTGCCCGCGGGTCGGAACTCGCCAGATGCGGTCCAGTGAATCCTGCAACTCGCCGAATACGGTAGTTGCACCTATCAGCAGCAGCAACACGCCGACCCCCGTCGCGGCCAATCCTTCATCCGGTTGTTGCACGCTGGCCAGCAGATCCTGCACCGCGCTGGCGCCGCGTTCGCCCATCACTGAGCGCAATTGGGCCGCAATCTCCCCACGCGCGGCATCCTGACCAAAAACCAGCCCGGCCACCGAGATCACGATCAGCAGTAGCGGTGCCAGCGAAAACATGGTGTAGTAGGCCAGCGCCGCTCCCATGCTGGGCGCGTAATCGTCCAGCCATGAATTGCCGACCTGTTTCGCCAGCTTCCAGCCGGTTTTGAAATTCAATTGCATGGCGGTGTGGACTGGATGAACGGTAGCTCGATGCCCGGTGATTTGACCAAGTGAGTGCAATTGTGCGCGCCTTGCCAGCGGGTAGGACGGCACCCACAAGCTTTCACGGCCAGCGCCGATCGACGCCGACACGTCGCCCCAGGCATGCTGCTGGTACCTGTTTGCGAGCCAATCCTTTACACCAGCCCTGGGAGATCTTGCGTGTCCGTCTTCTTCGATATCACCCACACCACCCATTACCGTTATGCGCAGCCGGTAACACTCGACGAGCACCGGGTATTGTTCCGCCCGCGCGACAGCCACGATCTGCGGGTGCTGGCAACCGACATGCAGGTGACGCCTGCTCCGCTGGATATCCGCCTGATTCAGGACGCCTACTCCAACTCGGTGGCGCTGGTGCAGCCACAAAGCCCGGCCGACGAGTTCAAGGTGGTGTGTTCGTTTTCGGTTGAACATACCGGCACGCGTGCGCTCGACCTTCCACTGAGCGCGCACGCGCAAAACTTTCCGTTTGCCTACGACGACGAGGAGCGGTTGGTGCTGGCGCATTACCTGAGCCCGTATTACGACGACCCGGATGGCAAGTTGCGGGCCTGGGCGAACCAGTTCATTGGCGTTGGCGGCGTGACCGGCACACGCGAACTGCTGGTGGCGATGACGCAATTTATCCGCGACAACATGTTGTACCTGGCCCGATTCGACCAGGGCGTGCAAACGCCGCACGAAACACTGACGCGGCAAAGCGGAACCTGCCGCGATTTCGCCACCTTGATGATCGAGGCCATCCGCCATCTCGGTTATGCGGCGCGTTTCGTCTCGGGTTATCTGTACACGCCGTGGCTTGACGGCGCAGCGCAGCAATCCTCAAGCGCAGGCGCGACACACGCCTGGGTGCAGGTCTATCTGCCCGGCGCGGGCTGGATTCCGTTCGACCCGACCAACAACCTGATCGGCGGCACCGACCTGATCCGGGTCGGCGTGGCGCGGCATGCCAGCCTGGCGTCCCCGGTCAGCGGCTCCTGGCATGGCTACCCGGGCGACTTCCTCGGCATGCTGGTCGATGTGCAGGTACACAAACGTGCTTGAGGTGTGACCTCTCACACTCTGCCGTGCTTCACGCCTGACCTTGAGCGGAATGCGGCGTCAGCGCCGCGTCGACGATGGTCTGCGCCTGTTGCAGGATGCGCTGCAGGTGCTCCGGGCCGCGCATGCTTTCGGCATAAATCTTGGTGATGTTTTCGGTGCCCGAAGGCCGCGCGGCAAACCAGCCGCTGGCGGTTATTACCTTGATGCCGCCGATTGGCGCGCCGTTTCCGGGTGCTTTGTCGAGTATGGTTTCGATCGGTTCACCGGCCAACTCGCGCGACACCACCTGTTGCGGCGACAGCGCGGCCAACAGCTTTTTCTGTTGTGCGGTCGCGGGAGCCTCGACCCGGTCCGCCACCGGGCGGCCAAACTCGTTCACCAGATCGGCATACAACGCGCCCGGGTCGCGCCCGGTACGCGCCACCATCTCGGCCGACAGCAGCGCAGCGGTGATGCCGTCCTTGTCGGTGGTCCACACCGTGCCGTCGCGCCGCAGGAACGCCGCGCCGGCGCTTTCTTCGCCGCAAAAACCGAGCGAGCCATTCAGCAAGCCGGCGGCGAACCATTTGAAGCCGGCCGGCACTTCATACAGTTTGCGTCCCAGCCTGGCCGCCACGCGGTCGATCAACTGCGTGCTGACAACGGTCTTGCCAACCCCGGCTTGTGGCCCCCATTGGGGCCGGTGTGTAAACAGGTAGTCGATCGCAACCGCCAGGTAATGATTGGGCGGCAGCAGACCGGCAGCGGCGGTGACTATGCCGTGGCGGTCATGGTCGGTGTCGCAGGCGAACGCGACGTCGAACTGGTCTTTTATGTCGATCAGCCGGCGCATCGCGTAAGGTGAGGATGGGTCCATGCGGATCTGGGCGTCCCAGTCAAGCGTCATGAATCCAAACGCCGGGTCAACGACTGGGTTGACCACCGTCAGATCGAGCCGGTAGCGCTCGGCGATCGCCGCCCAGTAGTGAACGCCGGCACCGCCCAGCGGGTCCACCCCCATGTGTACCTTCGCGCCGCGAATCAGGTCCATATCGAGCACGCTTGCCAGATCGGCTACGTAGGTGTTCAGAAAATCGTGTCGGTGGGTCGTCGCCGCCAGCAGCGCCTTGGCGTGCGGCATGCGCAATACGCCCTCCAGGTTTCGTTCGAGCAGGCGGTTGGCGGCGGCTTCGATCCAGCCGGTAACGTCCTGGCCGGCCGGGCCGCCATGGGGCGGGTTGTACTTGCACCCACCGTCGCGCGGCGGGTTGTGCGACGGCGTCATGACGATGCCGTCGGCCAGAGCGGCGCCGCGCCCATGGTTGTGGCACAGGATGGCGTGCGAGACGGCTGGTGTTGGCGTTGGTTCGTCGCCGTATGCCAACATCACGTCGACGCCATTGGCGGCCAGCACCTCCAGCGCGCTCGCGCACGCCGGCAACGAAAGTGCATGGGTGTCGATGCCCAGGAACAACGGCCCGCTGATGCCTTTGGATTTGCGGTAGTGGCAGATCGCCTGCGTGATCGCCAGCACGTGCCACGTATTGAACGAGCGCTCGAACGCTGAACCGCGGTGCCCCGACGTGCCGAACGTGACGCGTTGCGAAGCGACCTGGGGGTCAGGTTGGTCCGAGTAGTACGCGCCAACCAGTTTGGCCACGTCGACCAGCATCGACGGCGGCGCCGGTTTGCCGGCCAGCGGGCTGATGCGGCTGGACATGCTGGGCGTCAAGTGCGCGGCGGCCGCACACTTTTTTCCCTGATCCGCGCCATCAAGCCGCTCCACGACTTGGCGAATGCGGCGATGCCTTCGCGTTGCAGCCGCGCGGCGAGGGCTTCATCGTCCACGCCGTCGCGCCGGAACTCCTCGATAACGTCTTGCGCATAACCACCGTCGGCGGGCAGGCTCGCACCGACCTTGCCGTGGGCGGCAAAGGCCTGCAGCGTCTTGTCGGGAAGCGTGTTGATCGTGGCGGGAGCGGCGAGGGCCTCGACATAGAGCGTGTCGGGTGCCGCCGGATCCTTGGTGCCGGTGCTGGCCCACAACAGGCGCTGCGGCTGCGCTCCGGCCTGGGCCGACTTGCGCCAGCGTTCCGACGCCAGCAGATCGCGGTAGGCTTTGTAGGTACACATCGCGATTGCGATGCCAAGACGATTGTGCAATTGCGGCGCGGTTTCTTCCTTCGCCGCCGCGTCCCACCGGCTGACGAACAGCGACGCGACCGATTCGACCCTCGGGTCGAGACCGGCTTCGATGCGCCGCTCGATGCCACGCAGATACGCATGGGCCGCGGCAACATAGTGCTCGCGTGAAAACAGCAAGGTAACGTTGATCGGTATGCCGTCGAAGATCGACTGCTCGATCGCCGGTAAACCCTCGGGCGTACCGGGAATCTTGATGAACAGGTTTGGCCGCGCGGCGCGCGCGTGTAGTTGCGCGGCCGTCTTGATGGTGTTGGCGGTGTCGTTCGCCAGCAGCGGCGAGACTTCCAGCGAGACCCAGCCGTCGGCACCAAAACTTGCGTCAAAAATCGGACGGAACAGGTCGGCGGCCTGTCTCAGGTCTTGCAACGCGAGCTCGAAGAATATGCCTTCGTCTGACAGGCCCCGCGCGGCAAGCTGCCGGATCGCGTCGTCGTAGCTATCGCCGCCGCCAATCGCCTGCTCGAATATGGTTGGGTTCGAAGTCAGCCCGGTGATGGACAACTCGGCAATGTGCGACGCCAGAGTGCCGTTATTGAGTAAATCACGGGTAATGTTGTCGAGCCATAGGCGCTGCCCGAGGTCATGCAGCTTTTGGGTAATGGGGTTCATCTTTTTTCTCCTGATACTGGCGGGAAAGACGGCAGCCAGGTGCGCACATCGCAATCCAGCATATCGCCGATGCGCTCGACGCTGACATCGGCCGCCGGATAAGCGGCCGTGTTGGCCGGGTCCATCGCATAGTGGCCCTGGCGCGGGAACACGGTGGTCAAGCGATCCTGCATGGCACTTTTCATTGCCGCGAGAATGCGCAGCTTGTCGTCCACCATAACGTAATGCCGCGCCGGGTAGTGGCGCTGCACCGAGTCAAGCATGGTTTCCTTGTGAATGTAGATCAGCACCCGGCCGCGAACCGCGTCCCACAGGCCGGATCGCTGCACCTTGCGCGGCTGAAAAACCACGTCACCGTCGGACAGGATCACGGTCGGTCCGTATCCGTTCAAACGCTCTACTACCTCCAGCGCGCGCGGATACAGGCGCTCGGCGAACGGATAGTCAATCAGGAAACTTGACATCAGCAGCAGGCGTGGGTCGTTGGCTGCCCCGGATTCCGCATCCAGCCGGTAACGCTGCAGCGCACCCAGATAATCGGCATAACCAAGCTCGCCGCGCAGCGCCTCGAAGATGGCCCAATAACGGCCGGCACTCGCGGCGCCAAATTCCTGCTCCAGGTGGTGTCGCAACTCGGCGATTATCTGGTCGTTATCGAGCAGCGTGTTGTCCACATCGAGCAGAAACACGACGTCGGCTTGGGTGTTCATTGGAGTACCTGCGTGCGGTGGCTCATGCACAGCCTTTCTCTGGTACCGGGTTATGCCAGCCGCCAGCGCCGCCTATCAGTGTGTCGGCTTGCGCCGGGCCCCAGGTTGCGCTGGTATAGGGCTGCACCGGATGGTGGTTCATCAGCACCGGCTCGACCACCGCCCAGGCCGCCTCCACCGCCTCCTGGTCGGTGAACAACGCGTCGTCGCCGCTTATCGCGTCGCCCAGCAGCCGTTCATACGGCAACTCTTCGCCCGGCCAGTCTTCACACAGATAAAGCTCACGCTGCTCGCCGATGAACTGTTTGCCAACCCGTTTGACGCGCGCCGCCAGCGCGATGGATGAACTGGGCGAGAGCCTGAATCGAACATAGTTGGCGCGTCCCTCGGCCGGCGCTGAATCGGCAAACAGCGCCATAGGCGGCGGTTTCAATTGGACCAACACCTCTGCCGCGGTTAGCGGTAACTGTTTTCCGCAACGCAAATACCATGGCACGCCGGCCCAGCGCCAGGAGTCGATGAACAGGCGCAAGGCGCAAAAAGTCTCGACATCCGAATTGGCGGCGACATCGCGTTCTTGGCGGTAACCGGCGTATTGGCCGCGCACCAGGTCGTCCGGTGTCAACGGCCGCATGGCATGCAGGACACCGGATTTTTCGCCGTGTACGGCCTGAAAGCCGCGGTAGGGCGGGGGCTCCATTGCCAGCAGCGCCACCAACTGGAACATGTGGTTTTGAACCACGTCGCGCAGGCAACCGGCGCTTTCGTAGAAGCCACCACGGCCGGCGACGCCAAAATTTTCCGCCAGCGTGATTTGCACGCTAGAGACAAAGTTACGATTCCAGATCGGCTCCAGAAAGGCATTCGCGAAACGGAAATAGAGGATGTTCATGATCGCCTCCTTCCCGAGGTAGTGATCGATGCGAAAGATCGAACTTTGCGCGAAGACTGACTGCGCGACCCGATTCAGCTCACGCGCCGAGGCCAGGTCGCGGCCAAACGGCTTTTCGACAATCACGCGCGCGTCGTGCGCCAGACCCGCCGCGCCCAGGCTGCTGATGACGGTGGGAAACAGTGACTGTGGAATGGCCAGGTAAAAAGCCGGCCGTCGGGATTGCCCCAGCGCGGTCTTTATCGCCGTGAACGTCGCCGGGTCGTTGTAGTTCCCGCTAACGTAGGCCAGCAGTGACATCAGCCGCTCGAACGCCGGAGCATCGTTGACCGCGCCGGCTTGCCGCAGGCTGTCGCTGAGGCGCTCGCGCAACTTGGCGGCGCTCAACTGCGACGATGCGACACCAACCACGGGTATGGTCAACCGGCCCGATCGGACCATCGCGTACAACGCTGGAAGAATCTTCTTGTGCGCCAGGTCACCGGTGATGCCGAACACAACCAGCGCGCCGGAAGGCATTGCGCCGGCGCTTGCATCGTGCTGGCCAGGGTCCATAGCGTCTCCTTGCCGAGCGCAGAGGTTCCAGGCTAGCCCGGCGCAGTCCCCTTCAGCTTCCTGTAGGCCCGCTCGGCCTCAACCCCACGGTCGGTGTCCTGCAGGCCGCGGTTCACGTCGCGGTACGCCCGCTTCATCGGCTCGCTGGGGTTGCCATCCGTCATGCCAACCGACTCGTCGCGCTCATGCGGCAGCTTGGCGGATGACTTGCTGGGCAAACTCAGGCGAGTCCGGGTGTTGACGGACTTGCCCATGCGGCACCGCTATTACATTTTGCCGAACTTGGATTTGGCGGCGCTCACACAGCTTGACTTGGCGTCGCCGGCCATGGCATCGCATTTCTCGGCCGCTACCTTGTAGTCGGCGTCGCGTTTGTCTTGTGCGGCGTCTTTCTTGGCTTCACCAATCTGCTTGGTCATCTTGGTGTCGGCGAGCGCCTTCACCTCGACCGCCTTGGCCTCCTTGACACATACGTCCTTGGCATTGCCGGTCTGGTCGTCACACTTTTCCTTCGCCACCGCGTAGGTCGCTTGGGCCTTGGCCTTGGCTAGCTTGGTCTGATCGGCTGGTTTGCCGCTGTTTTTGTATTCCAGTTCGGCGCGTGCGATCTTCTCCTTGGCCTTGGCCTCTTCGACACAGATGTCTTTCGCGTTGTCTTTCATCGCCGCGCAGGCCGCCTTATCGGTTTTGTAAGTCGCGCTGATACTCGCCTTGGCGGCCTTGAATTCGGCCTTTGGCATGGTTTGCGCCTGCGCCACCGAGAGCGCCATCACGGCGGCAACGATGAGTGAAAGTTTGAGGTTGAATTGCGTGTTCATAAAAGTCCTTCTCGATGGTCAAAAGTAAAAAGTTGCAGGGCTGATCGCCCCACCCACACCTGTTGCTGCCAGGTGACCAGTTCAGTCTTCCAAGTGCATGCCGTCGAAACCCACGAAAGAGCGCACATCGGCGCTCTCGCTCGCGATCGCCAGCCAGACCCATGCGGCCAGGCCGAAAGCGGGAAGAACCGCCATGGCAACTACCAATAACGCGACACTGCTCATAGATAACTCCCTTGTAACGGGTTGATCAGGTGGCGCCAGTATCCGGCGCCGGGCGGCACGCGAACAGCGGACGGCGCCCCAAATCGCGGTAGTAGTTTTCCTACGTGAGCAGGCGCGGTCTTGTCTTACGACGGCGTGTCGTGCCTGCCGATGGCGCCCCGGCGCAAAAGCGGTTTCAATCTGCCACCACTCCCAGCAACAGGATCCTCCCGATGACCGAAAGCTCCAGCGCCGCCACAACACCCGGACGCACGCGCATGAAAATCGATTGCATGCTGGCCTACGAACTCGGCGGCACCTGCGAATTCGTGTTCCTGATTCATGCCGCGCTTGGCATCAGCCCGCAAAGCGGTCCGGTAGTCGAGGCTGCGTTAGCCGTCACGCGGCCCGGCGATGATGCCCCGCCGGTAGGCCAGACGCTGATTGAAGAAACGCTGCTGATCGAGCCGCGGCTTCCTTTTCGCACCTACTCCGATCCACGCTCGGGTAACCGCTTCCTGCGCTTGCAGGCACCGGCCGGACCGTTGACCGTTAGTTATCGCGCGCTGGTGGACCGGGTAATAACGCCGCCAGACCTGCAGGCGGCGGAAGTGCCGGTGCATGACATTCCCGACAATGTGCTGCGTTTCCTGATGCCCACGCGTTATTGCGAGTCCGACCATCTGGGGCCGGCGGCGCTCAAGCTGTTCGGTGCGCTGCCCGGCGGTTACGCCCGCGTGATGGCGATTTCGGATTGGGTGCGCAACAATATCGACTACCGCATCGGCTCCACCAACGCCACCACCACTGCGCGCGACGTTTTTGTGCAACGCTCGGGCGTGTGCCGCGACTTCGCGCATCTGGCAGTCACCTTTTGCCGCGCGCTCAATATTCCGGCCCGGCTGGTCAGTGGTTACGCCAGTTTCCCCGAACCTCCGCCGGATTTTCATGCCATCTTCGAAGCCTATCTCGGTGGACGCTGGGTACGGTTCGATCCAACCGGCATGGTGCCGGTGGACCAGGTGGTGCGTGTGGCCACCGGACGTGACGCGAAGGATGTGGCGTTTGCCACCATATTCGGCCCGGCGCGCATGGTTGCCATCAGTCCGGAAGTCGCCTTGGTGACAGACCCTGAAGCAGCGCCGGCGCCGGTCAAGCCGGCCCCGGTGCAGCGGCAAACCAGCGTCGCGGTGTAGGAAACTTCCGACAAACCGACGCGCATGTTTCTAATGGTGCCGGAATGATTTCGAATGCATACTCGGGCCGGGTCTTCTGTGTGTTGTGTCGCGCGTGCGAAATACCAGCTCTGGATTCCAACGAAAAATCATCCCAGTCAATGCAGCGGTTAAAGACCTATATCGTCGAAGACAGCCCCGTGATTCGCGAAAGCCTGATCGGCACGCTGGAAGAATTGGTTCCGGTGCAGGTTGTCGGCACCGCCGAGGACGAATCGACCGCCGTGCAGTGGCTGACGCAACCGAGTCACCATTGCGACCTGGTAATCATCGACATATTCCTAAAGGGCGGCTCCGGCCTGGGCGTACTGCGCGCCGCGCATGATCTGCCGCACCATTACACCACCGTGGTCCTGAGCAACTATGCGACGCAGGACATGCGGCGCAAATGCCTGGAACTTGGTGCCGACCGGGTGTTCGACAAATCCAACGAGATCGATGCACTGATCCACTACTGCAGCCGGCTGGCGGCCGGCGAGACCGGTCCCAGCGTACTGGCCTGAAACCCCTACTGGATCAAGCCGTTTTTCAGCGCGTAATAGGTCAGGTCACTGTTGGATTCGAGTTTCATCTTTTCCATCACCCGGGTGCGGTAGGTGCTGACCGTTTTGACGCTGAGCGACATGCTGACCGCCATGTGCCCGATCGTTTCGCCCTTGGCCAGCCGCAGGAAAACCTGCAACTCGCGCTCGGAAAGCTGTTCGTGAAGCGGCCGGTCGCCGCCACCCGTCAAACCTTCGGCCAGGCGCTCGGCCACGCCGGCCGTGATGTACTTGCGCCCGCGGTAAACGGTGCGGATCGCCTTGACGATTTCTTCCGGATCGCAGTCCTTGTTCAAATAACCACTGGCACCCTGGCGCAGCAGGGTGGTGGCGTAATGTTCTTCCGGAAAGCCGCACAGTATCAGCACTGGCAGGTCGGGCGCGCGCGCCTTGATGGCGGCCAGCGCGTCGACGCCGCTCTGGTCCGGCATCGAGATATCCATCACGATCACGTCCACGTCGCCCTTGCGCACGATGTCGAGCGCCTGGCGCCCGCTGGCGGCTTCGGCTACCACGGCAAAATCGATCTGGTCGGCGAAAAACTGGCGCAGTCCGGCGCGAACCATGGCATGGTCGTCAACAATGGCAATTCGGATCATCCTAGAAACCGCAGTTGGACGCGCCCGAGTGGGACGTCATGGCGTGCGCTGGCAAGGCGCGACGACGCGGCAGGCTCGTGCCTGCAAGGAGGAGCAACGCCGCCAGCGTGCGCCAGGGCGGCGCAATCGGGTGCGTAGCGTTGTCACCCAATGGGTGAGGTGCTTCAATGCCAGAGAAGCGAGAGTTCATGCTGCGTTTCTTGTTGAAGTGAGCGGTCAACTGCGGTTTCTAGGATCATGGTGTGTGGCAAGGCTCCATGGTTGATGATCCCACATTTTTTAGCTGAGGTCTGAAGATGGATGTTCTGAAGGTCGTCAAACGCAGCCCGTTTGCCTTCCCGCTGGCCTGCATCGCGACGGCGGCTATGGTGTTCGTCAGTGAAGGCTCCTACTGGCAGTCGGTCGGCGCCATGAAGGACATCGCGAGTATGCAGACCGCACGTGTGGGTATCCTCGGCCTGGCCCAGAGCATTCTGGACGCCGAGTCCGGCCAGCGCGGTTATTTGCTGACTGACCGCAAGGAGTATCTGCAACCTTACGACATAGCGCTCAAACGTATTGACGAATCGTTCAAGGTGCTCGACGCTTATTACGGCGATTACCCGGAATCGAAGGAGGCGCTCGGCCAGTTGCACCGTTTGACCGAGACCAAATTGTCGGAGCTTGCGCTGGTCATCCGCGTGCACGAAGAAGGCAAGGCACAGGCGGCGCGCGAACTCGTGCTGAGCGACATTGGCAAGGAGAAGATGGAGGCCATCCGTGCGCTCGGCGCCGAATTGCTGGCGCGGGAAACGCAAAAGGTCGCGCTGAGCCGGGGCGACCTGTACCAGACCCTGATGCTAAACCGCATCGGCGTGGCGACACTCAGCGCCATCAGCCTGCTGGCGCTGTTCCTGTATCTGCGCCAGTCGTCCGCGCTGGAGCGGCACCAACAGGAACTCAAACGCCAGGTGCAGGCCGAACGTGACCGGCTGGAGATCGAGGTGGCGCTGCGCACGGCGCAACTCACCCAACTGGCCCAGCACCTGCAAACCGCGCGCGAAGACGAGCGTGGCCGACTGGCGCGCGATTTGCATGATGAGCTCGGCGCGCTGCTAACGTCGGCCAAACTCGACGCGGCGCGCATCAAATCGCGCCTGAGTGGCATCGCTCCCGAAGCGCAGGAACGGCTCGGCCATCTGGTCGAAACGCTCAATAGCGGCATAGCGCTGAAGCGGCGCATTATTGAAGACCTGCGGCCATCGGCTCTTAGCAACCTGGGACTGGTGGCGACGCTCGAAATTCAGGCGCGCGAGTTCGCCGAGCGCTCGGGCATTGAGGTGGTATGCGCGCTGGAGCCGGTGCAACTGGAGGCCAGCGCCGAACTGGTGGTTTACCGCCTGGTGCAGGAAGCCATCACCAACATCATCAAATACGCCCGCGCCAGCCATGTCTGGGTGACCCTTGCCGAACGTGATGGCCAGGTCGAGGTATCGGTGCGCGACGACGGTACCGGCTTCAACACCTTCGCCAGGACCAGCTCCGCCTACGGTCTGGTGGGCATGCGTTATCGGGTCGAGGCCGAAGGCGGTACCCTGAGCGTCGAATCGACGCCCGGGCTTGGCACGTCGATCCGGGCCAAACTGCCGCAGGCAAGAGCGGGCGTGGCCGGGCAAACAGAGCAGCAATAACACGCCAACGCCTGGCGGTTTCAGGCCTTGTCGGCGTCTTCCTACGCTGGCTCACTCGCTCTCCCGACAGCAATGCAGCAGGCCAGCCTATCGTCTGGGCCAATTGCCAGCGCGACACTGGGCTCCTTCGCGGCGAAACAGGTTGCGAACCCCGATCCCCCGGGCGCCCCGGCGCCCATTACCAGGAGCCAAGTCATGTTGCATTACGCTGTCGTGTTCTTTGTCATTGCATTGATTGCCGCCTTGTTCGGCTTTGGTGGCATCGCCGCCAGCGCCATGGGCATTGGCAAAATACTTTTCATCGTGTTCGCCGTGCTGGCCGTGGCCAGCCTCCTGTTTGGACTGCTGCGCAAGGGCTGAAAACTGCCTCACCGCTGCATCCAGACCTAATCAACCCCCTCCTCAACCCAAACCAACTTCGAAGGATCATCATGATTACCTCCACCCAAACCCACCTGAGCAATCTGACCAACCCGGGCAACTCAAGCGAACAAAGCAACGGCCTGGCGGACCAGGCCGCTGCGTCGGCCGACCATGCGATTCGTTCTACCCAGCAGGTTGCCAACGACGCGCTGGACAACCTGGCTGGCAGCGTGCAGGACCTGCGCAAACAGGTCGCGCCGATATTGAACCGCGCCACGGAACAGGCCAGCGCGCTGGCGCAACGTGGGGTGGATACGGTTCGCGAAACGTCGCAACAGTTGCGCGATAAAGCGCTGCGTGCCTCGGATAACACCGTGAACTACATCCGCGACGAGCCGGTCAAGTCGATGTTGATTGCCGCCGCCACCGGCGCGGCTTTGATGGCGCTGGTTAGCCTGATGGGCCATTCTCGCCGGCACGACTAAACCGCTCTACAGCCAAGGCAACCGTGACCTTGCGCATGCACCCGCTGCTGCATCTGGTCGCGAGCCAGCCGCAGTTGCTGGCCGATCACGCCGCTGCGTATGCCGAGCTGGTCGCGGCCGAGGCCGTTACCGTGTCGGCGCATTGGCAACGGCGTCTTTTACTGGGCGCCGTGGCCGTGTTTTGCCTGCTCGTGGGCGCGATCCTGGCGGGTGTGGCGCTGATGTTGTGGGCAGTGCTGCCCACGGCGCAGATTCTTGCGCCGTGGGCCTTGTTAGTTGCACCGTTGTTGCCGCTGGCGCTGGCCATCGTGTGTTTGCTGGCGGCACGCGCGCCGGGTGTTGGTATCGCGTTTGAAAACCTGCGCCGGCAAATGAAAGCCGACATGGCGATGCTGCGCGAAGCGGGCAAACCATGACGCCGCAAGCCCCGCCAAGCCCGGTGTCGGCGCAGCTGGCTTGCGACCGGCTGGTATTGTCGCGCGAACGTTTGCGCCGGGCCATGTATGGTATGGCGCATCCAGAGCGCAACGCAGCCAGGCAAACGCCGGGGCAAACGGCCAACACGTGGCTGCACCGCCTGCAATCCATACCCGGCGCAGGCATCGTGTTGGAGACCGTGCGCAGTTGGTGGGCGCGTCATCCGTTGCGTGTTCCCGCAATGGTTGGCGCCGAGGCGGTTGCTGCCGTGGCGCGGCCGATGGCTCAGCGTAATCCTCTGGGCCTGGTAACCGCCGCGTTTTTATTCGGTGTCGTGCTGGCTTGGCGGCGCCCGTGGCGCTGGATCATCAAGCCGGCGCTTTTCGCTGGCTTGATGCCGCAACTCGTGTCCAAGGTTTTCGGCCCTTTGCCGCGTTTATCCTGGATGTCCTTGTTGGCCTCGCTGGCACAACAACCGCCCAGCAGGTCCGGGCCGACTCAACCGCCGATGCGATGATCGAAAAACGCGTGTCCGCTGCGATCCCGTTTGGCGCGGTACATAGCGGCATCGGCATTCTTTAACAGTGTTTCGGCGGTCGCGCCATGGCCGGGACAGACCGCAATGCCGATGCTGGGAGTCACGTTGAGTTTTAGCTGGCCGATCTTGCACGGGGCCGCCACCGCGTCGAACACCTTGCCGGCCAGTTGGCTTAATTGCTCGAAATCCGACACACCGCCCAGCAGGCACGCGAACTCGTCGCCTCCCATGCGGCTAACCATGTCCTCGGCGCGCACCGCACGCGTCAGCCGCGCGGCGACGATTCTGAGCAATTCGTCGCCGGCGGCATGCCCATAGGCATCATTGATCGGCTTGAATTCGTCGAGGTCCAGGTACAGTACCGCCAGCGCTTGGCGTTGTGGCGGGGCAAGCGCCAGCGCGTGATCGAGACGTTCCTGAAAAAAGCTGCGGTTTGGCAGCGCGGTCAGGCTGTCATGCAGCGCCAGGTACTTGGCATGACGTTGTTCGGCCTGGGTGCCGATCAACTCGGCGCGCGCTTGCTCCAGCGCGGTTCGCGCATCGAAAACCTCCAGTTCGAGCTGCTCGCGCCGGCCGAGTTCATGTGTCAACGTGGTGTGCAGCTGGTCGAGTGCCGCCACGCATTCCAGCACACTGGTCCGCACCACCTGGCCCGCGGCAATATGCCCGGGCGCCGTGGGAGTGACCTCCAACCATTCGCCAACAGTTTGCCGAAGCCGGGCCTTGACGGCGTTCAACAGTTCATCCCAATCCCCGAACGCTACGTCCAGGCTCAGGTCCGCAAGCGGCCTGGGTCCGCTGCCGCCGTCAATGCCGGTTGGGCGCTTGGCGCGAGCATGCTGGATGTCGATTACGGATTTGTGTAGAGCAACTTCGCCAGGCATGGCCGGAGATCCGATCGGGTCGCGTAGTTTCATGTAGTTTGCGCCGGGCTGCTGCCGGTGGTTGACCAGGGGAACTCTTGGGAAAAAGGTTTGCCCTGAGGCCTGTGCCGGATTTAGCCGGAGCTGGAGCATATTGTCTGTACGCTACCGCACACAGGTAGCAGTATCTGGTGTGGTAGTCGCGCAATTGCAGGCGTAGGAACTCTCCCACCGCAAGTTGGCGCCAGGCCCCCGCAATAGTGGCATGGCGTCCGGCAGCGCCGGAACGCGTCTGTCCGCAAACTTATCGATGCCGCCAGATGGCGGTCAGTGTAACGGGCCGTCACTGCTCCATACAGACCCGCTGCGTCGATTCAATCCGGCGTTTGAGGAGTAAAAACTTGATGGACAACGACAAATCCCTGGTCACCGGCATGTTCCCGGACCGGGAAAGCGCCGAGTTGGGCTACCACACCCTGGCCGAGTTTGGTTACACGAAAGACGATGTAAAAGTTGTTATGTCGGAAAACACCAAAAACCGCTATTTCGCGCTGACTGGCAATTCGACGAAACCGCAGCACACGGCTATAACGCAGGTTGGTGCCGTTAGCGGCAGTATCAGCGGGGCGTTGCTCGGCTGGAATCTGCCCGACGAGCGCATCAGGCAATTCGATGCAGCCGTTCGCAAGGGTGTCATCCTGATCGGTGTGCGTCCGCGCAACCTCCGGGACGCTGCAAACTTCGAAAACGCATGGCGCATCAATGGTGCGCTGGCCGTTCACAACTGAACCCAGGGCCAGGCGTCGGCGCCGGTTCGCAACACTTACCGGAGCGCCTTCGCGTCCGATAACATATTTCGTTAGCCAGGCCTTGCGGCGTAGACCTGTCTTAGATCGGCGCGAGCCAGCTTTTTCCTGGCCATGGCTTGTTCGATACAGCTGTCCTTGCCATCACTGGCCAGGGTCGCGCAAGCCGCCTTGTCAGCCCTGTATTCCGCGCTGACGCGGCTCTTGGCGGCTTTGTAAGCAGAGTCATTCGAGGACATGTTTTCTGCGTGGGCCGCACTCAACACCAGCATGGCGGCAACGGCGGTTACGGTCTTCAAATTGAAAAGTTTGTTCATAACAGTTCGCCGATCAGGTTAGTTGGTGGTGGACGCAGGCAGTATTCATCCGGCGCCGACGCGTGTCTATCGGCCAAACGGAAGCCAGGCTGTGGGCTTCTTCCTACTTCATGGCGCGGGCCAAGCCGCGCGAACCCAGTTGTAGGAAATTTCCGACGAACTTTCGGAGTGTTGTGACGGCGCGCATGCGTAACTACGGAATGGCGCCGCGTCATGGCCTCGGATAAGCTCTCGCTACTGTCACAACTATTCGAGGCTCCCCATGTACGACACCAACGCGCCCACCACGCAGCGGCGCGACGCGAATCGTGACCCGATCACCGGCGAACCCGGCTCGCACCCAATCGGAACCGGCCTTGGCGCCACGCTGGGCGGTGCCGTGGCCGGAGCAGCCACCGGCACGATTGCCGGGCCGGTCGGCACGGTGATTGGTGCCGCGGTTGGGGCTGTGGTGGGTGGCATGGCTGGCAAGGGTGTCGCCGAATCGTTCGACCCGACGCGCGAAGACGCATACTGGCGCGGCAACTTTACCGACCGGCCGTATGTCGAAATCGGGTCGAGTTTCGACGACTATGGACCGGCCTATGGTTATGGCGTCGCCGCGCGTAACCGTTACCCGGGCCGCGACTTCGATGACATAGAGGCCGACCTGTCGCGCGACTGGACCACAACGCGCGGAAGGTCCAACCTGGACTGGGCGCGCGCCAGGAACGCCGCGCGCGACGCCTGGGACCGGGTCAATGGTTGACGCCATTGGACCAATGCGGCGCCGGCGCGGTGACCGCGGTCGGGTCGCGGCCAGTTCCGAACACCTGGGCCCGATGCGGCGCCGCCGCACGGACCCGAGTCACGCGGTGGCCAATTGGGCACAAACAACCACACCTACGAGCACTGACATGAAGCCAATCACAATCCGTAACAAAAGGACTTTCCGCCTCTATTCGGAAAGTGTTGAAGCGCTTAACGCCGGCTACGCGCAGTTGAGCCGGCGGCTGTTCGAGTTGGACCTGGCGTCGATCAAGAGCGCCGAGGCGATAGACCAATTGATGCGGCGCCTGCACGCGCAGGCAGACCAGTCATCGGCCAGCGCCTCGGTCTGATTGAGAACCCATCCGCAAATAAGACGGCCCCGGCCCGCGCGAGCTGCGCCTGTATCCACCTGCAACAAATCCCAGGCATCCACCGGCTTGAGCAGGTGGGCATCGAACCGGGCTGCAGCGGCGGTGGCGCCGAACGTACTGGCTTCGCTTTCTACGATGAAGCGGCAATGATTGATTTTGTACCTACCGACAGGCCGCGCGCCGCCGGATCAAGGAGCGCGAGCATGGCACCGCGCGCCGGGCGCGTTGTCTGACGCAGGATCGGGCGCCGTGCTGACTGCCATGCGATAGGCACGGACATAGGCTTAAGGGGTGCGGCCACACTGCCGCACCTTTTGCAACTACCCGATGGAGGCTTTATGAAAAGTGGCATGGATAACAGACAGGATTCTCAAAAGGTCCAAGGCGAAGGCGACTACGAGGCCGCCGAAAGATACGGCAAGTCGGTGCGCGAATTCACCCAATCCGGCAAGGTCGACGAAGCCTCGAAAAAGGCAAAACCCGCGACACCGGACGAGGCAAAACAACTCAAGCAGGCTGAAAGCGACGGTTTATCGCATTCCAGGGGCGAGGATCCGGTGTCGCCCCGCGCGCCGGCAAGAAAGCCATGAAATCACGAGCCGGGCCGGGTTTTATTTCTTTTGTGAAGGAGCAGCTTGATGTTTAACGACAGGCAGATCCGGGATTCAGTCAGCAGCGAATCAGAGACGGCAGGTGGTGGCACGGCGCTGGAACTGGTAGCCGGCGCTGTGGCCACTGCGCTGGCCGGCAAAGTCGCGACAGATTCGGGCAGGTCCCGCGCCGAAAAGTCGTATTGGCGCGCGTGTTATTCCACTGGGCCGAATCCAGAATCCGGGCGCGCGTTAGACGACGCATCCCCGGCCAACGACCTGGACCGCAGCAGCCAAGGCAGCGGTAGCGGCGAAGTTGACGCGGAGGCGCGGAATCTTTCCTGCTACTGGCAGACGCAGCCCATTGGCTCCGGTCTGTCCTGGGCACAAGCCCGCCAAACCATGCGCGAGGCTCTGGAGAGCGTCGACGTGGACTTGACCGATGGGCTGTTTGGTGACGACCCGGCCAGCACTGAGCCAGCCATCGTCAACTACTGACAGCATTGGCACGCCCGCTTGTTTCCGGTTTGCCATGCTCTACTCGAACGCCTTGAGCCGATACCACGCGAAACCCAACGTCGCCATCACGCCCGAACCTGGCGCTGCCGGGCACAGGTCCGGCCGGCCCCGGGCGGGCTGTGCATGCACGGCTGGACCAGGGCAATGCCCCCTGGGACGGCTATAACAAGGTCGCCCGCAGCCTGACGGGCGCCAGAAGCGGCTCGGTTACAAACCCGCCGTGGCCTGAACGGCACCCGATCTAAGCTTAGGAGCAGTCATGCCACGCGTAATATGGAAAGGAGCCATCAGCTTTGGGCTGGTGCATGTGCCCGTCGCCCTCTACCCAGCTTCGCAGGAAGTTGGTGTTGACTTCGATTGGCTCGACAAGCGCTCTATGGACCCGGTGGGTTACAAGCGCATCAACAAACGGACCGGCAAGGAGATTGCGAGCGAGGACATCGCCCGCGGCGTGAAGCTCGACGACGGCGACTATGTGGTACTTACTGACGAAGAAATAAAGGCGGCGTTTCCGAGCAGGACGCAAACCATCGAGATTGAGGCCTTTGTCAAAGCCAGCGAGATCGCGTTTCTATTGCTTGAGCGTCCGTATTACCTCGAACCGATCGGAAAAGGAGAGCGGGTTTACGCGCTGCTGCGCGAATCGATGCGGGAGGCGGGCGCGATTGGCATTGCGCGTGTCGTCATGCACAACAAGGAGCACCTCGCCGCGCTGATCGCTTCCGGCCCGGCATTGGTGTTGAACACGATTCGCTGGGCGACCGAAATACGCCCCATTGGCGACTTGAAACTGCCAGCCGAAGGAACGGCGGCTGCCAGCCTGAAACCGAGCGAGATGAAGATGGCGGCGCAACTGATCCGGGAAATGACCGGGCCATGGAAGGCCGGCGCCTATACCGACACTTTTGCTGCCGCCATCGGCGCGCTTGTGAAGCAGAAGACCGACTCGGGCGAAAGCCAGAGCGTGACGCCGTTGGAGGACGCGCTGGATGCGGGCGTTGCGTCGAATGTGGTCGACCTGACGGCGTTGTTGGCCAAAAGCCTGGCAAAGAGAAAACCTTCGGCCGCGCCGTCAAAAGCCAAGGTTGAGGCGGCCGCGAAGGCCACAGCAGTCAAAAAACCGGCTTCAAAAGGAATACCTCGCAAGCGCGCCTGATGGCAGGCAACGCGCGCGACTGATCAGTCCAACAGCATGCTGTCCACGAAGTCTGAGAGCTCCTTCATATTGGCAGACGCCGGCAAATGCTTTCTGGTAACTGCAAGAGTCGCCACCGGCGGCATGCCGCAGATCTTGCTCAGTTCCGCGAACCCGCGCTCATCGGCAGTGCCGCCTTCAGCGCAAAAAAAGGCCACGCGCTTGAAACGCGGCGCGTACTGTTGTACATAAGAGCGCACCGGCGGCGCCAGCCCGAGTCGCCAAACCGGCACGCCGATTATTACCAGGTCATAAGCGCCAGGGTTGCGCTTAGGCTTTTGAATCGGTGGTGCCGCCCGCACGACAGTGTCCCAGCCGGAGCGGCATGCCGCCCACCATGTGTTGTCGCGACGCGCCTCCTGGATCGCGTCCAGGTCGCCGGAACAGCGTTTGGCTATCTCTTTTGCCACCCGGCTGGTCTGGCCGGTGTGCGAGAAATAAGTGACAAGTGTCTTCATGGTTGCTGCGCCATACCCAGCGGACCACCGGCATCCCGTGATAACGCCACAACCGTCGCGATCTGGTGCTGGAAGGCCCGCCAGCGACGGTCAAATTCTTGCACCACAGCCATGGATTCAATGGCCAGAGCACCGGCGCGGTCGAGCATTTCGGCCCCGGCCTGCAAAAAGGCTTCGTAACAACGCAGCCCCATCAGATCGCTTTCAACCGCCGCGGTTGTCAGCTCGATACGGTTGAGCGTCCTGACCGCCTGGCGCAGCAACCAGGCGATCAGGATGTTCATGTCAGCGGCCAACCGGTCCTTGGCGACAACCCGATTTTCTTCGCTCAGCACCGCTGCCAGGGGCCGCGAGCTTCGCACCGCTTTTGCCGCGTCCCAGGTCGATGGCACTGCTTCGGCAAGCCAGCCACCGACCTTCTCGAAATCGTCCGCCAGCGCACACGTGGACAGTTTTATTTGCTGAATTTCGGCCGGCACGGTTGCAGCGCACAACAGCAACAAATCAGCGTCCGGGTTGTTGCCAATTGCCTGCATGTCGATACATCCCACCTGGTGATACGGCACGGACTTAGAAATAGCCTCGGCCCGCGCCCAAATATCCGCCAGAACCAGCAGCGCGCGAGATGCGGCCTGGATCTTCTGTGCACCGCCGAATGGCCAATGTACGCAGTTCCGCTCGCTTTTTGGGTCGTTGCGCTGCGGGTTGAAGCGTGTCTGCATGAAAGCATCGAGGTCCAACGTAGACAGCTGGTCCGGCATTTCGGTTTGCGAGCGGACAGACTGCATGCCTGCCTGAAGGTTTTCATGCATGACTCTCATCCCCCAAAATATTCCATAACGTGCGACAGCATGGATGCACTGCACTCTAGGCGGATGCAGGGGCAAGTTCTGTGCGGCACCGCACATAATACCGTGATTCGACCAGTGCTCGGTCGACTAAAGGCTGACGCAGCCGGGGTGCCAGGGCCTGAGCGGGGCGCCTATTTCCGGCGCTCGTCGCGGCCCGGCTTCTTGGCCCAGATTGCCCGCACCAGGGGCACCGTAGCCAGCACCAGGGCCGAGGCACCGAGCGCCAATGGCAACATCGACTGCGTTAGGTCCGTCAGCCATGCACCCAGGAAAGTACAAACCAGGCCGAAGGCATAGTGGCGGGTGAGCCTGGTGAGCAAGATGGACATGGGCACGGAGTGTTGGCGTAGGAAGCCCCCAGTCTAGTAGCCCGGCCGCGCCGCGTTCGCCAGAGATGGCGCGGTTTTACCTGCCAGCCGCCGGCATCGCCGGTGTACCTGCCGTTCATAGGCTAGCGTAGGAACCATCCGACAACCGGTCGGCGCTGGCCGCACCGCCGAACCGCGCAGCGTCTGGCAGCGCGCCAGAGCGTGCGGCGGCACACTTGCGTCAGCGGTCCGGCGACGGCCCGCACAAGACCGGCGAGTACCAATCAAGCGAGCCCGCCGCGTCGATTCAATTTAACCACCGAGAAGGAAAATTACCATGAACGACAAACCTCTGATGACCGGCCTGTTCCCGGACCGGGAGAGCGCCGAATTGGGCTACAACTCGCTGTCCGACCGAGGCTACACAAGAGACGATGTAAACGTCGTTATGTCGGAAGACACCAAGAAGCGGCATTTCACGTCGGCCGGCACCGAGACCGAACTCGGCAGCAAGGCGGCTGAAGGGGCTGGGGTGGGTGGTGCCATCGGCGGTACGGTGGGTGCCATTGCCGCGGCCTTGGTGGCGGTAGGCACGACCATTGCCATTCCCGGTCTGGGTCTGGTTATAGCCGGCCCACTGGCGGCAGCGATAGCCGGGGCCGGTGCCGGCGCGGCGACGGGTGGTTTGGTCGGTGCCCTGGTCGGCTGGAACATGCCTGAAGAACGGGTTAAACAATACGATGAAGGTATTCGCAAGGGCGGCATCCTGATGGGCGTGCGGCCGCGCAATGATGCAGACGCGGCGTACTTCGAGAACTCCTGGAAGACCAACCGCGCGCAAGACGTATACCGTTGATTTTGCGAGGGCGTGGCGGCATCCCGCCACGCCAATTGATGTCGTTTGCGGTTCCGCCGACTGCTAGTGGCCAAACGCACTCAACCAGTACGCCCGGTAGCGCTGGCAACCGTGGCCAGCAGTTCGGGCGGCTCTACCGGCTTGGTCAAGTGGGCGACGAAACCGGCACGTAATGCCTGCGTCCGATCCTGCGATCGCGCAAACGCGGTCAGCGCGATCGCCGGCAAGTCGCCGCCGCGCTCCGTTCCCAGGGCTCGAATACGTTTCAGCAATTCAAAGCCGTCTACCTCGGGCATACCGATGTCGCTGACCAACACGTCGGGCCTCTGGGCTTCAACCAGCACTAGCGCGTCAGCGGCATTACCTGCAACCAACACTTCGGCTTCGGATTCGCTCAGCACCCGGCGGGCCAGTTCACGGCCGTCGGCATCGTCGTCAACCACCAGAATCTTCAGCCCCGACAAGTGCAGCATGGTAAAGGCGGGCGCCAGTTCAACTGGGCCGCGCGGGTGCTGGACATCATTTACCGGCCGATAGAGGTGGATCAACGGTATCGGCAGATGGACCCAAAAGGTTGCGCCCTGGCCCTCGCCGGCGCTGGCGGCGCGCACGCTGCCGCCGTGTAATTCGACCAGGCTTTTGACGATCGACAGACCGAGCCCCAGCCCCGCGTAGTGCCGCGTGCTGGAGGCATCGGCCTGGCGAAAGCGCTCGAATACATGGTCGACAAAATCCGCCCGGATGCCAATTCCCGAATCCGCAACCGTGATTTCCACGTGTGAATTCACCCGCGCCAGCAACACCTGCACCTTGCCGCCTCGAGGCGTGAATTTGATCGCGTTGGACAGCAGGTTGGTCATAACCTGCTGCAGCCGGCCTGGGTCACCCGGTATGGGCCCCACCGACGGGTCAAGCAACCGCTCGATCCGCACGCCCTTGCCCTCGGCCGCGGGCCGCACGGTCTCAATCGCGGCCTGAATAAATGCGATCGGTTCCACCGGCTGAATGTCGAGCCGGACTTTGCCCGATGCGATGCGGTTCATGTCCAGCAGGTCATCGATCAACTGGACCTGTAACCTGGCGTTGCGCTCGATCGTGTCGAGACCCTTTTGCAGATCTTCCGGGGCCTTGACGCCGCGGCGCAGGATATGGGCCCAACCCAGGATGGCACTCAGCGGCGTACGCAGCTCGTGCGACAAGGTGGCCAGGAAGTCGTCCTTCAGGGCGCTCATGCGTTCGGCTAGGTTGCGCGCGGCGCGCTCGTTGTCCAGCAGGCGCCTGCGCTCTTCGGCCGACTGCCGCGCTGCTTCGTACAAGCGCGCATTGTCGATCGCCACTGCCGCCTGCGCGGCGATTCCGGTGATGATTCTTTCGCTGCGCTCGGTAAAAACGCCGGGCTTAGGGTGCCCGAAGAACAGGCCACCGATTACCTCGCCCGAGCGCGAAACCACCGGTACGGCCAGGTAACTGCGCACCGGCGGGTGACCCGCCGGCAAGCCGTGGTGCGGCGCCGACAGGCCATAACGCGGATCTTTCAGTATGTCGTCGCTGCGCACCGGCGGTTGACCCTGGAGCGTTGGACCGAATAATGCCGTCGCACGCGGCTGGCCGAATTGCTCGAACGCCGCGCGTGGCGCGCCCGAAACGGTGGACACCAGCAATGAATCGCCTTTCGCATCGGGCACCTTGTAGAAAAAGGCGCCGAATTTCGCGCCGCTGATTTCGGTGCCAGCATCGGTCACGGCCTGCACCACCGCGCTCAGGTCCAGCGTCGCTACCAGGTTGCGGCCGCTGCGATCGAGCAACTCCAACACCCGGGTTTCATCGCGCAGCGCCTCTTCGGTCCTGCGTTGCTCGGTTATGTCGCGGAAAGTCCATACCCGACCAACGATGCGACCGTGCACTACCTGCGGGCGCGATTGACGCTCGATCACCCGGCCGTCGGCTGGCAGGAGCAAGTCAAAAGAGGTGGGTGGCGCGGCGCGGTAGATGTCCTGCACGCGTGCCTTGAACCCGGCCGGGTCGGCGAACGCGGCGGCAACGATGTCCAGCAAGGCGCGATGGTCCAGAGCTTGCAGTGCGTCGTCCGGTAGCCGCCACATCTGTACCAACTTCTCGTTGTAGCCGGTCACGCGGGAGCGGTGGTCGGTCACCAGAATGCCGTCGGTGGCGGAATCCAGCGTTGCCTTCATCATTGCAAGCGCCAGCGCCAGTTGTTCGGACTTTTGCTTCAGCGCGTCGCGCGCGTGCACCAATTCCTGCTCCGCGCGCTGACGCGCCTTCAGTATCTCGGACGCGTTGCGAAGCGCTACCGCCTTGAGCAGTTCAGTTTCGTCGTCGGTGCCCATGTCAGCCCCCGAGTGTCAGGCTGGCCAGCTCCGTGCCCCGCACCCGGGCCTGGATTTTGGCGAAGGCGGTATCGCGGCTGGTCGAGGTGTCATCGCAAAAGGGTGAAAAACCACAGTCGTCCGTGCTGCCAAGTTGCGCCGGTGAAATATAGTCGGCGGCCTCAAGAATGCGGTCGCGCACTTCCTCGGCGGATTCGATGCGCGGGTCGATCGGAGCGACCACGCCGACAAAAATGCGTTGATGCGGCTGCATGTGGCGTTGGATTATTTTCAGCACCCGCCGGCGATCCGGCTCGCCGGCCAGCGCAACATAAAAATTGCCGGCTTGCAACTGGAACAGGCTGGGCAGCAACTCCTCGTAATCAACGTCGGCGCTGTGGGTGGAATCGCGGTCGCCGCCCGGGCAGGTGTGCACCCCGATGCGCTGGCGGTCGGCGGCGGAAAAACGCGCCAAAGCCAGATTATTCAAGTCGATAAAGCGGCTCAGCAGCAGGCCCGAGGGGTCGATCTTCATCGCCAGGCGACCTTCGGTAAAGTCGATCTGAACCCGGTGTGCGCCTTTTTGCAGGCAGCGCCGTACTTCGGTTTCATGCTCGCGCAACAGGTCATCGATGAACTCGGCGCGCGAATAGTCGGGCAGGCCTTCAGCCGGGTACATCAGGCTCAAGGCAGAAGGAGAAATTACCGCCTGTTTGATGGGCCGCTTCGTATACCGCATCGCGATGTCCATAAAGCCGTCGGCATAACGTTTGTAGCGGAACGGCCCGGCCGTCAAACGCGGCATGCGCCGGGTGTGGCCGGCCGCAAATGGAATCTTGAAACCATCTGGCGCGGTGTTGCGCAAGCCGTGTACGCAGTAGGTCCAGAAGTTGTGGTACTTGCGCTGCTCGCCGTCGCTGATAACGGGGGAACCGGTGGCTTCGAAACGCTCTACCGTGTCGCGTACCGCGGCGTCATACACGATCTCCAGGCTCGGATCGTCGTGGTTGCCCGCCTGCTCGATCGCGTGCAGCAGATCGAGAGGGCGGGGAATGCTGCCTATAGGCTCGGTCGGAAGAATCATCCCGACACGGTACCGCCGGCTACGGCCAAACGGTGAGTCCGGTGCATCGGTCGCCCGGCTAGTAGTGCTTCCTTGCGGCGGGCGAGCTGGGCGCCCAACTCGACCATATCCAGCTTGGTGGATTTCGCCTTGGGAAAGATCTCGTTTTGCTCTTCCTTGACGTGGTGCTTCACATATTCGGACAACACCTTGATTTTGGCGTCAAACATCTCACCATCCGGCTGTACGCCCTCAACCTGCGCAATCAGTTGTTTCAGGCTTGCATGCTCCACCGTTGCTTCGGGAATCAGTTCCTTGTCTTTCAATGCCTGTTTGACAGCCGGGTAGAAAATTTCTTCTTCGACTTGTGCATGCACACTCAGTTCGATACAGATCCGCGACACCAATTCCATCTTTTTCGCGGTTGATCGCGTTTTCTCGTATTCGGCGAAGAGACTGCTGACCAGCTTGTGGTCGGCGCGCAGCAGGGCGGTGGCTTCCCTGGCCTTCGGTGCCGTTTTGCTTGGCTTCTCGGGTGCAATCGTGGACATGGTGGTTTTTCCGTTTCAGGGTTGGGGGATTAGGTCAGACGCCGGTACGTCTGGATGGCGCGCGCCAATCTTGCCGCGTTGCTGCATATGGCGGTGTCAGATGGTGATTCAAACGGATGTAGGAAAAGTTCTAGTGAGCGTTTCGATCCCGCCGGCCATTGTGGCAGCGGGCCGGGCCTAGAATCTTCGGAATTGGTCGATCAACAGCGCGACCGAAAGCTTGGTTTTATGAACAACGCCGCAACCCTCCGAATCCTGCTGGCGGAAGACAATATTGACATTGCCGCCAGCCTGGCTATTTTGCTTGAGGCCTGCGGGCACGAAGTGATGGTGACCCATGACGGCATGCAGGCACTGCAGGCCGCGCCCGGATTCAGGCCCGACTTGTGCCTGCTCGATATCGGCCTGCCCGGACTTCATGGCTACGATCTGGCACGGCGCCTGCGACAACTAGCCGCCACGCAAAATGCAATTCTGGTGGCCATCTCCGGCTGGAGCGAGCCGCAAGACAAAAGCCGCTCCCGCGACGCCGGCTTTGACCACCACCTGGCCAAGCCGGTCGAGTTTGGGCAGATACAAAACCTGCTCGACAACTTGTCTGCTGCTCGCCCGCCACCGGACCAATAAAGCCGCGCGTCGCAACTGGTCAGGCGGCGGCCGTGCTTGCGGCCAACGTCATGGCAACCAGGGGCCCCTGGCGAGACACCTGCACCATGTGCGCTTGTGCCAGGGCCTGCACATCGCTCCATTCCAAAACGCGGTAGGCCATTTCGGCCGGAAAGCCGGAGCCCTGGCCAGGACGCAGCTCGAAGGAAACCACTGCCTGCTGGGTTGATAGCTGTGCACTGAGTACCAGCTCGACTGGGCCCGTTGACGCATCGGTGGTCGCGATCAGCGCCGCCGTGAGCACCTCGCGTAGTGCCGTTCGCGGCACTTGTAACGTTGCCTCGCCGACATGGTTGCTGATGGTGAAGCCGCGAAACGTGAAGTTGCTGCGCAGCATTGCCAGGCAGTCATTCACACCGGCGCCAACAGTTGTCGCGGCACCGGCATCCGGCGCAAGCCAGGTCACCACGTCGAGGCAGGAACTGACCGCGGC
>JANNGR010000081.1:0-2364 GCA_031403955.1 Betaproteobacteria bacterium
ACGGTGTTCACGAAGTGCGGCGAAGCCAAAAATGGACCGCTGCGGTCGATTTGCAGCCGACGATTCCCAAGTCCGACAGGCTCCTGTTGTGCGGTCCACTCGGTGAAAGAGGGGCTGACCAGCTATCGAGGCAGGCTCTACAATGCCAACTGACGGGCCTTCCCGCATGGTAAAGCGGCCAACCGGGTCAGGTGGGGAACCAAGCAGCCCTAACTGTGGAGCCAGTGCCGGGGTCAAGGCTCGTCAACCCAATTCTTCTCGGCGGCGGCGCGCGTTTCAGGACCGCCGCGGCGCCGCCAGAATCAGAGCACTAAATACCTGGCGGTGGTCAACAAGACCGCTACGACCGCAGCTAACCACAACAATTTGGTCATGGGGCTGATAGCTGGTGCCTGCGAACCGCGAGGACGAGGGCTGACAGGATCGAGCCGCGACGGCATGGTGGACATCGGTCCGAGTTGCGAAGGAATCGTGGAGTTGTTGTCCATGGTCGTCCTATTGATGAAACGCGTTCTTGCTAATGTGAGGTGAGCCGAATTCTACCCAGTCGGCCAAGTGTTCCCTTATGTAGGCCAGCACCCCCTGCGCTGCAGCCCAGCCACTCGCCATACATGCGGTGATCAGATAACCACCCGTAGGCGCCTCCCAATCCAGCATCTCGCCGGCGCAAAACACACCCGGCGCTTGCAACAGCATCAAATGCCGGTTCATCGCTTCGAACCGAACTCCACCAGCGCTACTGATCGCCTCATCAATCGGGCGCGCGGCTACCAACCGGATCGGCAAAGCCTTGATAGCCTTGGCCAGCCTGGCTGGGTTGCTCAGGTCGTGCCTGGCCAGCAACTCATGCAGCACACCGGCCTTGATGCCTTCCAGTCCGAGACGGCTTTTCAGGTGGCTGGACCAGGAACGCGAGCCGCGTGCATGGGTGACCTCCGCGAACACGCGTTCCGGCGCCAACGCGGGCAGCAGGTCAAGGTGGAACGTGGCTTCCCCGCTGGCGGCGATTTCGTCGCGCAGCAGCGCCGAAGCCGCATATATCAGGCTGCCTTCCACTCCGGTGGCAGTAGCCACGAATTCACCCTTGCGGTAGAACGTTTCTCCGCTGGATTTGACAAACCGGATGGCGATCGACTTGAATGGCATTCCGGCAAAACGCTGCGCGAAGTGCGCGCTCCATCCGCCTTGCACATCAAATCCGCAGTTGGCTGATACCAGCGGCGCCACTGCAACCCCGCGCGCGCGCAACAGCGCGATCCAGGTACCGTCCGACCCCAAACGCGCCCAGCTACCGCCGCCGAGCGCCAACACCACCGCGTCGGCGCCGACTTGCAGCGGACCCTGAGGCGAGTCGAACCGCAGGCCGATCCGGTGGCCTTTCTCTTCACCCCAGCCAGTCCAGCGACAGCGCATGTGAAACTGCACCGACGGCCCTGAGCGCGGGTGGCGCAAGCGGTGCAGCCAGGCGCGCAAAAGCGGCGCCGCTTTCATGTTGTCCGGAAAAACGCGCCCGGATGAACCGACAAAGGTCTCAACCCCGAGCGTCCTGGCCCAGTCGCGCAACTGCGTGGGCCCAAAATCGCGCAACAGTGCGGCGATTTCCGTCTGGCGTGCCCCAAAACGCGCTTCAAACTGGTTCATGGGCTCGGAATGCGTCAGGTTCAGCCCACCAACGCCGGCCAGCAAAAACTTGCGTCCGACGCTAGGCATGTTGTCATACAGGTGTACCTGCATACCAGCATCGCTTAACACTTCGGCCGCCATCAATCCGGCCGGTCCACCGCCCACCACCACCAGGTTTTTCATTTGCTGCCAGGTCCGTGGTTTTCGGCAAGTTCAATCAACTCGCCGTTCGCGCTCAGGAATGCCGCGCGCACCGTCTCATCAGGGTAAATGTTCTGCACGGCACTACGGTATGTCAGCAACTGCGCCACCATGTCGGGCCGGTTCTGCGGCGTCTGGTTCGATTTGAAATCCAGCACCCACCAATGGCCGGTGTCCTTGCGCTGTACCAGGCGATCCAATCGCAGCGGTTCACCCTCATGCATCAGTTCCACCTCGTTTGCCTGCCAACCCACCAACGCGCTGTCCCAAGCCCACGCGCCATGGCCATGCAGCACGCGTTGGGCCATGGCGGCGGCCTGTACGCCCTGATCGGGGGTCAGATCGAATTCGGCGGCGGCAGCAGCGGCATTTTGGACCGAGGCGTCGCCCCATTCCAGCAGCCGATGCATCGCCTTGCCAACACGCGTTGTTGGAGTGTCTTCCTGGGGTGGTGCGTCGGGGGCCAATTCAGTCGCGGCGGCGATCTCTGGCAGTCGGTTGATGGGGGCCATGGGTAATTCTTTCAGACAAAAAGAAACA
>JANNGR010000082.1:0-9470 GCA_031403955.1 Betaproteobacteria bacterium
ATACCGACACCGATCATGGTCACTGCGTCGAGCAAACCAGCCACGATGAACATCTTCACCTGCAATTGGGGAATCATCTCAGGCTGACGCGCCGCGCCTTCAAGGAAGCGACCGCCCAAAATACCGAAGCCGATGGCGGTGCCGAGTGCGCCAGCGCCAATCAGGATGGCGACCGCGATTTGAAGATCGCCCAACAGTAGTGCGAGTGCGTTTTGCATTGATGTGCTCCTATGAAAAAAAGAAACGGAAGAAAACGAAAGGGAAAACCTAGTGGGACTCGGACGCCATGCTCATGTACACGATGGTCAACATCATGAAGACGAAGGCTTGCAGTGTGACGATCAAGATGTGGAATATGGCCCAGCCCAGGTTGAGTACACCACCCGCGATACCACTCACTGCGCCGCCAGCGGCCATAACGGCCAGCAAAATAAACACCATCTCGCCCGCGTACATGTTGCCGAACAACCGCAGGGCCAGCGAGACCGGCTTGGCCAAGTCCTCGATCACCCGAAAAATCAGGTTGACGGGAAACAACCACTTGCCGAACGGCGCGGTGAGAACTTCGCGCCCGAAACCACCCAGCCCTTTTTTCTTCAGATTCATGAAAATCATGATCAGGAACACGGTGATGGCCATGGCAAAAGTTTGATTCGGGTCGGTCGTGGGTACTGCCTTGAAATAGGTGATACCGATCGCCTCGGTGATGCGCGGCAGAAAGTCCACGGGCAGGAAATCCATCGCGTTCATGACCCACACCCAAAGGAAAATCGTCAAGGCAAGCGGTGTCACAAAGCCGCGTTTGCCATGGTAGGAGTCCTTGACCTGGTCATCGACAAACCCGACCAGCATTTCAACAAAACTCTGGAATCGCCCGGGCACGCCAGCGCTGGCTTTGCTCGCGGCAAATGCAAAAAACCCGAATGCGACGATGCCAACGAACCAGGACACCAGAATGGTATCCAGATGCAAGGTCCAGAAGCCGTGGCCGACATGCCAGTTGGTCAAATGGTGGGCGATGTATTCGCTGGACGTTGGTGCTGCAGATGAAGCCATGGCAATTCAGTAAAACGACTAAATATTCCGTCAATCAATAACCGCTAAGTTTGCTACAACTTGCTTACTGAGCCATTACCGCTCAAGTAACAACGCCAACCAATAGGCCATATGAGCCATCCCAAAGCCCAGAAACACCCACATGGCCCGAACCTCCCGGTCATAAAGGAAGATGGCACCAAAAATACACACCGTGCCCAACCACTTGAGCGCCTGTGCGGAAACTTGCGTGCGCAACGCGGCTTGAGGAGTCTCGGACCGGGTCATGCTCATCCGCAATGCCCCTAACGCGGCCGGCACAAACACTGCGGCGCCACCCAGCGCTACCGACCGTCCAACTGGCCACCCTTTGAGCAGTCCGGCCAGCACGGCAACCACCGCAGCGCAAACAATCTGGGATAACACCAGTCGCCACACCACCGTCTTTAGCCGGGAACGACCTGAGTCGAACGTTGAACCCATCTTGCACCGTGTCGTTGCCAGCATTTCGGCTCCCTGACACACCCAGCAAAGTTGGCGATTATAAACAAGGTTCATGTTCTCTCGGTCGAAACCAGTGGTAGCCGCGCGACACCTGCCGCTATCAAACCGCGTCTCGCAGCCGCTCCCCACGTTCTGGCGCGACCGATAATCGGACCATGAACAAACTGCCGTCAACACCCTGTTATCTCAATGGTGCGTTCACTCCCCTGTGCGACGCAAAGATCAGCGTCATGGACCGGGGATTTATCTTTGGCGACGGCATATACGAAGTGATTCCGGTGTACGCAGGGGTGCCTTTTCGATTTGCGCAGCATATGGCGCGGCTGGAACGCAGCCTGGTGGAAATGCGCCTGGCCAACCCCCTGTCGCGAGAGCAGTGGCGCGACATTGCCCTGCAGCTCGTAACCCACGGCGCAAACGCGGCCGCCGTGGCGGCCCGTGAAATCGACCAGATGGTATACATCCAGGTAACGCGCGGCGTGGCCATGCGTGACCATGTCATGCCCACCGATATTGCGCCCACCGTGTTTGCCATGGCCAACCTGATGCAGACACCGACGGTGCAGCAAAGAGACAAGGGCGTGGCTTGTGTCACCGCGAATGACTTTCGCTGGGAAAAGGCGCACATCAAGAGCACGAGCCTGTTGGGAGCCGTGTTCGCGCGCCAGATCAGTTACGACGCTGGCGCGCTCGAGACGGTGATGTTTCGCAATTCGTTCCTGAGCGAAGCCGCTGCCAGCAATGTATGGGTGGTCAAGGATGGGAAGGTGATGGGCGCACCCAAAGACAACCTGGTGCTCGAAGGTATACGTTACGGTCTGATCGAAGAAATCTGCGGCAAGCTGGGCCTGGAGTTCACCTTGCGACGTATCAGCCGCCAAGAGGTTTTCGACGCCGATGAGTTGTTGTTGTCCAGCGCCACCAAAGAGGTGCTGGCCATTACCATGCTGGACGGCCAGGAAATTGGACACCCGTCCCACCGTGGCCGGCCCGGCCCGATTTGCGCGCGCCTGCTTGCCGCGTACCAGGACGCGAAACTGGCTACGGCCGACTGAGGCAGGTCTTTTCCCAGACTGCGTCATCCAGACCCGAACGTCGCCCATGACCGACGCCAATGAATCCCTGATCGTTTACCCGTCTAAATTTCCGATCAAGGTGATGGGAACCCGGGTCGACGGTTTTGTCCACGCGGTGAGCATCATCGCGCGCCAGTTTGACCCGGGGTTTGACGCCAGCACGATTGAGCTGCGTGAAAGCAAAGGCGGTAAATACCTTGGGGTAACGATCACGGTTACCGCCACCAGCCGCGAACAACTCGACGAGTTGTACCGGACCTTGTCCACGCACCCGATGGTGAAAGTCGTCTTGTAGCCGCCGGTGGACATCGCTCCCAGCAAGCTCGGCCTGGTGGATTATTTGCCCACCTATGGCGCCATGCGGCACTTCACCGCGTCTCGTTCGATCCAGACTCCTGACCAGTTGTGGCTTTGTGAACATCCAGCCGTCTACACGCAGGGCCTTGCCGGAAGACCCGAGCATGTGCTGAGCCCGGGCAATATTCCGGTTATCCCGACCAACCGCGGTGGACAAGTCACTTACCACGGGCCGGGGCAGGTGGTGGCCTACCCCATGATCGATCTCAGGCGCGCGGGTTACTTCGTCAAGGAGTATGTATATCGAATTGAGGAGGCGGTGATTCGTACGCTGGCGCATCTTGGCGTAACTGGCCACCGGGTGGCGGGCGCGCCAGGAATTTATGTGCGGCTGGACGACCCGGGCTCGCATGCCGTATTGCCACAACTCCCTCACAGACACGCGTCAATGGATGGAAGGTCTGCCCCGGATTCGCCCAATTTCAACAAACTGGGGAAAATCGCGGCGCTAGGTATTAAGGTCAGCCGAAATTGCACCTACCACGGCATCGCCTTGAACGTGGCGATGGATCTTGAACCCTTCGCGCGCATCAACCCTTGTGGATATGCAGGCCTGCAAACCGTGGATCTTTCTACAATCGGCGTAGCTGTTGGCTGGTCTGAGGCCGCCGACGTACTGAGCCACAAGCTTGTCACTTACCTGGCGCCTTAAGCGGTAGCCATGCACACATCATGAGCAACCCGATACCCTCCGTCGTCAGGCAGGCCCCGCCATTTGACGCTTACGACGCCACCGTCAAGCAGAAGGCCGGGGCAAAACTCTCGCGCATCCCGGTCAAGGTAGTGCCGGGTGAAATACTGAAAAAGCCGCCGTGGATCCGCGTCAAGGCGGGTTCGGCCAGCACACGTTTTTATGAGATCAAGGACATCCTGCGCCGGAACAATCTGGTGACAGTGTGCGAAGAAGCGTCCTGTCCGAACATCGGCGAATGTTTTGGCAAAGGCACGGCCACGTTCATGATCATGGGCGACAAATGCACCCGCCGATGCCCGTTTTGCGACGTGGGCCACGGCCGGCCCGACCCACTGGATGCCAGCGAGCCGCAGAACCTTGCCAACACGATTGCCACTCTGGCGCTAAATTACGTGGTCATAACCAGTGTCGATCGCGATGACCTGCGCGACGGTGGTAGCCAGCACTTCGTGGATTGCATCCGCAAGACACGTGAGTTATCACCCCGAACACAAATTGAAATTCTGGTGCCCGACTTCCGCGGTCGCGATGACCGGGCGCTCGAAATCCTCAGGACCGCGCCGCCCGACGTGATGAACCACAACCTTGAAACCGTGCCGCGCCTGTACAAAGAGGCGCGACCGGGATCGGACTACGCGTTCAGCCTGAATCTGCTGAAGAAATTCAAGGCGCTGTTCCCGCGCATTCCGACCAAGAGCGGCTTGATGGTAGGTCTCGGTGAAACCGATGAAGAAATCCTGGATGTGATGCGCGACATGCGCGCGCATCATATCGACATGCTTACGATCGGGCAATATCTGGCGCCAAGCTCCAGCCATCTGACGGTCAAGCGTTATGTTCACCCCGACATTTTCAAGATGTATGAGGCCAAAGCCCTGGAGATGGGATTTAGCCATGCGGCGATTGGCGCCATGGTTCGCTCCAGTTACCACGCAGATCAGCAAGCGCACGCGGCAGCGCAGGCGATTGCGGTAGAGGCCGGCGTGACCTCCAACCTCCACCGACCGGTGACCGGGCACCTGCACGACCTCGCCTGAAGACTCAACAAGCCACCCGGCAACAAATGCGACGCGGTTTGAAAGTCTAGCTCCGCGCCAGCCGTGCGCTGGGCTCCTCATCGGCCATTACCTCGGTGGCCCAGGCGCGCAGTTTGCCAGTATCCGCGCGCAATACCTCATGTTTGACCGCCAGAATCTGAGCCGGGTGCATCGAAAAGCTACGCAGGCCCAAGCCGAGCAGCAGCCGAGTCAAACTCACGTCGCCCGCCATCTCACCACACACGCTGACGCCCTTGGACTGCAGGTTGCACTCAGCGATGGTGTCCGCTACCAGCCGCAAGACCGCCGGATGCAGTGGGTCATAGAGATGCGCTACCGATTCATCCGCGCGGTCGATAGCCAACGTGTACTGGATCAGGTCGTTGGTGCCAATCGACAGGAAATCGAAATACTTCAGGAACACTTTCAGCGTCAGGGCAGCGGCCGGGATCTCGATCATCGCGCCGAGCTGAAGCGGCCCATACGGAACGCCACGGTTATCGAGCTGGGCACGGGCATGATCAAGCAATGACAGGGTCTGGCGAATCTCGCTCGCATGGGCCAGCATCGGTATCAACAGGTTGACCCGTCCAACCGCGGCGGCGCGCAATATGGCACGCAACTGCGTCAGGAACATGTCCGGGTCCGCCAGGCTCCAGCGAATCGCACGCAGACCCAAAGCCGGGTTCAGGTGTGCATCCTCCCTGGGTGACTTGTCCAGGGGCTTGTCGGCGCCAATGTCAACCGTGCGAATCGTGACCGGTAAACCCTGCATTCCTTCCATGGCTCGCAGATAAGCCTCGTATTGTTCCTGTTCGTCGGGCAACTTCCCGTGGCGACCCATAAACAGAAACTCGCTGCGAAACAGGCCCACCCCCACCGCGCCGGCCTTGACCGCGCCAGGAGCATCCTCGGGCATCTCGATATTGGCCAGCAATTCAATCTTCTGGCCGTCCAGCGTCACGGCCGGCGTGTGCAACAGGCGCGACAGGCGCCCGCGTTCAATCTCTCCCTGACGCTGCTTGAATCCGTACTCGGCCAGGATGATGGCCGAGGGGTCGACAATCACAACACCGGCGTCACCGTCGACCACGACCCAGTCATCCTGGCGTACCAGATGGCTCGACAGGCGCGCGCCGACCACGGCCGGGATATCCATGCTGCGCGCCACGATCGCCGTATGGGATGTCTTGCCGCCAACGTCCGTGACAAAGCCGGCGAAAACACTCTGCTTGAATTGCAGCATGTCCGCCGGCGACAAATCGTGGGCCACCAGGATCAACGGCACGTCCACCGTGTCGTCCAGCAACAAGTCTTGCTGCGACGGCTTGCGAGGCATGCGTAGTGTTGGCGGGACGACCGGCGACGGCATACCTTTCATCGCGCCCAAAACCTTTTCGGTAATCTGCTCCAGGTCGGCCTTGCGCTCACGCAGGTACTCGTCCTCCATCTCGTCGAATTGCCGCGCGATTACTTCAAGTTGCGTGGTTAGCGCCCATTCCGCGTTGTACAGGCGGTCCGCGATCCAGTGTTTGACGCCAAGAACAAGTTCCTCGTCCTGCAGCAACATCAGGTGTACGTCGAGCAAAGCGGTCAGTTCATGCGGCGCCTCCTTGGGGCCCATGTGGGCAATGGTGCGCTGCAAGCGGTGAATTTCATCCACCACCGCGTTGCGGCCAAGTCGCACGCGATCAATTTCCGCCTCCACCTGGTTGGCGGCGATGAAATAGTGCGCCACATCGACCCGGCTGGAGGCGACCAGTACCGCCCGGCCGATGGCGATACCACGTGCCACGGCCAGACCGTGGATCGCAAACGTCACTCCCCTTCTCCAAACTTGTCGGCGATCAGCGCCCGCAAGGCATCCGATGCTTCCTGCTCGCGCTCGCCGCTGGTTTCGATTTCAACCGTGACCCCGATTCCGGCCGCCAACATCATCACTCCCATGATGCTCTTGGCATTCACGCGCCGCTCCCCGCGCGACATCCATACGTCACATGGGAAGCTGCCCGCCAACTTGGTCAGCTTTGCCGAGGCACGGGCGTGCAGGCCCAGCCTATTGCTGATCGTCGTTGTGATCTTTATCATTTTTCTTTTTGGCCTGGTTTTGCGGTGCTACCGTCGCCACCTGCATCACACCTTGCGTGCCACCTGCCAACGCACGCGCGACCAGCGCGTCGAGCGGTTCTCCCCGGTAGGTCACGGCGCGCAACAACATGGGCAGGTTGACCCCGGCTATCAGCCGCGATTTCACGCCAACGGCAATCTTCTGCGCCAGGTTGCACGGCGTCGCCCCGAAAACGTCGGTCAACACCAATGTATTGGGCTCCGTCAACTGGGCCATCATGCGCATCGCGCCCGCAAGCGATTGTTCAAAAGGCACGTCGCTGTGGACGTCAAATGCGACCACCGCCTGCGTACTATCCGGGAAAACATGCAAAACGCAGTGCCGCAAGGCACTTGCCAGCGGCGTATGGGCGATGATCAAAATGCCTGTGGTCATGACGTCATTGGCGTTGATTATGGCTTGCCGATCGCAGGAAGTACACGCAGGACGCAATGCAACAAGTCAACAGCGCGGCAAACGCAAGTTGAAACGCCTGTGTCTGGGATGCCCCCAATGCGATCAGGACATCGATCATCAAACCAATTCCCCACTGAATCACAAACACACCTACAAATATCACCAGGTTGTAGGCCGACAATGCCCTGCCGGCGACTTCGGGCGCAAAGGCCATGCCCACCGCCGGTTGCGGCAGTGTGACGAACGTACAAGCCATGCAATACAGAGCCAGCACCACGCCTGACCAGGCGGCAAAGCGGTCAGCAGTCATGACAAGAATGACGAGCAGCACGAAGCTGACAGGTAACCCGTGCAGCATCAGGCGGTCGGCATGCAGCCCGTGTTTTGCCAGCCAAGGGCTGGCAAGGCCCCATGACCAAAAGGTGCACAACATGGCAACATTGATCCAGAACAAACCGGTGGCCGCTTGCAGCGGCGAATAACCCGCCACTTTTACCTTCCAGGGCACCGCCCACAAAGTCTGCACGGCCAACAATCCTCCGTAGCAGAAAAACCCGATTGGCGCCATCGCGCGAAAGTAGCGGTGGCCCCAGACGGATGCATAACTGGCAGTTGCCCCGTGGGCGGCATGCGACTTGGCCCACGCCGGCACGCCCCATGCAATTAACACCATGGCCAGCAGCAACATCGCCGCAAGCGCCCAAAAAAGCGCTCGCCAGCCCACCATCGGTACCAACCATTGCACTGGCAGCGTGGACGCAACCATTCCCAACGAGCCTGTCATCAGCATCCAGGAGTTTGACCGGATCTGGCTGGCAAGAGTGAACCAACGCCGATAACCGGTCAACGGCGCCATCAAACACGCACTCACCCCCACGCCACACAACACGCGGGCGGCAAACAGACCCGCAAAAGTGGTCGCAACTGAAAAGGCGATGCAGCCGAACACCGCCACCATGAGAAAGCAGACGATTGCGCGTTTGGGCCCATAACGGTCAAGCCAGGAACCCAACGGTAACTGGGTCGCGGAAAAACAGGAGCAAGACCACAAAGTAAACACTTACAACGATCAAGTCGCGCATTGACCGATTATCCTGAGCGCAGCAGGATCATCGGCACGTGATGGCAGATTTTCTGGCACGCGGCGCGGTCGGCAGTGACTATGCCGACGCTCCTGACGTCAGGGATTGGTCAGCGCTCGGCCTTGTGCGCCCCAGAGCCGGCAATCCTCGGTCACTGAAGTTGGACCGGCCGCGTGCTCGCCATTGACCCAAGCAAGCCTTTGGACGCATCATTTGCGGCGGTTGAACGCACCTCCCACGTCATCACGCGCACCTGTCACACGGAACCGGCATCACCATTGCATCAACCGCGAAAAACTATTTCAAGGCACCGAACACTTTCTTGAGCACTGCGCTGCCGGTTCCTATTGGATCCTGGCGAATCTTCTTTTCTTCTTCCCCGATCATGAAGTACAGGCCATCAAGTGACTTGCCAGTAACGTACTGCTGTAGGTTGGCTTCTTCCTTCTTCACCAAACCCATGCCGGCCACCTTGGCGGCGAAGCGGTTGTACTTTTCGGCCAGGCCCACTTTTTCGGTGGCTTTTGTCACTACCGGAAGAAATTTCACGCCCAGCGGCTCGCGCGTCTTCTCCGCAAAGAAGCCTGTGACAGAGGTATCACCACCGGACAGAATCTTCTTGGCGTCAATCACGCTCATTGATTTGACCGCGCCGACCAGCAGATCCCTGGCCAATGGAACGGCGGCCTCCGCCGCCCTGTTCATCGCGGTGACCAGTTCATCCACACGTTTTCCTTGACCCAGCGTCTTGAGCAATTTGGCGGCGTCTTCCAGAAACCCAGGCAAACGAATACGAACTTTTTCATTGCCAAGGAACCCGTCTGTCTTGCCTAACAGGTTTACCGCTGCAAGCGCGCCTTTTTCCAACGCGGTCTTGAGTCCCTGTGAGGCCTCGGCATTGCTAAGGTCATCAAGCGACAGGGCGCAGGCCTGTGCGTGCGCAAGCAACAACAATGCAGCCAGCGAACAACCCGAAACGGAACCAAATTCTCGGCGATCCATGGATACTCCCCGTCGATGAAAAGAAGCTCGTATCTTGCCGCAGTTTTGGTCTTGGCAATTGGGGCCGTGAGCGACCGGTCCTTTCGAGCTTTGCCAGCCCCGCAATGTTGCACGGTTTGTATGGCGGATTTACTCCAGTCGGCGTTGGAGATTGCCTAG
>JANNGR010000083.1:0-9790 GCA_031403955.1 Betaproteobacteria bacterium
AGGTGCATGGTGAAACGCCGCCAACGCCGAAAACATGCTGGCGCTACGGGTCAACCGCGCCAACGGCGAGTGGCAAGGATACTGGGCAACCAACTACCGCTACGCGGCTTGAGTCAAACCACATCACTTTGAATCGCACCCAGCCAGGCGGTGGGATCGTGGGGTCGAACTCACCATCGAACCGGATCCTCGCCATGTTGGCGCAAGAATGCGTTGGCAAGGCCAAAATGGCCACAACCAACGAACGGTTTTGGCAGACGGCGCGCTGACAATGGTGACGGATGGTTCGCTGTCAAGGTCAAAAAGTGTGCAGTGGATGGCGCAATATCGACCAGGCCCTGTTTGGCCTGGGCTTGGGAACCCCAAAACATGAACGCAACAGAACCTCCTTGTTGCGCTACTGCTTTAATAATATCGTCAGTAAGCGCTTCCCAACCATGATGGGCGTGGGAACCTGGCTGACCGTGCTCGACGGTCAAACAAGTGTTCAGCAGCAACACCCCTTGCCTGGCCCATGCAGTCAGGTTTCCCATACCGGAGTCCGATCGGTGGTCCCGGGAGTGGGCTGATTCTGAATCCGGCCATTTTTCGACGTTGCGATCACGATCAATCTCGGCCAGTATGTTGCGTAGTGACGGCGGGACCTTGACGCCGGCAGCCACGGAAAACGCCAGCCCCTGCGCCTGCCCGGGCCCGTGGTAGGGATCCTGGCCCAGAATGACCACCTTGACCCGGGCCAAGGGTGTCAGCTCCAAGGCGCGAAACGGTTGCGGTGGGTAAATGATGGCGCCAGCGGCCAGGCGATTCCGAATGAAAAACTCCAAGCGCTGGGCAGACGGGCTGGCAAGAAATCGCCCGATGACCGGATGCCAGTCGCTGGCGACCGGCCAGTGTTGCGGATCCCAGCCGCTCAACCGGTCCGCCGCGGCTTCAAGCCCCAAACCGCGCTCCAGCATCGGTGGCGCGGCTCTCAGGCCGGCGCGAACAATTGCGCCATGGCCAGGCCGGGATCGGGCGAGCGCATGAAAGCCTCACCCACCAGAAATGTATTGACGCCTGCGGCCCGCATGCGCAACACGTCCTGCCGCTCCCGAACGCCGCTTTCAGTGACCAGCAGGCGGTCTTTGGGTACCCTGTGCATCAGCGCCAACGTGGTATCGAGTGAGACCTGGAAAGTTCGCAAATCCCGGTTATTGATGCCGATCAACCGCGTCTTCAAAACTAGCGCGCGCTCCAATTCGGCCGCATCATGTACCTCCACCAGCACCGCCATGAACAGGTCGTGCGCGATTGCCTCCAGATCCTTGATCCGTGCGTCGTCCAGACAGGCAGCTATCAGCAAGATAGCGTCTGCGCCCATGGATCGGGACTCGTATACCTGGTACGGATCGACCACGAAATCTTTGCGCAGCACTGGCAATTGGCACGACGCACGGGCCTGTCTCAGAAAGTCGCCACTTCCTTGAAAAAACTGCCGGTCAGTTAACACCGACAGGCAGCTTGCGCCATGCTCCGCGTAACTCTGGGCGATATCAGCGGGTACAAAATCCTCGCGCAACACACCCGCGGACGGACTGGCTTTCTTGATTTCGGCAATCACCGCGCTTTTGCCGGCGGCGACGCTGGCGATGATGGCCTGCTCAAACCCCCGTGTCAGGATACGCGACTCCGCGTCTGAGCGAACCGCCGCCAGCGACTTGCGCGCTTGCGCCAACGCCACTTCCTCGCGCTTGACGGCCACGATCTTGTTCAGGATATCGGACATGGTTCTTGGGTGGGCAAAAATCCGATCGTAGTCGAGTCGAGGCACCGACGCTAAAGCAGAACCGCTTGGCCGCTCTGACAACTACGGGCTGCCGCATCGGCCAATTCCAGCGCCGCGACGCCATCGGCCAACGTCGTTCTAAATGGCGCTCCGGACTGCAAACACTCAAAAAAGTGGGCAATCTCCAATCGATAAGCGGCGCTGTAGCGCTGCAGGAAGAAGTTTTCCGGCTTGTCGCCATGAACTCCGGTCGCGTCCCATTTCCTGACTGCGGTGGGGCTGTGGTTGCCACACTGCAACATGCCAGCCGAGCCAAGGACCTCAAAGCGCTGGTCATAACCGTAGGCGGCGCGCCGTGAGGTATTGATCTGGCACAGACGACCCTTTTTGGTGCGGATCGTTACCGCCGTGCTGTCCACGTCACCCAGCGCGGTGATGGCCGGGTCGGTCAACACCGAGCCGGTCGCGCTGAGCCACTGGGCCTCGTCGCCGTCGCCACACAGGATCCACCGGAACACATCGAAGTCGTGGATCAACATGTCCCGAAAAATGCCACCCGACGCCTTTATATAGTCGGACGGCGGCGCGCCAGGGTCACGACTGGTAATCACCAGCATTTCGGGATTGCCGATCTCGCCGCGGTCCATGCGCATGCGCGCGTCGTTGAAAGTGGGGTCGAAGCGGCGCTGAAATCCGATCATGCATGCCACGCCCGCGGCCTTCACGGCCGCCGCGCAGGCGCGAGCGCGCGACACCGACAAATCAACCGGTTTCTCGCAGAAGACATTCTTTCCGGCCGCGGCGGCACGGCTGATCAGATCGCTATGGGTATCGGTCGAGGAAGCAATGGCCACCACCCCAACACCCGGATCGGCAAAAACAGCCTCAATGCCTGCAACTTCCGCACCGTGTTTTTGCGCCAACTCCGACGCCGCGCCCGGCACTGGATCACAGACGTACTTAAGTTTGACACCCGGCAGCGAGGCCAGATTGGCGGCGTGGATGCGACCAATTCGCCCGGCACCAAAAATTGCGACAGTCTGCATGGGTTCTCCAACTCAGATGAAAAGGTCGCGTTGTCGCAAGGCCAGGCTGGCTGATCGGCGCGCTGCGACTACCCCGGAACTATACTGTCCCGGTCAAGTCGCAGGCGTCAAAATGAATCAGAAAATCCGCTTCGCGGTCAATCGCATTTGCGCCTCGACCATGCCATTTTCTGCTTTCGCGGCGATGGCGCAGCGCCTGCGCGTAGCGGCGATCGAGATTCGCAATGACCTGAGCGCAGTCGAGGTGTGCGATGGAACACCGGCACGCGATATTGCCGCCATCGCCTCGGCCAATGGACTGACCGTGCGCTCCATTAACGCCTTGCAGCGTTTCGAGCAATATGACAGCACGCGCGAGGCCGAGGCCCGGGCTCTGGTGCGTTATGCGGTCGAATGCGGCGCCCAGGCGCTGGTGTTATGTCCAAGCAACAGCCACAACGACCTGCGCAACGCCAGCCAGCGGCATGCCGACCTGGTGCAAGCGTTGCGCAAACTGCAACCGTTGCTGGCCGACAATGGCCTAGTCGGCCTGTTGGAACCACTCGGGTTTGAGGAATGTGCGATGCGCCGCAAATCACAGGCGGCACGCGCCATTCGGGAAGTTGGCAACGCCGGTACTTTTGCGCTGGTGCACGACACGTTTCACCACCACCTTGCCGGCGATACAAGCTTCTTCCCGGACTTGACCGGATTGGTACACGTCTCCGGTGTGGAGGACCCCTCAATCGATGCGTCTGCCATGCGCGACGCACACCGGGTACTGGTTGGCCCGGCCGACCGCCTGGGCAATATCGCACAGCTCCACACACTGCTTGGCGCTGGTTATCGTGGTTACGCGTCGTTTGAGCCATTCGCGACCGGCATCACGACGGCCAGCGACATTGAGCAGCGCCTATCCGACAGCATGGCTTATCTGGCCACCGCCGTAGCGGCATCGGCTAGGGTGGAGAGTGGACTGACGTGACTGTCGGTGGCGGCGGTCAGCCGCGCCGCGCGCATCGTCGCCGCGCAATCAGCTTTCGCTGACGGCGCAATGGCTCGAACTCCTGCGTGATCGCGCCCAACATCCACTCGGCGGCCGGGTGGGAAGCGGACGGGTCGAGCCAGGGCACGGTGGTTTCAGGACGCAGGGGCGCGAACGCGCCAAGTGTTTTTCCTGGTGCATGTTAATTTTCTAAAGGCCGACGTATTAGCCAGCGTAGGCAAGTGATGGCGTGTGCTTCCCGCCGCGACCCAGGAGCCAATGCTGGCCGAAACAAGAACCCGCCTGTGAACCTTGCGGGGTGGCGCCGGTTTTGCGCCACAGGTGACAATCCGGGGCGACCTTGCGTTGTCTTTGCAATGCCTGGCCGGGCCGCTTGCTGTCCGGCGCCGCGCCGGCGTTTGCAGACCTGCAAAATGCCGTCAGCGCTTTCACGCAAACAGCCGACGGCCTATCCCCTTTTGCGCACCTGAGTCTGGCTTACGGCCAAGCGCATCCGGACAATGCCGCGTCGTGCCAAGTGTTGTCGAACCAGTTTGTTGGTCAGGAGATTGTTTTCGACCGGCTGGCCATCAGCCGTTCATCAAAGAACCTGCCGATTGCCGACTGGCAATGTCTGGCACAGTACACGCTTGCGGGACCGAAACAGTGAGCAGCCAGCCATGCAAATCCTCAACATACCGCCAGGCCGCCGTTACGACCTAGCCTGCCTGGGCCGGCTGGCGGTCGACCTGTATGCGCAGCAAGTCGGGGCGCGGCTCGAAGACGTATCGAGTTTTTCCAAGTACCTGGGCGGCAGCTCGGCCAATATCGCTTTTGGTGTGGCACGCCTGGGTCTGCGCGCTGCCATGTTATCGCGCGTGGGTGACGAGCAGATGGGCCGCTTCCTGACGGAGACGCTCAACCGCGAAGGTTGCGACACCTCCCAGGTCCAGATTGACCCGCGGCGCCTGACTGGCCTGGTGCTGCTCGGACTGAAAGACCGCGATACCTTTCCGCTGTTGTTCTACCGCGAGAACTGCGCCGACATGGCGCTGGATGCCGCCGCCATCAACGAGGCCTTCATTGCCGATTGCCGCGCATTGCTGATCACCGGCACGCATTTGAGCGCACCCACCGTGCGCGCCGCCTCCACCACCGCGCTGGCCTTCGCCAAGCGACACCAGGTGCTGCGCGTGCTCGATATCGATTACCGGCCGGTGTTGTGGGGCTTGACCAAACGCGGCGAAGGCGCCAACCGGTTCGTCGCCAACGCCGATGTCACCAGGCAGTTGCAGGCGCTGTTGCCCGAATTCGATCTGCTGATAGGCACCGAGGAAGAGTTCCTGATTGCCGGCGGCGTGCCGGGTGACCTGCTGGCGTCGTTGCGCGCGGTACGCGCCGTCAGCGACGCCGCTTTGGTGGTGAAACTCGGTGCGGCTGGTTGCTGCTTTATTCCGCTCGCGATACCGGCGTTTATGCAAGACGCCCTGACGGCGCATGGCGAACGGGTTGAAGTGATGAACATATTGGGCGCCGGCGACGCCTTTGCCGCCGGCTTGATGACCGGATTCCTGCAAGGCAAAGGATTCGAAGCGGCGGCCGCGTTAGCCAACGCCTGCGGAGCGATTGTGGTTTCGCGCCACGCCTGCGCGCCCGCGATGCCCACGCCGGCTGAGTTACGACACTGGTTTGGCGGCGACCGCAACCCCCATGTAGATGCCGACGTGCAACTCGCGCATCTGCACCGCAGCAGCGTAGCGCGCCAACACTGGGGCGAACTCAACGTGTTGGCATTTGACCACCGCAGCCAGTTTTTCGAGCTGGCGCGCCAGGCCGGGACACCGGAAAGTCGCATCAGCACGCTGAAGAAACTGCTGCTGCGCTCGGTGGAACTGGTAGAAAACAGCCGGCAGTTGCAGGGGCGGGTCGGAGTGCTGATTGACGGCGGCGCGATGGGCGCCGACGCGCTGGCCGCCGCCACCGGCCGCGGCTGGTGGGTCGGGCGGCCGGTGGAACTGCCTGGCTCACGCCCACTGCGGTTTGACGGCACTTTGTCGATCGGCAGCGCGCTGGTGCAATGGCCGGTGGAACAGGTGGTCAAATGCCTGGTGTTTTACCACCCCGACGACGCAAGCGATCTGCGTCTGGAACAAGAACTCAAGCTGCAGGAACTGTGGCAGGCCACGCGCGCAACTGGGAACGAATTGCTGCTGGAAATCATCTGTCCAAGCGCCATGACCGAAGGCGGCACTGAAGACGCAACGGTATTGCGCGCCGTCCGGCGTTTTTACAACCTGGGCATAAAACCGGAGTGGTGGAAACTGGCTCCGATGCGCGCCAGCGGCTGGGACGTTTTGGCGGACTTGGTAACCGCCCGCGACCCGTATTGCCGTGGTGTGGTGATACTGGGCCTGAACCAGCCGTTGCAGGTTCTTGCCGACAGCTTCGCGCTGGCCACCAACCCGCTCATAAAAGGCTTCATGGTCGGGCGTAGCTTATGGGCCGAGCCGTCCCGGCGCTGGCTCAAGAACGAGATTGACGACACTCGGCTGGTGGACCAGGTGGCGGAGAATTTTGCGGCGTTGGTTGACGCCTGGCGCAATCGGCAACCTAGGAGCACCAACCCATGACAACGCAACGGCTCACGATGGCGCAAGCGCTGGTCAAACACCTGGCGTCGCAGCAGATCGAATTGGCCGACGGCAGCCTGCAACCGTATTGCGCCGGCGTGTTTGCGATCTTCGGCCACGGCAACGTTGCTGGTCTGGGTGAGGCCCTGTGGGCGGAACGTGCCACGCTGCCAACCTGGCGCGCGCACAACGAACAGGCGATGGCGCACGCCGCCATCGGCTACAGCAAGGCGCTGTTCCGACAACGCATCATGGCGGTCACCACCTCCATCGGCCCCGGCGCCACCAACTTGCTCACCGCCGCGGCACTGGCGCACGTAAACCGCCTGCCGGTGTTGCTGCTGCCCGGGGACGTGTTTGCCTCGCGCGCACCCGACCCGGTGTTGCAACAACTGGAGGACTTTGAACACGGCGATGTCAGCGTCAACGACGCTTTTCGCCCGCTCACGCGTTATTTCGACCGCATTACCCGCGCCGAGCAGATACTGGCCGCGTTGCCACGCGCGATTGCCGTCATGACCGACCCGGCCACCTGCGGGCCGGTATGCCTGGCGCTGCCGCAAGATGTGCAGACCCTGGCCTTCGACTGCCCGACCCGCTTCCTGCACCCCGAGCCAATTCGGATCCGACGTTTGAGTCCCGACACGCGCGAACTGCGCGATGCCGCCGCGTTGCTGCGTGTCGCCCGCCGGCCATTGATCGTCGCTGGCGGCGGAGTGCTTTACAGCCAGGCCTGGGACGCGCTGCAAGCCTTCGCGCAAACCCACGGCGTGCCGGTGGCCGAAACCCAGGCCGGCAAGAGCAGCCTACGCTGGGACCACCCGCTCAACGTGGGCGCCGTCGGTGTGACCGGCGCGCCAAGCGCCAACAGACTGGCGCGCGAGGCCGATCTAGTGCTGGCAATTGGCACCCGCTTGCAGGACTTCACCACCGGCTCGCACAGCCTGTTTGCAGGCAAGCGCATCCTCAACCTCAACGTGCAGGTTCTGGACGCGCACAAATGGCATGGTGTCGCGCTGCTGGCCGACGCCAGGTCCGGTCTGACTCAGTTGTCCGAGGCCGTGGCGGATTGGCGCGTCGACCCCGCCTGGACGCGTTCGGCCACCGAACTGGCCGCCAACTGGGTGACGCGGGTGAACCTGCTGACGAACGCCGGTTCCGACCCTGACGACAAAGGCCGGTTGCCGTACGAGGCCGGGGTAATCGGTGCGGTGCGCGACTCGGCCGCCAACAGCGACCAGCAGGATGTGGTGGTGTGTGCCGCCGGCACCTTGCCGGCCGAGCTGCACAAACTCTGGCGCGCGGGCGCGCCCGGCAACTACCACATGGAGTACGGTTATTCGTGTATGGGTTACGAAATTGCAGGTGGCCTGGGTGTCAAGATGGCACGACCACAACAGGAAGTGATCGTGATGGTCGGCGACGGCTCGTACCTGATGATGAACTCCGAAATCGCCACCTCGGTGATGCTGGGCTACAAGCTGATCATCGTGGTGCTCGACAACCGCGGTTTTGGCTGCATACAAAGACTGCAATTGGCCAGCGGCAGCCCGCGCTTCAACTACCTGCTCGACGATTGCGTGACGCCGTCCGGTGCGGCGCCGGTGATCGATTTCGCGCAACACGCCCGCAGTCTGGGCGCCGACGGCGTGCGGGTTGTCAATATTGCCGCGCTAAAAGACGCGCTGCGACTCGCCCGCTCGGCCAGCAGGACTCAAGTCGTTGTGATCGACACCACCCACACCCGCACCACCGACGACGGTGGCTGCTGGTGGGAAGTGCCGATTCCCGAAGTCTCCGGCCGGGTTGAGGTGAATGTCGCGCGCGCCGCTTACCTGGTTGCAAAGAAAGACCAACAGCCTTGACGGAAGGACCACTAGCCATGAACTGGAAGGTACGGATTGGCATCAACCCAATCGGCTGGATGAACGACGACCTGCCGTCGCTGGGTGGCGAAACGCTGCTGGAAACCGCCCTGGCGCAAGGCAAGGAAATCGGTTACGCGGGATTCGAACTCGGCAACAAGTTTCCCAAGGATGGCCCCGCGCTTAAAGCCAAGCTCGACCAGTTTGGCCTGGCCTGCGTGTCGGGCTGGTACTCCGGCTTTCTGGCCGAGGATTCAGTTGCAGCCGAGATAACACGTTGCCAGGCACACCTGCGCCGGCTGCAATACAACGACGTGAAAGTGGTTGTTTATGGCGAATGCGCTGGCACGATCCAGGGGCAGATCGACACGCCATTGGCCAGGCGCCCGCGTTTTGCCAGCAACGCATTGTGGAAGAGTTATGGCGAGCGCCTGAATGCATTTGGCGCGCACCTGAAAAGCAGTTACGGCATCCTGCTTGCATACCACCACCACATGGGCGCTTACGTCGAGTCGCCCGACGACGTGGACCACCTGATGGCGGTGACCGACCCGGATTTGGTGGGGTTGCTGTTCGACACCGGCCATGCGTATTTTGGTGGCGCAACCGATACCGTGGTGCTGCTCAAGAAACATGTGGGCCGCGTGGTGCATGTGCATTGCAAGGACGTCAGGGCCAAGGTGATCGCGCAGGCGCGCAACGACGGTTGGAGCTTTTTTGACCGGTGTGCTGAACGGCACGTTCACAGTGCCGGGTGATGGGGTGATTGACTTCGACGCGGTGTTGTCAACATTGCATGGCGCGGGCTACCAGGGCTGGCTGGTGGTGGAGGCCGAACAAGACCCGGCCGTGGCGCCGAGTTACCGCTACGCCAGCAAGGGTTATGTTTGCCTGCGCGCGATCGTGGACCGGCTCAACCACCAACACGGGGCCTGACATGGTGAGCCCACTACACGTCAAGGCCGCCTTGAGCGGCCGGGAAATCGTCACTGTCACCCCCGAACTGGCGCTGTGGAAACACGTCGGCTTTCGTGCCATTCGACTGGCGGCGGGCGAAACTGAAACCCTCGACACCGGAGCACGGGAACTGTGCCTGGTGGTGCTGGCCGGCAGCGTAGACGTCACGATCGGTGACCAGACTTTTTCCAACCTCGGCACACGCGACAGCGTGTTCGATCCGGTTTCGCCCGCGGCGGTGTACCTGCCACCGGGCCAGACACTGGCAATGCGGTGTCTGCGTGGCGCCGAAATCGCGTTGTGCACCGCTCCGGCGGACGCGCAGCAACGCCCGCTGCGCGTGCTCGACCCGGCAGCCATGCGGCGCAGCGTGCGCGGCAAGGGCAGCAATACGCGTTATGTCTGCGACATACTGCCACACGACGACGACCCAACCGCTGCGCACTTGTTGGTGGTCGAGGTGGTGACGCCGGCCGGTCACTCGTCGAGTTACCCGCCACACAAACACGACGCCGAGACGCCGCCGGCTGAAACCCAACTCGAAGAAACTTACTACCACCGGC
>JANNGR010000084.1:0-6921 GCA_031403955.1 Betaproteobacteria bacterium
ATGAAAGCGGCCGGCGGACCGGCATGGTGGTGTTGCCACTTGATCTGCTGACGCTCAATCAGGAAGTGCTGGGTGCCGTACCCGCCAATGCCGTGGTAACGGTGACGGACCGCCAGTCGGGCATCTTGCTGCGCTCGATTAATCCCGAGTCGTGGATCTCAAAACCTGGCCCAACATCTGTGAGCGACGCCAGTCCGGTGGAGGGTTTTGACACCTGGCGCGGTGCCGACGGCGTGCGCCGGGTGGTAGCCTTCAAACCGCTACCGCTCACCGGCTGGCGCGTCGCGGCCGGCCTGCCGGAAGACGAAGTTTTCGCGGCGGCCAACGCTGACTTGCGCAACGGCGTGTTGGCTTGCTTGGCGGTTCTGCTGGCTGCGCTGGCGCTGGCCTGGCGGCTGGCGGTTGGCATCGTCCGGCCGATGGAGCTATTGGCGTCAACCGCGGCCCGTGTGGCTGACGGCGACACATTGGCGCGCGCCCCGGTAGATGTTGGACCACCCGAGCTCGAATCGGTTGCGCGCGCGCTAAACCGTATGCTCGACGCGCGTTCCCTGGCTCAGACCGCGTTGCGCGCGAGCGAGGAAAATCTGGCCATCACATTGCAATCCATCGGGGACGCAGTGATTGCTACCGATGCGCATGGCCGGATTCAGCGCATGAATGCCACTGCGCAGAGCCTGACCGGCTGGGTGCTGGCGCAGGCCCTGGGCCGGCCGTTGGCGCAGGTGTTCCGGATCGTGAACGCCCTGACCCGTGAGTCGGTGGCCGACCCGGCGCAACGGGTGCTGACCGGTGGCAAGACGGTGGGCATGGCCGGCAATACGTTGCTGCTGTCAAGCGAACCACGCGAGTACCGGATATCCGCCAGCGCGGCGCCGATACGCGATGCCGCGGGGAACATTGTGGGTGTGGTGCTGGTGTTTGACGATGTCACGGCACAGGACGCGGTGCAGCAGAAATTGCGCGAGGCGTATAACTTTTCGCGCCAGATCATCATGAGTCTGCCGCTGGGCCTGAATGTGCGCGATCTTCAGGGCCGGTACCTGGAATTCAACCCGGCAATGGAGAGAATTGCCGGCCTACCAGCGGCACAAATGCTGGGCCGGACCATGGACGAGGCCTATCCAACCCAAGCCAAGGTGGCCCATGATGCGATTACGGATGCGCTGAATCGTGCCATCCAGGGTGAACTGGTGCTGCGGCCGGATCTGGCGCTGGAGCGCGCCGATGGCGTGTCATGGACGTCGGCCATGCATGGGCCACTGCGCGATACGACCGGCGTGGTCGTTGGCAGCATTTCCATTGTGCAGGACATCACGGCACGCAAACTGGCCGAACAAGCCTTGCGCCAGAGCGAGGAAAACCTGTCCATCACCTTGCAGTCGATTGGTGACGCGATGATCGCCACCGACGCGGCCGGTCGCATTACCCGCATGAACGTCGTGGCCGAACGGTTGACCGGCTGGGTGCTGGCGGATGCGCGCTCGCGTGTGTTGACGGAAGTGTTCCGGATTGTCAACGCCGCCACCCGTGCGCCCTCGCTCGACCCGGTGCGGCGGGTGCTCGAATCCGGCCAGGTGGTGGGTCTGGCCAATCACACCACTTTGCTGGCACGTGACGGCACCGAGTACCAGATCGCCGACAGTGCGGCGCCGATCCGCGACAGCGTCGGGAAGATTGTCGGCGTGGTGCTGGTATTTTCCGATGTGACGGAACAATACCGCCTGCAACGCGTGCTGCTGGAAAGTGAAGGCCGTTACCGCGCATTGGTCGAGGCGTCCCCGGTCGGTGTGGTGGTGCACCAGCATGGCAAGATCGTTTTTGTGAACTGGACGGCCGTGACAACCATTGGCGCCGTTTCCGCGCAAGAGTTGCTCGGGCGGCCATTTATTGATTTTGTACACCCCGACTACCGCGCGCAAGCCCTGCGCCGGACCAGGCAGATCGTCGACGAAGGCGCGACGCTGCCGATGATGGAGATTCAATACATCCGCCTGGATGGCGCGGTGATCGACGTACAGGCGCAAGGCACGGCGATCCTGTTTCAGGGCCAGCGCGCCGTGCAGGTCAGCGTTCTCGACATCACGTCGCGCAAACATGTAGAGCGAACACTGCGCGAGAACGAGGCGCGATTTCGCGCTCTGACCCACTTGTCCTCGGATTGGTACTGGGAGCAGGACGAACAGTTCCGATTTGTTCCCGTGGAAGGTGATTTTCTGGAGATGACCCGCCGCGGCAATAAGGAACGTCTTGGCAAGACGCGCTGGGAACTGGAAGAGCTGAGTTTGTCGCCGGCCGATTGGGACCAGCATCGCGCGGTGCTGAACGCGCACCAGGAGTTTCGCGACTTTCAAATGCACCGCCGCGATCAGCGTGGCGAAGAGCGATGGGTGTCGGTCAGCGGAACGCCGATCTTCGATGCGCAGGGCCGGTTTTGCGGTTACCGTGGCATCGGGCGCGACATTACCGAGCAGAAACTGGCCGCGGATCAAATCCATGCGCTGGCGTTTTATGACGCCTTGACTGAGTTGCCCAATCGGCGCTTGTTGATTGAGCAACTCAAGAAGGCGCTGCTGACCCATGCCCGCAACCGCCGCCAGGTTGGTCTGCTGTTCATCGATCTGGACAACTTCAAGACCCTCAACGATACCCTGGGACACGAGACCGGCGACCTGTTGTTGCGGCAGGTGGCCCGGCGCCTGCTCGGCTGCGTGCGCGAGGCCGATGCCGTGGCGCGACTGGGTGGCGATGAGTTTGTCGTGATGCTGGAAGACCTGAGCGAAGATTTGACCGAGGCGTTGAAGCAGGCGGAGTTGGTGGGCCAGAAAATCCTGAGCGCGTTCGGTCCGGTATTTATGCTTGCGGGACGGGAATACCGCAGTACACCGAGCGTCGGCATCACCTTGTGTGGCGCCGGCAACCAGGGCGTGGAGGATTTGCTCAAACAGGCCGACCTGGCCATGTACCAGGCCAAGGCGGCTGGCCGCAACACCTTGCGCATCTTCGACCAGGGCATGCAGGCCGCGGTGGATGGCCGCGTGGCGCTGGAGTCCGACCTGCGCCAGGGACTGGCGAGCAGCCAGATGCGGCTGCATTTCCAGCCGGTCGTGGGTTCCGACGGCCAAGTCACCGGAGCTGAAGCGCTGGTCCGCTGGCAGCACCCGGTGCAGGGCCTGGTGCCGCCCGGCGAGTTCATTCCCGTGGCGGAAGCCACCCGGCTGATACTTCCATTGGGCCAGTGGGTGATGGATACCGCCTGCGCGCAACTCGCGGCATGGGCTTCGCTGCCTCGCACCATGTCTTTGACATTAGCTGTCAACGTCAGCGCGCACCAGTTCAAGGAACCGGATTTTGTGTCGCGGGTGTTGCAGGCGGTGGACCGGGCGGGCGCCGATCCGCGCAAGCTCAAGCTCGAGTTGACCGAGAGTTTGCTGGCTGAAAACATTGAGGATCTCATCCAGAAGATGACTGCCTTGAAAGATCGCGGCATCGATTTCTCGCTCGACGACTTCGGCACCGGTTACTCTTCTCTGAGTTACCTGAAGCGCCTGCCGCTGGCGCAACTCAAGATCGATCAGTCGTTTGTGCGCGACGTGCTGGTAGACCCCAACGATGCCGCGATAGCGCGCACCATCGTGGCGCTGGGGGCCAGCCTCGGGCTGGCAGTGATTGCCGAAGGCGTTGAGACCGAAGGCCAGCACCAATTTCTGGTCGGCATAGGCTGCCATGCGTTCCAGGGTTACCTGTTCGGGCGGCCGGTGCCGATCAAGGAGTTCGACGCGTTTGGGCAGCAGCGGCGTCTGGACCCGGCGTAGGCGTGCCAGCGATCAACCCGTCAACATGTCACCGCCTCGCCATGTAGGCCGCATACAGGCAAGGGCGCAGGTCCCGAAGCGCAGAGACTGTTCGGGCGCATGCCAGACCGGGCTGCTCCGTCAGCACCCAGGCTTGGAACCAGACCAGGTCATCGTGATCGAGGAACGCAGCACCAGCGCAGCGTTCATTCGCCTCGACCTACACGCCAAGTGGTGACAAGGTTTCGTCGCGCGGGAGTTCCAGGCTGAACGTTCGCCACGCGGATTTGGCGGCGATCGGGTCACGTCGCTCAATCGCGTGCACAACATCGTTGCGCAACATCGTATCGTGGCTGTGGTCGAAGATATCAAGTTGCATATCTTGTATGGAAGCATTCGAATAACTGGCCATTCAGGCTCCGGCCGTGTTAGCCCACGGCTAGCCTCTCCAGGCTACAGTGGCCGGTGCGTAACAGCGCTTCGCGGTCGGAGCGTGCCACCCGTTGCACCGGTTGCGCGGCGAAGAAGCGATATTCGATGCCAGTCGCCGGGCCGCGCACGATGATCGGCGAACGCGCCAGGTAGCGCAACCCCACCGCACCGAACGGCGTAGCAGGCGGAGCCACCGCAGGCCGTGGCGCGACGGGGGGCGCCTTGGGGCGCGGGTCATCGAACGATGTGGAGCGGGTTGGCGTCCTGGCCGGCACCGCCTGCGCGCTCTTCAATCCGGTCGTCGCCAGCACCTCTCGCCTCTGTCCGCAGCAAGCCATCGCCCTCTCCTTCGATGCCCAGGGGTTGAATGATCGCGGGTGGCGCGCGCCCCAGGCGTTCCAGCAGGCAAGCCGCGCCCGACAGGCCGAGCCAGGCCAGCACCCCGTCGACCGGGTGGCGCGTCACGGCCAAGGCGACCGGTGCGGCGACCCACAGGCTTACACAGTTGAAGCAGTCGAGCAGGCGGCCCCAAAGACCATTGCCGAGCGCCACGCGCAGGCGCAGTACTGCGTCCCACGGCCCGTCTTCGTGTGCCAGCAGATGCGCCACCCGCCAGGTGGCGAACACGCCGAGCACGAACCTGAACCAGAGTTCGTCCACGCGTTCAGTTCACGATCGGCAGGTTGCGTATTTCTTGCCGTGGTGGATACGCGAATCAGCCGAAATGCTACGGGCAACGGCACTCCTCGTGCCGGCGCTGCATTGCGGTCAGGGCCGGGCTGCGGTAATTACGGCTCAACGCGCCTTGAGCAGGACTTCGAGAAAGTCTCAATAGACGTTGCCGTCGGTGCGAGACGCAACTCCAGGCATGCAGTTTCGACACCTCTTGCTGTGACTAGGCGGCGGTTAACCATTCATTGCGTGCCGAGCAAACTGAAGACACCGTTAGACCGAGCGCAAAGCCCGGTTCAAAAACGTCATCAATATTGGTGACATTGTGAAAGAGCTCTGTTGTGTTGTGCTACTAGTCATTTGACAATTCGGTCGTAATACCTTTGCTCTCACCTGCGGGTGCCAACGTTTCGGGAGATACAAAATTATGCTTGCCTTATCTGTCTTAGTAGCAGTATTGACTACGCTGATATCAGGTTGCAGCTTGCTACCGGCGGTAGTCGCTGCGGTAGAGCTGCTTCCGACTCAAGCGGTGTTGGTCAGTGCAGCAGACTTGCCTGTCACAGGAGTTGGCCTTCAAACCTTCGGCTTCCCCCTTAACGTCAGGTATGTACAGGGCCGCATAGAAGCTGATGGAGGACTGTTGACCAGCGAGTTGGCCAGGCCTCGGACCGTCCCAGCAATCGCAGCCAATAAGGAGATTTTTGTTGTGGGGTATTGGGGAGGGCCACCAGGATTCAACCACCTGCACATCTTCGTTTCAGAAAACGGTCGGACATGGAGCCGCGCAGGCAGCCATCTACTTGCCGATGCCGACCAGATCGATCAGGATTCCCGGCCCTCGCTCGTGTTTTCTTCCGCGACGGGAAAGTGGCATGTGGCTTTCCGAGATGCGCTGAGCAGAACAATCCAGGTAGCAAAGTTTTCCGTAGGGTGTCTTCGCGACAGTGGTGGGGGCTGTCGGCAGGTGGGGTTGGTCAATGGGCGAGCAATTACTCAATATACAAGTGGTATTGATGGTGGCGTTACTAACACGGCCTTGACTACGACCCTGCCCCCAACGCTAAGTTTCTTGCGGAGCAACCTCGTGCTTGGCTTTGTCGATCAGACGGGCTCGATTAACGTTGCAACATCGTCCAATGGCGTTGACTTTGCTCGGGCAGTCACTGTTACAAGCGGCGGCGCTGCCATAGTCAGCCATGCAGGGGCTCCTTATTTTCACGAAAACGGCGGGACCCTCTTCTTGGCAACAGCAGTAGAGAGCCTCAATACTTCGATCGATATACATCTGTGGGCATCAGAAGATGGAACTATTTTTCGTCCTGAACGGACGATAAACACGGGCGCCGGCGTTTGGAGGGGATTGCTTAACCCAGCTATTGCTGGCAGTCAAGCTGAGATGCTCGTTGCCCACCGTGCTGACGGCCAGAGGGGCACCATCGTTGTGCGCCCTGATGGTAGTTTGGTAATTCTTGCCAGTGTGACCATGGAGGGCGTCGGTTTCGCGTATGGTCCCGGACCAAGTGAGAACAAACGATTGTCGTGCGCACAGCCAATACTTGTAGTAACAGGCAGCGGAAGTGACGTGATGATTCCTTCGGGCGGAACTGCGACGGTCGATACTAATAGCGATCTAACTCTTCGATGCGGGTCCTCCCCTGCCACAAATGCGCAATGCCCCGGCAGCACACGAACCGCAGTTGTCGAAAGAACCTCTAGTTCAGCTTTCAATGTGGAATGCTGGCGACGGTATTAACTGGAGACCGCTGCGCATCTGACGGATCACGTTTTCCCGCGCCTGCCGGTGCGCCAGTGGGTGCTGTCGGTGCCCAAACGGCTGCGCTACTTCATGCAGCGCGACGGGGTGGTGCTCAATATGGTGCTGCGTATCTTCCTGCGGGGCATTGCGCAAAGCGTCGGCCTGTCAGCGGGCTGGCGTTGACTCGCGGACCTATCGACCCAACCACAACCGATTCGTCAATTCAGGATTCATGCAATAACATAGCTGTAGCTAAACGATCCG
>JANNGR010000085.1:0-8659 GCA_031403955.1 Betaproteobacteria bacterium
TATTTGTGGCTGACGTGGAACGCGCCGCGTTGCGGCTCGACGCGCTGCAGGCCAGCGCTGCGCTGTGGCTGGAAGAACCCTTTCACGCCAGCGCGCTGGAGCAATACGCTGCATTGGCGGCGCGTTGTACCAGCGTCAAACTGGCCGGCGGCGAGGGCGCGCACAACGTTTACATGGCACGCCACCTGATCGACTATGGCCGGGTTGGTTATGTGCAGATCGACTGCGGCCGTATCGGCGGCATTGGCCCTGCCAAACAGGTGGCCGACTATGCCGTGGCGCGTGGCGTGACCTATGTGAACCACACTTTTACCTCGCACCTGGCGCTGAGCGCGTCGATGCAGCCATTTGCCGGATTGGCCGATCACACCATCTGCGAATACCCGGCAGCGCCCAAGGCGCTGGCGATCGAGCTCACCGGCAACCATTTGATGCCCGATGCGGCCGGACAGGTTGCGGCCCCCGACGCGCCTGGGCTGGGCATCACGATCAACGCGCAAGCGGTGCAGCGGTATCGGGTGGAGGTTGAAATACGGGTAGGTGGCCGAAGCTGGTACGTTTCGCCCGCGTTTCACCATTAGTAACCCGACCCAGAAATATCGAAACGTGAAAGCGCGCCTTCGCACGCATGCCGTCGTTGCAAGCCTTGTTGGCCGCAGCGTCGCAGAGCTCCGCCCCTTCGGCCCGTCCAAGTCTGCTCAGCAGACTTGGAGCCGCGGGCCTCAGCCTCGCCATAGCTGTGGCTATGTCTGCGGTTTGCGCCTAGGCCCGAGCGCGAGTGGGTATCAAAGCCCCCGCTTCAGCTCGCATGGTGCACCGCCGCCTGAGCGTAGACGGGCGTGTGCAAACCTTCCATTCGCGCCTTCAATTGCAGCGACAGGAACTGCGAGTAGTGGCGCGACTGGTGCAGGTTGCCGCCGTGGATCCAAAGGTGTGGCACCTGCGTCGGCTTCCACATGTTGCGCAGTTCACCTTCCCAGGGGCCGGGGTCCTTGGGCGTGTCGGACCCCAGGCCCCAGACCTTGCCGACCTTGTCCGCCACATCGGGCGAGACCAGGTCGGTGAGCCAGTTGTTCATGGAGCCGTAACCGGTGGCGTAGACGATCAGGTCGGCCGGCAGTTCGGTGCCGTCGCTGAGCACCACCGAACGCGGTTTGATGTGTTCGATCTGGACTCCGCTTTTTAGCTTGATGCTGCCGTTGGCCACCAGGTCCGAGGCGCCGACGTCGATGTAATAGCCGGAGCCGCGGCGCAGGTATTTCATGAACAGCCCCGAGCCGTCGACGCCGAAGTCGAGCAGGAAGCCCGCAGCCTTCAGCCGATCGTAAAAATCGGCATCGCGGCGCGCCATTTCGTCGTACACCGGCACCTGTAAAGGCGCCATGATCTTGTACGGGATCGACGCGAAGATCAGGTCTGCCTTGTCGGTGGTGACGCCATTTTTTACCGCCGACTCCGAATACAGGCCACCAAGCGCCAGGTCCATCAGCGAATCCGAGCGCGCGATGTGGGTCGAGGAGCGCTGCACCATGGTGACGTCGGCGCCGTTTTCCCACAGGTCGGCACAGATATCGTGGGCCGAATTGTTGGAACCCAGCACGATGCATTTCTTGCCGCGCCAGGCGTCGCCGCCCGGGTGTTTGCTGGAGTGGTGCTGTTGGCCCAGGAAGGTATCGGCGCCGGGGATTTTCGGCATGCTCGGGTAACCCGAGACGCCGAGCGCGAACACCAACTCTTTCGGCCGCAGCGTCACGGTCTGGCCGTTGCGCTCGACCACCACTTCCCATTCCTGCCTAGCCTCGTCGAAGCGGGCCTTTTTGGCTATGGTGGAGCCCCAGTAATTGAGCTCCATCACCTTGGTGTACATCTCGAGCCAGTCGCCGATCTTGTCCTTGGGGGAGAACACCGGCCAGTCATCCGGGAACGGCAGGTAAGGCAGGTGGTCATACCAGACCGGGTCATGCAGGCACAGGCTCTTGTAGCGGTTGCGCCAGGAGTCGCCGGGCCGGGCGTTCTTCTCGATGATGATGGCCGGTATGCCAAGCCGGCGCAGCCGCGCGCCCAGGACGATGCCGCCCTGCCCGCCGCCGACGATCACCACATAAGGCTGTTCGGTGCTGCCCAACGCGGCTTCCTCCTGCTGGCGTTTGTCAAGCCAGGACTTGCGCCCGGCTTGTGCGCCATGCTCGGCGCCCATGGGACGGCGTGCGCCCTTGGGCTCCTCGAAACCCTTCAACTCGGTCATGGTGGTCAGCAAGGTCCAGGCTTTGCCGTTCATCAGCCGCAGATGGCCGCGACCATGCGCCACCGCGGTCTCGAAGGTGAACCAGGCGTCCACCACGCCACCGGCTTCGGTCGCGTCGCCTTCGAGTCGCCAGGCGCTCGGCGCCGTTTCGTCCAGCCGCGCCTGCAGCATCGATCGGATCGCGTCGCGGCTTTCCTGGGTGCAGATGTTCCAGGTGAAGGCGACCAGGTCGCGCCAATAACAGTCGTCGCCAAACAGGGCCAGTGCGGCATCGATATCGCGCCGGGCCAGCGCAGCGCCAAAACTATCCAGCCAGGTACTGGCTTGCTGGTTGGGGGTGAGGTCGGTCATGGTTTCTGTCGCCTTCCGTTTGGGTTATCTTCGAGATGCCCAACTATTTTGCGTCGCTGCCATGCCCTGGGTATCGTGGTTAACCCTGTGATGTACGAACCTACTCGACAAACAAAGTGGACGGGACTTCCAGATAACCACGCAAAGCCTGCACAAACCGGGCTGCATCCATGCCATCGACCACTCGATGGTCGAACGAAGATGACAAGTTCATCATCTGGCGCACCACCACCACGCCGCGCCGCACCACCGGGCGTTCGACAATCCGGTTCACCCCGACGATTGCCACCTCCGGGTGGTTGATAACCGGCGTAGTGACGATGCCGCCCAGCGTTCCCAGACTGGTGAGCGTGATGGTCGAGCCGCTGAGTTCTTCACGTGTGACCTGGCCGGTACGGGCGGCTTCGGCCAGACGCGCAACTTCCACCGCGCAAGCCCATAAATCAAGCGCTTCGGCGTGCCGCAGCACCGGCACCATCAAGCCGTTTGCGGTTTGGGTGGCGATGCCCAGATGGACCGCGCCATGCCGGGTGACGACACCCTTGTCGTCATCAAAACGCGCGTTGAGTTGTGGAAAAACACGCAAGGCCAGCACCATGGCGCGTACCAGCAGGGGCAGCAACGTCACGCGTGGGCGCTCCTGGCCCGGCTTGTTGTTCAAGCGCTCGCGCAACACTTCAAGTTCGGTGACATCGATTTCCTCCACATAGGTGAAATGCGGTATGCGCCGCTTGGATTCCTGCATCTTGACGGCAATCTTGCGGCGCAGTCCGATGACCGGTATGTCCTGTTGCGTGTTCACCCTGGCATAGGCATCGACGCGTTGGGCGGCCGGCGGCGCACCGGGGTGGCGCCGGGCGTAGGCCTCCAGGTCAGATTGCATGACGCGCCCGGCGCTGCCGGTGGCCGTGACGCGTTCCAACTCCACGCCCATCTCCCAGGCGCGGCGGCGCACCGCCGGCGAGGCGATCGGCCGCTCGCCGGCTGGGCGTAATACCGGTACAGCCACGGGTGCGGCCACCACGCGAACATCCTGACGTTCGGCCGGAGCTATCGCCAACGCGGCGGGTGCCAGCGGGGCGGCGCTGGCACCTTCTTTCAAATTGCCGGCGCCAGCTACTTCCAGCCGAACCAGCTCGGACCCGACCGCCATGGTCTGCCCGACGTTGCCACTCAAAGCCAGCACCTTGCCCGCCACCGGAGATGGAATTTCAACTGTGGCCTTGTCCGTCATTACGTCGGCCAGCACCTGGTCGGCGCTGACCACCTCACCGGCTTGCACGTGCCAGGCCACCAACTCGACTTCAGCAATGCCTTCGCCGATGTCCGGCGTCTTGATTATGTAAGTGCCCATCAAACCTCCATTGCGCGTTGGAATGCCGCGCCGACACGCGCCGGGCCGGGAAAATAGAGCCATTCCTGAGCGTGCGGATAAGGCGTGTCCCAGCCAGTGACACGTTCGATCGGCGCTTCGAGGTGGTAGAAACAATGCTCCTGCACCAGTGCGACCAGCTCCGCGCCAAAGCCGCTGGTGCGGGTAGCTTCGTGCACCACGACGCAGCGCCGGGTTTTCTTGACCGAAGCCACGATGGTGTCCAGGTCCAGCGGCCAGATGCTGCGCAGGTCGATTATTTCGGCGTCAATGCCGGTCTCCGAGGCGGCGGCTTGCGAGACGAACACCATCGTGCCGTAGGTGAGCACCGTCAACTGCGTGCCGGGGCGAAACACCGAAGCCGACTCCAGCGCCACGGTGTAATAGCCCTCGGGCACTTCGCCCAAGGGGTGCTTGGACCACGGTACCACCGGGTTTTCGTGGTGGCCGTCGAAGGGGCCGTTGTAAAGCCGTTTGGGTTCCAGAAAAATCACCGGGTCGTCATTCTCTATCGATGCAATCAGCAGCCCCTTGGCGTCATACGGATTGGACGGCATCACGGTGCGCAGCCCGCAGACCTGGGTGAATAAGGCCTCCGGGCTCTGGCTGTGCGTCTGCCCGCCATAGATACCGCCACCACAAGGCATGCGGATGGTGATGCAAGCCGTGAACTCGCCGGCCGAGCGGTAACGCAAACGCGCCGCTTCCGACACGATCTGGTCGGACGCCGGATAAAAGTAGTCGGCGAACTGGATCTCCGCCACCGGGCGCAGGCCGTAGGCGCCCATACCCACGGCGGCGCCGACGATGCCGCCCTCGGAGATCGGGGCATCGAACACGCGCGACTTGCCGTATTTCTTTTGCAGGCCCTCGGTGCAGCGAAACACGCCGCCAAAGTAGCCCACGTCTTGCCCGAATACCACCACATTGGGATCGCGCTCCAGCATCACGTCCATGGCCGAGCGCAGTGCCTGGATCATGCTCATGGGGGTGGTCTTGGCGCCGGTTTTGTTTTCAGCGTCCATGTTCAGCCTCCAGTTGCGCAAGTTGCACCCGCAGGTGCGCCGGCATGTCCTTGTAGACGTCCTCGAACATCGACGCGGCGCCGGGAACATGGCCGTCGAGCATGGTGCCAAAAGTCTCGGCTTGTTTCTGCGCGTTGGCCACTTCGGCTTCCAGTTCGGTCTGCAACTGCTGGTGCTCTTCTTCAGACCAGATGCCCAGATGAAGCAAATGTTTTTTCAGCCGCGTTATCGGGTCGCCGAGCGGGAACTGCGCCCAGTCATTCGCAGGGCGGTATTTGCCCGGGTCGTCCGAAGTGGAGTGCGGCCCGCCCCGGTAGGTGACCCACTCGATCAGGGTTGGCCCGAGGTTGCCGCGGGCCCGCTGCGCGGCCCACTCCGATGCCGCATACACCGCGAGAAAGTCATTGCCGTCCACGCGCAGCGAGGCAATGCCGCAACCAATGCCGCGCGCGGCAAAGGTCGTGCCCTCGCCACCGGCGATGGCCTGGAAAGTGGAGATCGCCCACTGGTTGTTTACCACGTTCAGGATCACCGGCGCCCGGTATACATGGGCAAAGGTCAATGCGGTGTGAAAGTCAGCCTCGGCAGTCGCGCCGTCGCCGATCCAGGCCGACGCGATCTTGGTGTCGTTCTTGATCGCCGAGGCCATGGCCCAGCCCACCGCCTGCATGAATTGGGTGGCAAGGTTGCCCGAGATCGAGAAAAATCCGGCCTTGCGTACCGAATACATAACCGGCAGTTGCCGCCCCTTTAGCGGGTCGCCGGCGTTAGACATTAGCTGGCAGATCAGATCGACCAGTGAGACGTCGCGCGCCATCAGCAGGCTTTGCTGGCGGTAGGTGGGGAAAGACATGTCGCCCTCGCGCAATACCAACGCTTGCGCCGAGCCGATGGCTTCTTCACCCAGGCCCTGCATGTAAAACGACAGCTTCTTCTGGCGCTGGGCGATCAGCATGCGGGCGTCGAAAATGCGGGTCTTTAGCATGCTGCGCAAGCCCTTGCGCAACACCACCGGATCGATCTTCTGCGACCAGGGCCCGACGGCGTGGCCTTCGTCATCCAGTACCCGTATCAGGCTGAAGGCCAGGTCGCTGATTTGGGACGGCTGCACCTCCAGCGGCGGTCGTCGAGCGGCGCCGGCAGGCGATAAATGCAGGTAAGAAAAGTTGGTTTCGTGGCCCGGCCGGGCCGAGGGCTCCGGTACGTGCAAACGCAACGGTTTGTCAGGCTTCATTCGCGGTTCTCCTCAACAGATTCCAAGTGGTCATTGGGCATCAAGCACGCTATTACGCGGACATCGCCCGGGGGTTCGTACAAGCAACGATGCATATTGCCATACAGCCGACGCTTCAGGACACCCCGGCGTCCAAGTTGGGCAGGGGATTTCGGCTATTCCAGTTTTGGTTTTGTAGTTGTCAGGTGTCTAGTTCGAGGTTGCGCAGCCATTGCGCGAAGGCGTCGTCCTGGAGCCGATAGTCGCCATAGTCGAGCTTTGCTACCAGGTCTTCGTCCTGGAGCCGGCGCAACGACTGCTGCGGCGTATTCTTGCCGACAGGCTTGTCGAGGCCCAGCGAGTTGCCCAGGCGTATGCGAACGGGCTCGGAGTGCAGATCTGTCACACCCTGGGCTAGCAGCTTGAGCACCTCTTGGTCCGCGGGCAACAACTTCCTCCATGTTTCACTGAAGTTGGCATCGCCGAACACATGCGCCTGCGTGTCTTCAAGGGCAGCCTGTGCTCCCAACTCCGCGTAGGCAAGGTAGCGGCTTAGGTAGCGGCGAAAGAACTCGGGCGTGTTGTGCAACGCCACAAAAGCCGCCAGGGCGACCTCGTAGGTCAGGGAGTAACGCGACAACTTGTTCACCTTGGCTACCATGGCCTGGACGAATTCGGTATCGAGCAAGTCGAACGGTTCGAGGGGCGCCCAGTTGTAGAACGGTTCCGTCGACCGCCCAAACATTCGGCGCAGCGTCGGCTCGGAACTGCCCGCAAATACTACCTTGATGTTTTGCTTCCTGCTGTCCAAGCCCGCCCGCAGCGAATGCGCCAGTTCCGTATGTACCGGGGATGCCAGCACCTGTGCCTCGTCCAGCACCAGCAGCATGCGTTTGCCGGGCGCATCGAAACTGCGCAGCAATTCGCTCAACAAAGGAAACGCGACGGCCGGGTCGGCGGCCAGTTCCGCTTCGAGCGAGCCTTCGGCCAGGCCTGGCACCTTGCCCGAGGCCTTGACTCTCTTCAGCGGCATGTTCAGACGCTTGACCAGCTTGGACAGACCCTTTGGCTCCATGGCGCGGCTGAGTACTGCTACAAGCGATGGTGTCGGGTGGGTGCGGGCATCCCACAGATTCATGTACCCAGTCAAGTAGCCTTCGGCCTGGGCAGCCGGGATTAGGTCCTGTTCCAGGAACTCGGACTTGCCCATGCGACGTTTGGCAAACAGGCCACGCGCCGAGGTCAGGCCGATAGCAAAGCTTTCCAAGTATTTCCGGGCTAGCTCTGGCCGAGGGTAATGCCACGGGTCGGCAGATGTTGCAGGTTTGGCCATGGTGTCCAGAGTTCTCACGTGGTTTGATAAGTATCATATTGAATGATATTTTATGAGAAGTCCAGCGAGGGCCGTGAGTCAGTCGATGAGCCGCCGGGCCGCTACCCAGGTCTGGAATTCGGGATCCTCGAAGCGATAGGCCCCGTGGTCGACACGCGCCATCAGTTGCAGCCGGGCGCCGGTGAGGCGCCGAATCGAGGTTCTTGGCGCGCTGGCCGTCACGTCGGAAGAGTCCAACAACTCCTGAAGTTGCTTTAGGGCCGGTGCGCCATACAGGTCCTGCACACCACGCGCCGCCAGCAACAACACCGCCCGATCGGTGCGGTTTAGCTCCTTCCAGACTTTGGCGTAACCGGTGTCGTCATGTACACGTGTCAGGGTGTACTGCAACGCCTGCTCCGGCCCCTGCTGCTGGTACATCAGATAACGCTCGATGTACCAGCGAAAGAACTCGGGCGTTTCTTTCAAGGCAGCAAACGCCGACAGCGCGTCGTCCAGGTTCAACGGATTCTTGGCCACGCTGGCCAGTTGTTTGACCATGGAATCAACAAACTCACGGCCGAGCAGCGGGAACGGCTCCAGCGGAGCCCAGTTGTAAAACGGCGCTGCCGCGCGCGAGAACATCTCGCGCAAGGCCGACTCCGATGAGCCCGCGAACAATACCTTGATGCCGGCCTTGCGAATGTCCAGCCCGGCGCGCAACGAGTGCGCCACCGCCTTGTGTTCCGCGGCGGCCAGCACCTGCGCCTCGTCGATGACCAGCAGCAAGCGCTTTTTGGTCTTGTCGGCCGCCTGCAATGCGGCCTGGATCGCCGGCACCGCCGCTTTCTCCTTATCGGCGAGATCCAGTTCGAGCGCCGCTTCGATTCCCAGCGGCAGCTTGCCGGTGCCCTTGAGTTTGCGAATCGGCGTGTTCAGGTCGTCCCAGAACTTGCCCAATCCCCTGGGTTGGGTTGCCAGCACAATGGCGGTTGCCAGGGCTTGCCCCGGATGGTCGGTGTCATCCCAGAGGTTGGTGTAGGCGGCCAGATAACCCGCGCGCACGGCTGCGGGAAGCAGGTCGTGCTTTAGGAACTCGCTCTTGCCCATGCGCCGGCGCGCAAACAGGCCACGCGCCGAG
>JANNGR010000086.1:0-18212 GCA_031403955.1 Betaproteobacteria bacterium
CAGGGCTGGAAGTCGATCATCTCCTGCGCGCCTATGCGTACCGTACGGATGCTGCCGCTGCCCCGGGGCGGTTGCACACTCATGCTTTTCACCAACGCCGGGTTGGCATCGAGTTCGGCATCGGTAATCGAACCCACCACCAGCGGATGGGCCGCGGCCACCAGCCGCGTTATGCCAGCGTTGAGGCTGTCCTTGTCCAGCGGCTCGGTCATGTTGAAGTCCAGCCGCGCGTAGTCTGGCGTGATGGAGCAGCCGTTCACCAATTGCGGTACCAGATGGCACAACAAGTGGGTGGTGGTGTGAAAACGCATCAGTCTGTGGCGGCGTGCCCAATTTATGCGCGCAGTTACCGTGTCGCCGACCTGCAAGCCCGGCACTTCGAAGGGGCTGGCCAGCGCCGATTCTCCAGTCTGCTCCAACTGGGGTACGTGGCAGATACCGGCGCTGACATTGCCTTGCGCGTCTTTGCCTTTGCGTGTGTCGGCGATTGCCACCTGTTTGCCCATCGATGGCCCGGACTGCAACACCAATACACCGGCGTCGCCCGCCTGCCCGCCGCCGAGCGGGTAAAAGACGGTTCGGTCCAGCGTGATGCCTTGCGCGCTGATGGCCGTCACCGTAGCGGTGCATTCGGTCAGGTAGGCGTCGGTGCGAAACAGTTCTTGTGTCATGTCGGCCAATAATAGCGGCATGACCTCTCCCGCGCCTTGCCCACCCAGCGTGATCCTGTGCACGCTGAACGCGAAATACATTCACGCGTCGCTGGGGTTGCGTTATCTGTTGGCCAATATGGGTGAGCTGCGGCCGCAAACGCTGTTGCGCGAGTTCACCATCGCGCGCAAAACGCAGGAAATGGCGGACCAACTGCTGCGCGACCTAGCTGCGCCGCGCGCCGGTCAGGCCCAGGTGATCGGGTTTGGCGTGTACATCTGGAATGTGACCCAAACCTGCCAGTTGGTACACCGGTTGAAGCAGTTGCGGCCGGCTTTGAAAATCGTGTTGGGCGGGCCGGAGGTGAGCCATGAACTGCAAGCGCAGGGCATCGTTGCGCTGGCGGACCATGTGATCACCGGTTGGGGCGACGTCAGTTTCCCTAGGTTATGCCAGGCGCTGCTGCATGGCCCGAAACCGTTGATGAAAGTGATTGCCGGCGAGCAGCCAGCGCTGGACCAAATAACGCTGCCGTATGCCGAATACACCGACGCCGATCTGGCACACCGGGTGGTCTATGTGGAGGCCTCACGCGGCTGCCCGTTCAAATGCGAGTTCTGCCTGAGTTCACTCGACAAGACGGCATGGGCATTTGACCTGGAGCGTTTTCTTGCCGCGCTCGACCGCCTTTACCAGCGCGGCGCGCGCAATTTCAAGTTTGTCGATCGGACCTTCAATTTGAAACTCGACGCTTCAGTGCGCATCTTGCAGTTTTTTCTCGAGCGCCTGCCGGCCAATGGCTTGTTGGTGCATTTTGAAGTGATACCCGACCATCTGCCAGAGCGATTGAAAGACATGATTGCCCGGTTTCCCGGTGGTGTGTTGCAGTTTGAGGTAGGCATCCAAAGCTTCAACCTGGAAGTGCAGCGGCGTATTTCACGCAAACAGGACAATGCCCAGACGGTGGCCAACCTGCGCTGGCTGGTCGAAACATCGAAAGTCCACTTGCACGCCGACCTGATATTCGGTTTACCAGGCGAGGATATGCTTAGTTTTGCACACGGTTTTGACCGCCTGGTTGCGCTGCATCCACATGAAATCCAGCTTGGAATCTTGAAGCGCCTGCGCGGCACGCCGATCGCCCGTCACAGTGCAGAACACGGCATGCTGTTCGATCCGGAGCCGCCGTACACGGTGCGCGAAACCGCGGTCGTGACACGCGCCGACATGCAGCGCTTCACCCGGCTGGCGCGCTACTGGGACCTGATCGCCAATTCGGGCCGGTTCAAACGCACGCTGGCGCTGCTGCTGGAGTCCCCCGAGCCACCTGCTGTGGAGCCAATCACACCGTCACCGTTTGGTGCTCTGCTGCAATTTTGCGACTGGCTCTGGGCCAGGACCGCTGTGACTAGCGGGCTGACGCCGGAGATGCTGGTGGATCATCTGTTTGCGTACCTTTGCAGCCAGCGGACCATCGATGCCGCCGTCTGTCGGCGCCTCCTGCTGCAGGACTATATTGAAAGTGGTGCCCGCGCCCGGCCCTGGGCACTGCGCGACGTAATGCCAGCACGCGCCGCGCTGGCACGCAAGGCAGTTCCCGGTTTGCTGCCACGCCAACGCCGCCACGGTGTTTTTCAGACCGCGAATAAGTAAACCCTTCAGCCAACACCCACCATGGATACCAAGACCACAAGACCAGAAAGCATCGCCGCCCAGGCTCTGGGATGGATTGACGAGCAGACACGGGCGATCACGCCGCCGATCCATGTGTCGTCAACTTATCTGCGCGACGAGGACAACCAGTACCGTTCGGGCCGGGCCTACGCCCGTGCTGACAACCCGGCGTTTGACCAGGCGCAGGCGGTAATCGCGCAGCTGGAAACCGGTGTCGACGCGGCTTTGTTTGCGTCCGGCATGGCGGCGGCCACGGCCGTGTTCCAGGCCTTGGCCCCGGGTGACCATGTGCTGGCGCCCAGGGTGATGTACTGGTCGCTACGCAATTGGCTGACGACTTTTGCGACCCATTGGGGCTTGCAGGTCGAACTCATCGACATGAGCGATCCGGCCGCCGTTCAGGCTGCGATTCAGGCGGGAAAGACCCGGCTGGTGTGGATCGAGACGCCCGCCAATCCGCTCTGGACGATCACCGATATCGCCGCCACGGCGGCAATATCACACGCCGCCGGCGCGCTGGTGGCGGTCGACTCCACCGTGGCGACTCCGGTTCTCACGCGCCCGCTTGAACTCGGTGCCGACATCGTGATGCACGCCGCCACCAAATACCTGAATGGGCACTCGGACCTGATCGCCGGGGTGTTGGTCACGCGCGACAACAATGCATTCTGGCAACGCATCAAGGCCATTCGTGCGCAATTGGGCGGCACGCTGGGCTCGTTTGAGGCCTGGTTGTTGTTGCGCGGCATGCGCACCTTGTACCTGCGCGTGCGCGCGGCGTCCCAATCGGCGCAACAAATCGCCGAGCATTTCGAAAATCATGCGCTGGTGCGCGAAGTGCTTTACCCGGGTTTGCCGCGTTCGCCCGGTCACGCCGTCGCCGCGCGGCAGATGCAGGGTGGTTTTGGCGGCATGTTGTCGCTTTGTGTGGTCGGCGGCGAGGCGGCGGCTATCGGCACGGCGGCTCGGGTTGGTTTGTGGAAACGCGCCACTTCGCTCGGTGGCACCGAAAGCCTGATCGAGCACCGCGCCAGCGTCGAAGGCGCCGGCTCACCGGCGCCGCCCGATTTGCTGCGGCTGTCGGTCGGGATTGAACATGTGCAGGACCTGATCGACGATCTGCAGCAGGCATTGCAGCAATCGCACCGGGGGGCGCTTGATTTTCACCAAAAAGCCCCCAGTTCTGCAATATGAACGATACCAAGACTCCCCCCAGGCAGAACAACCTGACCGTAGTGCATGTGCTGGCGGCACTGCTTGAGCGCATGGAAAACAGTTCCGTGCCGGTCGGCGCCGAGCAATACCGCTCGGTTGTCTTACACTTGGTGCATGAATTTAACGCAGTACACTCGGACCGTGACTTGGGCAGTTTGCTCAACCAGCACCCGGCTGCCTCGCAGGTGTACGAAAACGTGAATTACGCCCAGGCAGGCCTTTGCCGCTCGGCTCTTGATGCATCGTTGGCTGCCGAGCAGCAGGCCAAAGCAGTGATAGAACGCGCCATGCGCGCATCCATAGAAGGTTTTACCGATGGCCAAAGCTGAAGCAAAAACGGCGGTAATGGCTGACGGCCTGCGTTACAAGTCCAAGGCGTCGGGCTCACCGTTCGCGGCCGCTGCGTCGTTTGGCGGCGCAACCATGTCGTGTTTCATGTGCGGAAAACACCGCCCGCGCTCACTGATGGGTACACGCAAGGTGGCGGGCAAATCGCAGACCGTTTGCGCACCATCATGCAAGGCGCTTGACGAGGCTACCGCCGCCGCCACCACCACTTGACGCTGGCAGCGGGCCGGGTTTCCTGACCAGGCTCAATCACCCAGTTGGTCGATCGAACGACGCAGGTTGGCGCGGGCCTGCGTTTCGCACCGGTTGCGAAAGTGTTGCGTGTGGTAAATCCGCTCACGCGCCACGAACTGCTGCAGCAAGCGCCGCCGGCGGCTTCGAAAATCATGTTCCGGCACCGACGCGTGTTCCACCCGTATCTGACGTTCGTAAGCTTCGAACAACGGTGGCGCCGCACCCAGGATGGCCAGGTCGATATCCAGCAAGACTTGCTGATCGGGCGTCTGCGGCAAGACGTTGTGGCAGGTAACCATCACCAGCGCATGCACCCGCAGCGCTGCGTCGCCACTGCCGCCGCCAGCCAATAACGCGGACCGCGCCCAATCCGCGCTGTGTTGTTCGTTGTCCGGGCGACCGATCTCGTACACGGCGTCGTGGAACCACAACGCCAGCTCCACCTCTTGCGGATGGGTGGTTGCATCACGCACCGCGGCGAAACTGGCAAAACATGCGTCCAGGTGTTGCAGCGTGTGGTAAGCGCGGTGCGGCTCGGAATAACGCTGCACCAGTGCGCGTAAGAGCGTGGCGTCAGCATCTGCCGTGCCCAGTTCCCGCCACATCCGTTGCCAGGCCCCTGCATAGTGCATGCGTAATGGTACCGGTAAGTCCGTGCATCGCGAGCCGGGCAAGCCCTGATAATCACTCGGCGGCAATTCGCTTCCTGGTGAATTTCCGATTGCATGCGAAGTAATCCCTTTTCCCAATCCGAGCAATGCGTGCTTGTCCTGCAAGGCGGCGGTGCACTGGGTGCCTACCAGGCCGGCGCCTACGAGGCCTTGAGCGAAAACGGCATCCGGCCCCAATGGGTGGCCGGGGTATCGATAGGCGCCATCAATGCGGCGCTCATCGCCGGCAATCCGCCCGAGCGGCGTGTGGCGCGGTTGCGCGAATTCTGGGATGGCGTGTCGTCCCGCTTGCTGATGCCCGCTTTGCCAGACTACTTTGGCACGCTGGCGCGCGAAGTGTTCAATGAGTCGAGCGCCGCGTTGGCCGCCCTGGCCGGCGTGCCGGGCTTTTTTCAGCCACGATTTCCGCCCGCATGGCTGCAGACTCCAGGGTCTGCGGGCGCATTGAGTTATTACGACACCGCGCCGCTGGAACAGACGCTGGCGCGCCTGGTCGATTTTGACCTGATCAACACGCCTGACCCCGAACACAAGATTCGTCTATCGGTGGGCGCCGTGAATGTCGCCACCGGGAATTTTCGTTATTTCGATTCGGCTGACGTGACATACACGGATCCGATCGGACCCCGGCACATCATGGCCAGCGGCGCGTTGCCGCCTGGTTTTGCGCCGGTGGAGATTGAATCGGAGTTCTACTGGGACGGCGGACTGGTATCCAACACGCCACTGCAATACGTGATCGACCAGCCCATGGCCAGCGATATGCTGGTGTTTCAGGTCGACCTGTTCAGCGCGCGTGGGCGCTTGCCACGAACCTTGGGTGAAGTCGCCGAACGCGGCAAGGACATACAGTTTGCAAGCCGCACCCGGCACGGCACCGACCTTGTGGCCGCGCACCAAAAGCTGACTTTTGCCGCGCAGCGCCTGGCCGCCAAATTGCCCGCCAGTTTCGCCGACGACCCGGACCTGATCGACTTGCTGAATGCCGGTTCACCGGCCGCCATCACCATCGTGCACCTGATCCACCGCAGCAAGAACTATGAAACCCAGTCCAAAGACTATGAGTTTTCGCGCCACACCGTGCGCGAGCACTGGGACGCCGGCCGCGCCGATGTGTTGTGCAGTTTGCGCGACCCACGCTGGGCCGCCCGTGGCCGGCCGCAAGCCGGCATTCGGGTGCTGGACCTGACACCGCCAGTTGAGATTGCAGTCGCCCGAAGCTGATTTACAGCAACCACTGCGCGCTGCGTTGCCACAATTCGGCTGCCAGCACCGGATCCTGGGCGACCGTGCTGGGCGCCCTGGCGCGGCACTGGTCGTAGTACAGGCCGGTCTCCAGCGCCGCTTCGGGCGCGCTGGCGCAATACAGCGTGGTCGCCGCGCCTTCCTCGGTGGAAAGCATGCGCAGCTTGATCAACGGGCGCAGCGGCCACGGCACGGCGCGCCACACATCGGACGCCACCACGCCGGGATGCAACGAGTAGGTCGTGACACCACTGCCGGCCAGCCTGCGGCCGAGTTCAGCGCTGAACAACACATTGGCCAGTTTGGAGACCCCATACTCGGCCACGGCCAGCCGGGTCCGGGTGGGTTGGCGCACGGCGTCCCAGTCGATGCCCGGGGCCCGGTAATGCGCCCGGCTTGCTACCGTGACGATACGCGCCGGCGCCGATACCATTAGGCGGTCCAGCAGGAGCTGGGTTAGCAGGAAATGCCCCATGTGGTTGACGCCGAATGCCAACTCGAAGCCCGATTTGGTGCAGCCGCCGGTGCCGGCCAGACCCGCGTTGTTGACCAGCAGATGTAGTGGCAGGCCACGCGCCAGAAACGATTGCGCGCATTGGCGCACCGAATCAAAGTCGCCCAGATCGAGCGCCAGCGCCTCAATTTGTTCCTGGCCGCCGGCAGCACGGATCTGCTCCAGCGCAGGCCGCGCTCGCTCGGCCGAACGGCAGGCAATGAACACCTGCGCACCCCGTGCGGCCAGTTCGCGCGCCGTCACCAGCCCGATGCCGGTATTGGCCCCGGTGACCAGCGCGACGCGGCCGGACAGCGGTTTGGGTGGCGTTGCAGACACAGGCGTCTCGCTTGCGGTTTCAGGCGTACGTCACCCAGTGCGCCAGCTGCGCTGCATCCAGATGCGGCAGCGTGTTGAAGGTCAACAGCACGTGGCGCTTGGGATTGAAGGCGAACTCTGTCACCGCGGTGTTGCGGATGCGCAGATTCAGCTCTATCGTGGACTCGGGTGTGGTGCCCAGCACATGCCCTACCGCGGTCGCGATCGGACCGCCACTGGAGACCAGCAACACGTTGCCCTCAAAGTTCGCGCGTACGTGGTCGAGCGCGCTGCTGACGCCGGCCACGAAGTCGCTGTAACTTGGCATGCCGGCGGGACTTACCACGCCGTTCATCCATTGCGTCAGTCCGTCGCGCAGCAATCTGAAATGGCGCCGGTACAACTCGGGTGTGTCGGGCTTTTCTAGCTCTTGCGGGTGGATCGCGGCAATCACCGCTGCGCTGTCGTATTCGTTCAGGCCCGGCCAGGGCAGGGCCACCAGGTCCAGCCCCGCGCCCTGGATGATGCCGGCATAGGTCTGTGCATGGCGGCGCAAAGTGCCGGTCATTGCGGCGTCGAATTTCACGCCTTTGCCGGTGAAGTACTCGCCCAGGCGCACACTTTGTTGTGTGCCCAGCGCACTCAGGTTGTCGTAGTCTTGCGCGCCAAACGAGGCCTGACCATGGCGTACCAGATAAAGCGTTCCCATGCCGGCAATTGTCCCGGCAGCGGCACAGGTACGCAGTCGCGCTTGAGACCGGCCAAGAGGGCGTGCAGACGTCGGGGAACACGCGCCGATGCCGGGCCGGCGGGCCACGGCGTCTGTTTGAGAGAGTCGCCAAGGCCGCTACATTGGGGTAAGCTGTTGACCGTTCAGTCAACCCTTTGGAGCGCCCATGAGTGATTCACAAAACGCCGGTTTCGGCAAGTTCGTCCCAGGTTTTGATTTTCTTCAAAACCTGGCCAAGGGAGCGTCGCAAAGTATCCCGCAAATGCCCAACCTGGCCAATTGGGTCGCGCCGTCACTCAACGTCGAGGAACTGGAAAAACGCATTGACGAACTCAAGGCGGTGCATTTCTGGCTTGAGCAAAACTCCCGGGCGCTGGGCGCCACGATCCAGGCGCTGGAAGTGCAAAAAATGACCTTGGCCACACTCAAGGGCATGAACTTCAATATTGGCGATGTGGCCAATGCGTTCAAGCTCAAGGCGGCCGATTCGGTTGCCAGCAGTGTGCAGCGCGTGACCGAAAAAGCCGCCAGCACCGCCAAGACAATTTCTGACGCTGCCTCCAGCGTGGGCAGTGCCGCCAAGGACGCGATCAGTCCGTCCAAACCCGGGTCTGGATTTGCCGGGTTGGTGGACCCAATGCAGTTGTGGGGGTCGCTGACGCAGCAATTCCAGCAGATTGCGGCCAGCGCGATGAAGGATGCCAGCCGCAACACCGCCATCGACGCTACCAGGAACATGGCAGCCGGTTTTGCCAAAGAGGCAGTCAAGGCCACCAAGAAAGCGGCCGTTAGCCGCGCCGGAGCACGCCCGGCCGCCAGCAAGGCGGTGCGCAAGACAACCGCCCGCAGTCGCTGAGTTGGCCCGGAACACACGACCCGCCTGGGCCCGCGATGAAATTGTTTCCGTACGGGCACGCAACCCATCCGCAGTGGATCATGGCAGCCGGCCTGGTCCTGGCGCAATTGCGTGCCCAGATGGCCTTGCACGGTTACGCTCGGGCGCCGACGCTGGCCCTGTTGTACATCACCGACCACTACGCCGGAGTCGCGCAGGAAATTCTGGACCATCTGAGCGCCGAATTGCCTGGCATCACCGACTGGTCGGGCACCGTGGGTATCGGCATTGCTTCCAACAATGTGGAGTACTTCGACGAACCGGCCATGGCGTTGATGTTGTGTGATTTGCCCAGTGACCAATACCGGGTGTTTTCAGGAGTCGCGCCCTTGAACCTGGGCTTTGAAGCCCATACGGCGCTGGTTCACGCCGACGGTGGCACGCATGAATTAAGCGAACTGATCCAGGAAATGGCAGCGCGTACGGCCACCGGTTATTTATTCGGCGGACTGTGCGCCAGTCGCACCCGCACGGTACAGTTCGCGATTGGAGGCGACGGCAACATGCGCGGCCAGGGCGCTGCCCGCGGTGTCTTCAGCGGGGGTTTGAGCGGCGTTGCCTTCGGGGCTGGCGTGCCACTGGTTTCGCGCGTGACACAAGGCTGTCAACCGATATCCAAAGTGCGCCGGATCAGCGCCGCTGACAAAAACGTCGTGACGCAGATTGATGGCCAGCCCGCGCTGGACGTATTGCTGGGCGACCTGCATGTCTCGCTGGAGCGGCCGCAGGAAGCGCTGGCGGCGATTCGCGCCACGCTGGCCGGCTTGGTGCGTTCGTCTGACGCCGATGGTGTCAACGCGGTGGGTCGTACCGGAAACTTTGGCAGCGATGTGATCGTGCGCCACATCATCGGGCTCGATCCGGCTCGCCGCGGCGTCGCCGTTTCGGACCATGTCGAGCCGGGCATGCAATTGGCCTTTTGCCAGCGCAATGTACAGGCCGCCCGAGCCGACTTGATTCGGGTTTGCGCGGAAATCCGGGAAGAGTTGGAGCCGCTGGAATTGACGATGGAGACCGCCTCCGCGCTGGCGCAATCACATGCCCAGGCCACTCCGCATCCGGCCCGGCGCATCGCTGGCGCGGTTTATGTCAGCTGTTCGGGTCGCGGCGGCCCGCATTTCGGTGGACCGAGCGCCGAGTTGCAAATCGTGCGCCGTGCGCTGGGCGATGTGCCGCTGGTGGGGTTTTTCGCCGGTGGTGAAATCGCGCGCCACCACCTGTACGGTTACACCGGAGTTCTAACGGTGTTTGCGCAGACCGACTGATCAGCACAGAACAAAAGCCGCTACTAAATCCGGCCCTGAAACCCGCCGCCCTCACTATTTCTCACCTGCTGCGCACGCTCAAGAAACTGGCCTTCATCAGCCCTCGTTCAACCCGGTTGTTTGACCACCCGCAAATAAGGCTTGACGGTCTTCCAGCCAGCCGGGAACAGCTTCTTCGCGTCATCGTCGGTCACCGAGCCGGCAATGATGACGTCTTCGCCGCTCTTCCAGTTGACTGGCGTGGCCACTTTGTGCTTTACGGTTAGCTGCATCGAATCGAGTACGCGCAGGATCTCGTCGAAATTACGTCCGGTGGTCATCGGGTAGGTCATCATCAACTTGATTTTCTTGTCCGGCCCGATCACAAACACCGAGCGCACGGTGGCATTGGTGGCTGCCGTGCGACCGTCCGAAGTGCCGGCTTCGTCGGCCGGCAACATGTTGTAGAGCTTGGCCACCGCCAGATCGGTGTCGCCGATCATCGGGTATTTGGGCAAAAACCCTTGCGTTTCCTCGATGTCCTTGGCCCAGTTGTGGTGGTTCTCGACCGGGTCGATCGACAGGCCGATCAGCTTGCAATTGCGCCGGGTGAACTCCGGTTCTATGCGGGCCATATAGCCCAGTTCGGTCGTGCACACCGGCGTGAAGTCCTTGGGGTGTGAAAACAAGATGGCCCAACCGTCACCGATCCACTGGTGAAAGTCGATCTTTCCCTGCGTGGTGAGCGCGCTGAAGTTGGGGGCGACATCATTAATGCGTAGTGACATGATCATGATCTCCGGTTGGGTTGCGGTCGCCTCGGTCGTTGGCACGACGGCGACGACAAAGATTACACCGTCCGGCCACGCGCGACAAGTTTTCCCTTTCTGCCGCGGGGCGCGCCAGATATGATGTTTCGACAAAATCGAACCAACCTGCAATGCGAAGGCAGACCCAATGAACCGGATCGCAAAAATTGCCACCAGCCTGGGCGTCGCAACGCTGCTGGCCAGCGCCGCCGCCGCCGCGTGGTACCTGCACGGCAAACAGCCGCAACGCAGCGGCCAGGTGGCGCTGACGCAACTCCAGGCCACGGTCGAAGTACGTTATGACGAACGCGGTGTGCCGCACATCCGTGCCGCCAATGAGGCCGACATGTACCGCGCGCTGGGCTACGTACATGCCCAGGACCGGCTGTTTCAGATGGAGATGGCGCGCCGGCTGGCGCGTGGTGAGTTGGCCGAAATTCTGGGCCCGAAGCTGCTCGATGTCGACCGGCTGTTTCGCACCCTGGGCATTCGCGCGCACGCTGATGCCTATGTGCAACGCATGGACCTGAAAAGCCCGTCCTATCAGGCCTTGGCCGCCTATCTGGACGGCGTCAACCAGTACCAGGCCAGCCACCCGGCGCCATTGGAGTTCGACATACTTGGCATACCGAAACGGCCCTTCACGCCGCAGGACACGGTATCGGTGGCGGGTTATCTGGCCTACAGCTTTGCGGCGGCGCTGCGCACCGAGCCGGCCCTGACCTACATACGCGACAAACTGGGGCCCGACTACCTGAAAGTGTTCGATCTCGACTGGCATCCCGAAGGCGTCGATACACCCAACGCCGTAGCCACACTGTCGGGGGCCGATTGGCAGGCACTGAACCGGGTGGCGCGAGTCAGCCAGCAGGTGCTGGAGAACACCGCTGTGCCGCCATTCGAGGGCAGCAACGCGTGGGCGTTGTCCGGCCGCCGCACCGTCAGCGGCAAACCACTGCTGGCCGGCGACCCGCATATTGGCTACGCGGCTCCGGCGGTCTGGTACGAGGCCCATGTATCCGCCCCGGGCATCGACTTGTATGGCCACTACCAGGTGCTCAACCCGCTGGCCCTGCTGGGTCACAACCAGCACTTTGGCTGGAGTTTGACAATGTTCCAGAACGACGACATGGACATGGTCGCGGAAAAAGCCAACCCGGCGAATGCCAACCAGGTCTGGTACCAGGGCCAATGGGTGGACTTGCAAGTGCGCGAAGAATCCATCCTGGTCAAGGGTGCCGCACCGGCGCGCTTGATGCTGCGCCGCTCTGCGCACGGACCGATCATCACCGACGCCTTCCCGGACAATTTTGGCAAGACGCCGGTCGCCTTGTGGTGGGCTTTTCTGGAGACCGAGAACCCGATCCTGGACGCTTTCTACCAACTCAACCGCGCCGACACGCTGGACAAGGCGCGCTCGGCCGCAAGCCAGATCCACGCGCCCGGCCTGAACGTGGTGTGGGCCAACGCGGCCGGTGACATTGCCTGGTGGGCGGCTGCCAAACTGCCCCGGCGCCCGGACGGCGTGAACCCGGTTTTCATACTCGACGGCAGCCAGCCCGAAGCCGACAAACCGGGTTACCAGGCGTTCACCGACAACCCGCAGGAAGAGAACCCGGCGCGCGGTTATATCGTGTCTGCCAACCACCAGCCCAAACCGCCCAGCGGCGTGCCGGTGCCGGGTTATTACCACTTGCCGGACCGAGTCCAGCAAATCGTCGGGCACCTGCGCGACGACAGCCGCAAGTGGGATATGGCAAGCAGCCAGTCAATACAGCTGGACGTTCAGACCGGTTATGGGCCGCGGCTGCTGAATTCCGTGTTGCCACTATTACGCGAGGTTGTGACCGCCCCGAACGAACGCGCGCTGCTGGACCAGCTAGCCGCTTGGGACGGCAAACATGCGCTCGAGGCCGTGGCACCCACGTTATTCAACCAACTGCTGTATGAATTGGCCCGAGGCGCCATGGCCGACGAGATGGGCCCGGTGCAGTTCAAGAACCTGCTCGGCACGCGGGTGCTGGACCTCGCATTGCCACGCCTGGCCGCCGACGCCAACTCGCCATGGTGGGACGACCGCAACACACCCGCCAAAGAGAACCGCCGCGACACCATGCAACTGGTGTGGCGCGCCACACTCGACCACCTTCAAACCAAATTTGGCCAAGACCCGGCCCAATGGACCTGGGGCCGCGCCCATACCCTGACCCATAACCATCCGCTGGGGCAGCAAAAACCGCTCGAAAAATTGTTCAGCGTCGGACCTTTCGCCGCACCCGGCGGGCGCGAGATACCGAATGCCATGGGCAGCAGCATCGGGCCCGCCCCCTGGGCGGTGTCGTATGGCCCGTCGACCCGGCGCCTGATCGACTTTGCCGACGCCAGCTTGTCACTCGGTAGCAACCCGGTCGGGCAAAGTGGCGTGTTGTTCGACGCCCATTACCGCGACCAGGCAAAAACTTTCGTCGCCGGAGGTTATGTGCGGCAGTGGCTGAAGGAAGCGGATGTGGCGGTGAATACCCGCAGCACACTGGCGCTCACGCCGGCGCGTTGATGTCTGACGGCAACACGAACTGGTCCGGCCATTGACGTCATGAAACAGCGCTAGCCGCCATTCATTTGTCGTCCGGTACCGGTCGAGCTTGTTGCATGGCGGCCTCAACCGATTGTTTGACTTGGTCTTGAATTTGCTGGCTTTGTTGTTGCACGGTTGCACCCGGCGCGGTGGCTGGCATGGCGACGCCGGGGTTAGCGGGCACGATTGCATTCGCGCCCAGTTGCTTGCGGGCGAGAACAGCCACCACGGCCACCACGATCAACAGACTCAGAACACCAAAAACTGCTCGCATGTCAATTCCTTCCAGAGTTTCAGGGGTTCCGATCAAACCGGACCAGGGCGGCTGAAGACCTGTGTGGCGAAGAAGGCGCGTATGTCCTCGAGCAGCAGTTGCGGCTGTTCCAGCGCGGCAAAATGTCCGCCTGCCGGCATGTCGGTCCAACGCTGGATGTTGAAGCGCAGTTCGGCCCAGGCACGCGGCGACTGCCATGGCTCCTTCGGGAACATCGCAACCGCGGTCGGTACTTCAACCTTGCCGTAACGGTAGGAGGATGGGTCGCGGCGGAATTCGCAGTAGATGCGGGCCGCGCTGGCAACGCTGTTCGGCGCCCAGTAGAACATCAGGTTGGTGAGCAACACATCGCGCGAAAAGGCCCGTTCAACGTTGCCGCCACAGTCACTCCAGGTACGGAATTTTTCGACTACCCAGGCGGCGAGGCCGGCCGGCGAATCAGTCTGGGCCATCGTCAGCGAATCGGGCTTGGTGCCTTGGACGTTGCTGTAGCCGGTCTCACCGGCCTGGAAGGCGTCGCGCGTCGCAATGGCGGCCTTGTCCGCGGCACTCCAGTCGCCGCGCGGCGGCGCGGCAACCACGAAGTTGAGGTGGATGGCGACAACCTGGCCGGCGTGGGCCGACCCCATCTTGGCGGCTATGGCGCCACCCCAGTCGCCGCCCTGAATTGCATAACGCGCGTAACCAAGCGCGCCACTCATCAATGTGTCGAAGGCAGCGGCAATGCGGGTAAGACCCCATCCACGGTCGGTGGGTTGGCCGCCGAACCCGAAGCCCGGCAGCGCCGGTATGACAACATCGAATGAGTTGGCCGGGTCGCCGCCGTGCGCCGCTGGATCGGTGAGTGGTCCTATCAGTTCGAGGAACTCGACGATGGAGCCCGGCCAGCCGTGGATCAGCAGCAATGGAAACGGGTTTGGGCCCTTGCCGCGCAGATGGATGAAATGCAGGTCAACGCCGTCAACTTCGCACAGAAACTGGGGGTAGCTGTTGATGGCCGCCTCGTGGGCGCGCCAGTCGTAGCCGGTGCGCCAGTAGTCGCAAAGTTCGCGGATGTAAGGCAGGTTGGCGCCATAGTCCCAGCCGGCATCGGCAAGCTGGTTCGGCCAGCGGGTCTGGCCGAGCCGTCTTTTCAGGTCGTCCAGCACCGGCGCGGGAACATCGATACGGTAGGGTCGGATTTGCATGCCAGATGATAGTGCGCGCCTTGTCGGCGCCGGCTTGATTCGTCAATTTGGTTGTACCCGAAGCCGCCGTCAGGGCCCCTGCCGGGCGTCCCTGGCGTATTCTCTGCATCGTGACTCTCGCAGACTTCCATCCCGCCGTCGGCGTCTGGTTCCGCCGCACGTTCGCCGCGCCCACGCAGGCGCAGACGGCGGCTTGGCCGGCCATCCGTGCCGGTCGCAATACGCTGGTGGCCGCGCCGACCGGGTCTGGCAAGACCCTGACGGCGTTTCTCGCCGCACTGGATGGATTGGTGCGCCAGGGCCTGCAACCGGGTGGCCTGGCCGACCAGACCAGTGTCGTTTACATCTCGCCATTGAAGGCTCTGTCCAACGACATTCGGCTCAACCTGGAAGCACCCCTGGCGGGCATTCGCGCTGAACTGGCGCAATCGGGATTGCCGGACATCGATATCCGTACCGCGGTATGCACCGGAGATACGCCCCAGAAGGACCGCCAGCACAACCTGCGCAAACCGCCGCACATCCTGGTGACCACGCCGGAGTCGCTGTATGTGCTGCTGGGTTCGGAATCCGGGCGCAAGATGTTGGCCCCGGTACACACCGTCATCGTGGATGAAATCCATGCCCTGGCCGCCAGCAAGCGCGGCAGCCACCTGTCGCTGTCATTGGAAAGACTGCAGTCGCTTTGCGGCCGGCGGCTGACGCGCATCGGCCTGTCGGCGACGCAGAAACCGATCGACGAAGTGGCGCGTTTCCTGGTCGGCGCGGGCGCGGTCAGCGGCGGCGTGGCCGATTGCGTGATCGTCAATATCGGTTATGCCAAGCAACGCGACCTGGCGCTGGAACTGCCGCCCACGCCGCTGGGCGCCGTGATGTCGACCCAGCAGTGGGAACAGGTCTACGCGCGGGTCGCCGAATTGGTGCTGGAGCACCGCACCACGCTGGTTTTCGTCAACACCCGCCGCATGACCGAGCGGGCCGCGCGGCACCTGGGCGAGCGGCTCGGCAAAGAGGCGGTTGCGGCGCACCACGGCAGCCTGGCGAAGGAAACGCGACTTGATGCGGAGCAACGTCTCAAGCGCGGAGAACTGAAAGTGCTGGTGGCAACCGCTTCGCTCGAACTGGGCCTGGACATCAGCGACGTCGACCTGGTATGCCAATTGGGCTCGCCGCGATCGATTGCCACTTTCCTGCAACGCGCGGGCCGGTCCGGCCACGCCGTGGGCGGACTACCGAAGGCGCGCCTGTTTGCGCAATCGCGCGACGAACTGGTCGAATGCGCGGCGCTGCTGGACTGCATACGCCGCGGCGAACTCGACGCGCTGCGTGTGCCGCCTGCGCCGCTGGATGTTTTGGCGCAACAGATCGTGGCCGAGACCGCCAGCCGTGAATGGGACGAGGAGGAACTGTTCGCGCTGGTGTGCCGCGCCTGGCCTTATGCGCATCTGAAGCGCGCGGACTATGGCGCCGTGGTGCGGATGCTGGCCGAAGGTTTTACCACCCGCAACGGGCCGCGCGCCGCTTATGTGCACCGCGACGCGGTTCATCACCGGCTGCGCGAACGCAAGGGCTCGCGCCTTACCGCGCTGACCTCGGGCGGCACCATTCCAGAAACCGCCGACTACACCGTGGTGCTGGAACCGCAGGCGCAGACGATCGGAACCGTGAACGAGGACTTCGCGGTGGAGAGCATGGCTGGCGACGTATTCCAGCTCGGCAATACCAGTTACCGCATCCTGAAGATAGAGCCGGGCCGGGTGCGGGTGCAAGACGCACACGGCGTCGCGCCCAATATTCCCTTCTGGCTCGGCGAAGCACCTGGCCGCAGCGACGAGTTGTCATTCGGGGTCTCGCGCCTGCGGCAGGTTGTCGCACAACAGCTGGCCGCCGAAGGAAGCGAGGCGGCCATAACCTGGCTGGTCGGCGAACTCGGCCTAATTGATGATGCCGCGCGCCAGATCGTCGACTACCTCGGCCGCACCGTGGCTGCGCTGGGCACCTTGCCAACCCAGCAGCAGATCGTGCTGGAGCGGTTTTTCGACGAGTCCGGCGGCATGCAGCTGGTCATCCATTCGCCTTATGGAAGCCGCCTGAACCGCGCATGGGGTCTGGCGTTGCGCAAACGTTTCTGCCGCAAGTTCAATTTCGAATTGCAGGCCGCGGCAACCGAGGATGCGATTGTGCTGTCGCTTTCCACCAGCCACAGCTTCCCGCTGCCGGAAGTCATGCACTACCTGCATTCGGCCACGGCCATGGACGTGCTGGTACAGGCTCTGCTCGACGCGCCGCTGTTTGGGGTGCGCTGGCGCTGGAACGCGACCACCGCGTTGGCGTTGCTGCGTTTCGTTGCAGGCCGCAAAGTGGCGCCGCAGTTGCAGCGCATGAAGTCCGAAGACCTGTTGGCATCGGTGTTTCCCGATCAGGTCGCTTGCGCCGAAAACCTGGCCGGCGAACGCGAGATACCCGACCATCCGCTGGTCGCCCAGACCTTGTACGACTGCCTCCACGACGCGATGGATGCGCAGGGCTGGCTGCAACTGCTGCGTGGTCTCGAAGCCGGCGCAGTTGCGGTGGTGGCGCGCGACCTTTCCGCGCCTTCACCGCTGGCGGCCGAGGTCTTGAACGCCCGGCCGTATGCCTACCTCGACGACGCGCCGCTGGAAGAGCGCCGAACCCAGGCGGTCCGAAGCCGTCGCTACACCGATCCGCAAAGTGCCGACGATCTGGGCCGCCTGGACCCAGACGCCATCGAAAGCGTGCGGCAGGAAGCCTGGCCCCAGCCGCGCAACCCGGACGAGATGCACGAGGCACTCAGCGGCCTGGGCGTGATTACCGATCAGGACCTGGCCCGCAACACACACTGGACGGCATGGTTGGCAGCGCTGGCCCAGAGCGGCCGCGCTACCTGCCTGTTGCTCGCGGCATCCGACTGCGCGCAGACCGGCATGTGGGTCGCGGCCGAGGGCCTGCGGCAGGTCCAGGTGTTGTATCCCGCTGCGGTCATGCGTCCGGTCATCGAAGCGCCGGCCGAATACACACCCATCCCGGCAAACCGCGACGAGTCGCTGCGCGAGCTGCTGCGGTCGCGCCTTGGCGCTATGGGTCCGACATCGGTGCACGAACTCGCGCACCAGCTTCGGCTGCAGCCGTCCGAGGTCGAAGCCGCGCTGCTTGGCCTGCAAAACGAAGGTTATGTGCTGCAGGGACGATTCACTGCCACCGCCGATCGTGACGAATGGTGTGAAAGGCATCTGCTGGCGCGCATCCACCGCTACACGCTCAAGCGTCTGCGGCGCGAGATCGAACCGGTCGAGCCGCGCGACTTCGTGCGCTTCCTGTTCGAATGGCAACACGTCGCTGCTGCCGCCAGGGTCAGTGGCCCTGAAGCCTTGGCGGCGGTGCTGGCGCAACTGGAGGGCTACGAGGCGCCGGCCGGCGCATGGGAGACCGAGCTTTTGCCCGCGCGCGTCACCGACTACGCGCCATCCTGGCTCGACGAGTTGTGTACGGCGGGGCGCATGTTGTGGGCGCGCCTGCGCAGACGACCTACGGCAAGCCCGGGCCGGGCAATCCCATCGGGTTCGGGGGGATGGTCTACGGCCAGGAGTTCAAGGCCGGCCTGGCCCGCCACCGCTGGAACCAGTTCGAT
>JANNGR010000087.1:0-9488 GCA_031403955.1 Betaproteobacteria bacterium
GCTCCAGCAGCATGAAGCTGGACAGAAAGTCCCTGAGCGAGAAGGCCGGGGTGGTTTGCGGTGCGAGTGCTTGGGTAGACATGGCGGGGTACTTCTTCGATCTACTTCCAGATATTGAAGGGGGTCTGCATCCAGCCACCCACCACCACCAGCCACACCAGGGTGATGGGAATAAAAATCTTCCAACCCAGTCGCATGATCTGGTCATAACGGTAACGCGGAAAAGTGGCCCGAACCCACAGGAACATGGTCACCACCACAAAGGTCTTGATGCCGAGCCAGATCCAGCCCGGGATCCAGTCAAGGAACGCGAATGGCGACAACCAGCCACCCAGAAACATGATGACGCACAACGTCGACACCAGGATCATGTTTGCGTACTCGGCCAGAAAAAACATCGCAAACGACATGCCGGAGTACTCGACCATGTGACCGGCGACGATTTCCGACTCGCCCTCCACCACATCGAACGGATGGCGATTGGTCTCCGCCAGAGCGGCAATGAAATAGACCAGAAAAATCGGAAACAGCGACAACCAGTTCCAGGACAACAGGCCAATGCCTTGGTCGGCAAACATGCCCTTACCCTGGCCCATCACAATGTCGGTCATGTTCATGCTGGCCGACACCATCAGCACCACCACCAGGCAAAAACCCATCGCGATCTCATAACTGACCATCTGGGCCGACGCACGCAGGGCGCCAAGAAAAGCGTACTTCGAATTGGATGCCCAACCGGCGATGATCACGCCGTAGACCTCCAGCGAAGTGATCGCCATCAGGAACAACAAGCCGGCATTGACGTTGGCCAGCACGACGTCGGGGCCGAATGGAACCACCGCCCAGGCCGCCAGCGCGGGCATGATGGTCATGATGGGCCCGAGCAGAAACAGCCCCTTGCTGGCGGCGGAGGGCACGATGATTTCCTTGGTGAGCAGTTTCAGCGCGTCGGCAATCGGCGTCAGCAGTCCCATGGGACCAACCCGGTTGGGACCATTGCGAAGCTGCGTGAAGGCAAGCGCCTTGCGCTCCCAAAGCGTGAGGTAGGCCACGCAGCCCATCAGAGGCGCCAACACCACAACGATTTTCAGCAGCGTCCACAACACCGGCCAGGCCAGGGCCGTCCACCAGGCAGCCCCCATCAAACCCAGCCCGCCAGCATAGAACTGGTCAATCATGCCAGGGCCTCCAGCGCGGCCGGCCGCACACCAGCTTGCGTATTGGCGTGGTCCGCGCGAGCATCAGCGGTGAGTTGCAGAGACGTCGCGCGGCGCACGATGGAGTCGAGCTGGTAGATACCGGCTACCACCGGCTGTTGCGTCGCCGGCAACAGGTCAATACTTGCGCTGGTCTGGTTTCCGAGCCGGTCTGGCGCGACCAGAACCGCCCCAGCGGCGTCGTCAAACCCGGCTTGCACCAGCACGTCGCGCGACGATTCAAAATCGAACCCCGGCAATCCCAGCAGGTTGGCCAACACCCGCAATACCTTCCAGGCCGGTCGCGCATCACCAGCCGGTTTGACGACCGCATGGAAACTCTGCAGGCGACCCTCTGCATTGACAAAGCTGCCCGATGTTTCCGTGAACGGTGCGATCGGCAGCAGCACATCGCTGAATTCGAGATTCGCCTTGAATGGGCAAAGCGTAACCACCATCGCCCCGCGGCCCAATGCAGTCGCGCAGGCCGGCCCGGCTGCCGAATCAAAAACCGGTTCAAGGTTCAGCAGCAACAACGCCTTGAGTCCGCCTGCCAGCATCTGCCCCGCGTTTTGGCCACCGGCGCGGGGCATGGCGCCCACCAGTTGTGCGCCGACAGTGTTGGCGGCCTCGGTCAGAAACCCAGCCGTGGCGCCAGTCTGTGCCGCGATCCAGTTGGCCAAAACCAGCAGGCTCGATGACTTCGGATGATGCGCAGCCGCGTTGCCAAGCAAGATAGCCTTGCGTTCACCGCCCAGCATGGACCTGGCGATCGCCACGGCAGTTTCGCTGGCAGTACCTTTAGCCGGAGCCGCAACACCTTTTTCGGCCGCCACCGCCGCCGCGACATCGGCCAGCGCCTGGGCCCAATCGGCGGAGCCGGACAGCAAAACATTGGCGACCGGCATCGCCCAGTCGTGGGTTTGGGCATTGACAGCGTTAACAACGCAACCATGACGCGCCGCCTGGCGGATACGTTGCGCAAACAGCGGGTGGTCCTTGCGCAGATTCGAGCCCACGATCAGCACCCGTTGCAGCTTCGACAGCGACGCAATCGAGGTACCGAGATAACGCACGCCTTCAGGCGCACCGAACTCGGCGTTGCGCAGCCGGTAATCGATGTTCTCACTGCCCAGGCCACGCACCAAAGCGCCGGCTAAATACAGTTCCTCCAGCGTGTTATGCGGGCTGACCAGCGCGCCGATGCTGGCTGGCCCATGGTCCGCCTTGATCTGCTTCAGCCCGTTGGCGACGTATTCGAGCGCCACCTGCCACTCGACTTCGCGCCACTGCCCAGCCTGCTTCAGCATCGGTTTGGTCAAGCGCTCGGGACTGTTCAGCGCCTCATAGGAAAAACGGTCCCGGTCCGCGATCCAGCATTCATTGACAGCCTCGTTCTCCAGCGGCACCACACGCATCACCTTGTTGTTCTTGACCTGCACCACCAGGTTGGCGCCGGTCGAGTCGTGTGGGCTGATGGATTTGCGGCGTGACAGCTCCCAGGTGCGCGCGCTGTAACGAAATGGCTTGCTGGTCAGAGCGCCCACCGGGCAGATGTCGATCATGTTGCCGGACAGCTCAGAGTCCACCGACTGGCCGACAAAAGTCTCGATCTCGGCATGTTCGCCGCGGTGCGACATGCCAAGCTCCATCACACCGGCAACTTCCTGGCCAAAACGAACGCAGCGCGTGCAGTGGATACAGCGACTCATCTCCTCCATCGAAATCAGCGCGCCTGCGTCCTTATGGAAGACGACGCGTTTTTCCTCTTCGTAGCGCGATGCGGAGACACCATAACCAACCGCCAGATCCTGCAACTGGCATTCGCCGCCCTGGTCACAAATCGGGCAGTCGAGCGGATGGTTGATCAGCAGGAATTCCATCACCGACTGCTGGGCCTTGATCGCTTTGTCGCTCTTGGTGCGAACAATCATGCCTTGTGTGACAGGGGTCGCGCAGGCCGGCATGGGCTTGGGCATTTTCTCGACGTCAACCAGGCACATGCGGCAATTGGCGGCAATGCTGAGCTTCTTGTGGTAACAGAAATGCGGAATATAGGTGCCCGCTTTGTCGGCTGCATGCATGATCATGCTGCCTTCAACTATTTCGACCTTCTTGCCGTCGAGTTCGATTTCTACCATCTTGGGTTGCCCGTTCAGACGTAGGCCGGGACCAAACAGGTCTTGTGTTCTACGTGGTACTCAAATTCGTGGCGGAAATGTTTGATCATTGCGCGCACCGGCATGGCCGCGGCGTCGCCGAGGGCGCAAATCGTGCGCCCCTGTATGTTGTCGGCGACTGAATTAAGCAGGTCCATGTCGCTCGGCCGGCCGTGACCGGTTTCGACCCGGTCCACCATGCGCGACAGCCAGCCGGTGCCTTCGCGGCACGGCGTGCACTGGCCACAGGATTCGTGCATGTAAAAGTAACTCAGGCGCTGCAGGGACTTCACCATGCAACGGCTATCGTCGAGCACGATGACGGCGCCCGACCCCAGCATCGAGCCAGCCTTGGCAATCGAGTCGTAGTCCATCGTACAGTCCATCATCGCCGCGCCGGGCAAGATGGGCGCCGAGGAGCCGCCTGGAATCACCGCCTTGAGTTGCCGTCCGGCGCGCATACCACCAGCAATCTCGAGCAACTTGGGAAAAGGTGTACCCATCGGAATTTCATAATTGCCCGGTTGGCGCACGTCGCCGCTGATCGAATAGATCTTGGTGCCGCCATTGTTGGGTTTGCCGCATGCCAGATAAGCCTGAGCGCCGTTGCGAATGATCCACGGCACCGCAGCGAAGGTTTCGGTGTTGTTGATCGTCGTCGGTTTGCCGTACATGCCAAAGCTGGCCGGAAACGGCGGCTTGAAGCGAGGTTGACCCTTCTTTCCTTCCAGCGACTCCAACAAAGCGGTCTCTTCGCCGCAGATGTAGGCGCCAAAACCATGGGCGGCATGCAACTCGAAGCTGAACTTGCTGCCCAGGATCTGGTTGCCCAGCAAACCCGCGGCGCGTGCCTCCTCCAACGCTTCTTCGAACCGGTCGTAGGTCTTGAAGATCTCGCCGTGAATGTAGTTGTAGCCGACCGTAATGCCCATCGCGTACGCGGCGATGACCATACCCTCGATCACGATATGCGGATTGAATTGCAGTATGTCGCGGTCCTTGCAGGTGCCCGGCTCACCCTCATCCGAGTTGCACACCAGGTACTTTTGCCCCGGGAACTGGCGTGGCATGAAACTCCATTTCAATCCGGTCGGAAATCCGGCACCACCCCGGCCGCGTAATGCCGACTCCTTGACCGTCGCAATTACCTGGTCGGGAGTCAATCCCTCGCCACCGTCAATTCCAAGAATCTTGCGCAGCGCCTCGTAACCACCACGTGCCTGGTAGTCATGCAGACGCCAGTTTGAGCCGTTGAGCCCGGCATAGATCTGCGGGCTGATGTGGCGCTCGTGAAAACAGGTTTCAAGACCGGTGGCCTGGAACCGCGCCAATAATTCTTCGGCGGACATCATTGGACACCGGCCGATCTGAGCCCATCGATCAATTGGTCGAGCTTGTCATCACTCATGAAACTGCACATGGTGCGATCGTTGACCAGCAACACCGGCGAATCCGCACATGCCCCCAGGCACTCGCTCTGCTGCAGCGTGAACATTCCATCGGGCGTTGTTTCACCCATGCCGATACCCAATTTGTGCTCCAGATGTTGCAAGGCCCTGGCGCCATCACGCAACTGGCACGGCAAATTGGTGCACACATTCAGCTTGTATTTGCCCACCGGACGCTGGTTGTACATGTTGTAGAACGTAGTGACTTCATGCACTGCGATCGGGGCCATGCCAAGATACTCCGCCACCAGCTTTTCACTTTCAACGCTGACAAAACCAAGCTCCTGCTGGACAATCGTCAGGCAGGCCATTACCGCGGACTGTTTCTGGTCCGCCGGATATTTCGCGACTTCTCTGGCAAAGCGCTGCTTGGCGGCTTCCGGGATCATCGATCAATCTCCCCAAACACAATATCCATCGTCCCGATAATCGCCACCGCGTCGGCAATCATGTGACCGCGCGCCAACTCGTCCATGCCGGCCAGGTGGGCAAACCCGGGGGCGCGAATTTTCAGGCGATACGGTTTGTTCGCGCCGTCGCTGACGATGTAAATGCCGAACTCGCCCTTGGGATGTTCGACCGCCGCATAAGCCTCGCCCGCCGGCACGTGAAAGCCCTCGGTGAACAGCTTGAAATGGTGGATCAGCTCTTCCATGTTGGACTTCATCGACTCGCGTGATGGTGCGGCGACCTTGTGGTTGGCGGTGATAACTGGGCCCGGATTGGCCCGCAGCCAGACCACACACTGTTGGATGATCCGGTTGGATTGGCGCATTTCGGCCACCCGCACCAGGTAACGGTCGTAACAATCACCGGTTTTGCCGACCGGTATATCGAAATCCATCAGGCTGTAGGCATCGTAGGGTTGCTTCTTGCGCAGATCCCATACCACCCCGGAGCCGCGCAACATCGCACCGGTGAACCCCATGTTCAACGCCCGCTCGGGCGTCACCACACCAATGCCCACCGTGCGCTGTTTCCAGATCCGGTTGTCCGTCAACAAGGTTTCGTATTCATCCACCTGCGCCGGGAAGTTGCTGCAAAAGTCATCGACAAAATCAAGCAGGGAGCCCTGGCGGTTCTCGTTGATCTGGGCGATGGCCTTGGCGTTCTTGATCTTGCTGACCTGGTACTGCGGCATGCTGTCCGGCAAGTCGCGGTAGACACCGCCCGGCCGGAAATATGCCGCGTGCATACGCGCGCCCGACACCGCCTCGTACATGTCGAACAACGCCTCGCGCTCGCGAAAGCAATAAATCAGGATGTTCATCGCGCCGCAGTCGAAGCCGTGCGCACCAAGCCACATCAGGTGATTGAGTAAGCGCGTGATCTCGGCGAACATGACCCGGATGTATTGCGCCCGCAACGGCACATCGACCCGCAGCAACTTCTCGATTGCCAGGCAATAGGCCTGCTCGTTGGCCATCATCGACACATAGTCGAGACGATCCATGTAGGGCAGTGACTGGATATAGGTCTTGCTTTCGGCCAGCTTTTCGGTGGCGCGATGCAATAAGCCGATATGCGGATCCGCCCGCTGCACCACCTCGCCGTCAAGTTCCAGCACCAGGCGCAAAACCCCGTGCGCCGCCGGATGCTGCGGGCCAAAATTTAGCGTGTAATTCTTGATTTCAGCCATGACGCGGTCCGCCAGGCCCAAGCACTGCCTGAAAACTCAATGCAGGCCTCCGTAGTTGTCTTCACGGATGATGCGCGGCGTGATTTCGCGCGGCTCGATCGTGACGCTCTGGTAAATGACCCGCTTCTGCTCGGCGTCGTAACGCATCTCGACGTGACCAGTGGTCGGAAAATCCTTGCGAAATGGGTGCCCGATGAATCCGTAGTCGGTCAGAATCCGGCGCAAGTCGTTGTGACCTTCAAACACAATGCCAAACAGGTCGAATGCCTCGCGCTCGAACCAGTTGGCCGAGTTCCACACGCCGGTCAACGACGCCACAACCGGAACGTCATCATCCGTCGCGTACACCTTCATCCGCACGCGCTGGTTGAGGCTGACCGACAACAAGTGAGACACCACGCAGTAACGCGCCCCGTCGGTTGAACCAGCCGCGTATTCGGAGTAGTCGACGCCACACAGGTCGATCAGTTGCTCAAAGCGGCATGCCGGTGCATCGCGCAATGCCACCGCCGCCTCCAGGTAACCGGCAGCGCTGACCACGACCGTCAGTTCGCCGAGTCGCACGTCAATGTGCCTGACCTTGTCGCCCAGCGCGGCAACAACGGCGTCTTTCAGCGCCTCGGGACTCACGGCAAAAACGGTCACTTTGGTCCCTTCAAGCGCGTGCGATGGTATTGGTGCGGCGAATCTTTTGCTGCAACTGGATGATCCCGTACAGCAAGGCTTCGGCAGTCGGGGGGCAACCCGGTACGTAAACGTCAACCGGAACAATCCGGTCGCAACCACGCACCACCGAATAACTGTAGTGGTAGTACCCGCCGCCATTGGCGCATGAGCCCATCGACAGCACCCAGCGAGGTTCGCTCATCTGGTCATAGACCTTGCGCAGCGCCGGCGCCATCTTGTTGCACAAAGTGCCGGCGACGATCATCAGGTCCGACTGCCGCGGGCTGGGGCGAAACAACATGCTGAAGCGCTCCATGTCGTAACGCGCCGCGCCGGCGTGCATCATTTCGACCGCGCAACAAGCCAGGCCAAAAGTCATCGGCCACAACGAACCAGTCTTGGCCCAATTCACCACCGAGTCGTAACTGGTGGTGGCGAAGCCTTCCTTGAAAACGCCTTCAATCATCGCGTCACTCCCAATCCAGGGCACCCTTCTTCCACTCGTACACAAAACCGACCACGAGTATCGCGAGGAAAACCATCATCGACCAGAAACCCACCGCTCCGATATCCTTCAGCGCCACGGCCCAAGGGAAAAGAAACGCAATCTCAAGATCAAAAAGAATGAACAGGATCGCCACCAGGTAATAACGCACGTCAAATTTCATCCGTGCGTCTTCAAAAGCCTCAAATCCACACTCGTATGGGGAATTCTTTTGCGCGTCTGGCCGGTTTGGCCCGAGCACATATCCGAGTACTTGCGGAACCACCCCGACACCAACTCCGACCAGGATGAACAACAGGACGGGTAAATATTGATCGAGGTTCATCGGGAGATTCTGGTGCCCTTTTCTGACCGTCAGGCGCATCCATGACCGGTGCAATTTTTTGGTGCCGTCGGCGAGACTCGAACTCGCACAGCTTTCGCCACTACCCCCTCAAGATAGCGTGTCTACCAATTTCACCACGACGGCGGCTTTGAGTCATCCGGATCGCGTGAGGCGCCTTGCAGCTTTGGCCAATCCGGACAGAGTGGAGTTTACCCCGATTTTGTCAGCGTTCAGGCCTGTTCATTTGGCCGGAATCAGGGCCGCGCCGGAGGCCGCCACCGCCGGCGCGGAAGCCACCGCGGCAGGGCCGGCTGGAGCCGTTACCGCGGCGCCTTCCAGCACGCTGGTGCCGCTAACCGGACGCACATTGCCAAAATAGGCCAGCGCCAAGGTGCAGATAAAAAACACGGTTGCCAGGACCGCGGTGGTGCGCGAGAGAAAATTCGCGCTACCACTGGCGCCGAACAGGCTGCCCGAGCTGCCGCTGCCAAACGCCGCACCCATATCCGCGCCCTTGCCATGTTGTACCAGGATCAGCCCGATCATGGCCAACGCAGACAGCATCTGCAGCGCCAGTACCAGGGTTAACACAATATCCATTCTTCGCTCCTATATATATAGCAATTCAAGCAACCGATAACCTGGCCGCGGCAATGATCGCCAGGAAGTCGGCGGCCTTGAGCGATGCGCCACCGATCAGGCCGCCATCAATGTCTGGCTGGGCCAGCAATTGCGCCGCGTTGGCGGCATTCATGCTGCCGCCATAAAGTATCCGAATCAGTTCGGCGTGACCGGATGCGGCCCTGAGTTGCGACCGCAAGACCGAATGCACTGATTGGGCCTGTTCCGGGCTGGCGGTCTTGCCGGTGCCAATCGCCCACACTGGTTCATACGCCACCACGATTTCACTGATGCAGTGTCCGTTGGCGTGAATCACGGCGGCGAGCTGGCGCATCACCACCTCTTGCGTACTGCCTGCCTCCCGCTGCGCTAGGGTCTCACCAACACACACAATTGGCGTGATGCCGGCGGCAAGCGCTTGCCTGGTTTTTTCCGCCACGCCGACATCAGTCTCGCCATGAAAATGGCGCCGCTCCGAATGACCGACGATCACATACCGCACACCAAACTCGCGCAACATGGCAGCCGATACTTCCCCGGTGAACGCGCCAGCGTCATGGCTCGACACGTCCTGGGCGCCGACGTCGACCGCGGTGCCCGAAAGAAGTGCCTGTGTTTGCCCAAGGTAAGGCGCCGGTACGCAGACGGCGACGGCGCATGACGGTGCATGCAAAGCGCCAATCACGGCGCGGATCAGCGCTTCGTTCTGAAGCAGGCTGCCGTTCATTTTCCAGTTGCCGGCAATCAGCTGCTTTTTCATGCTGCCACCCAGGTCAAAACTATCTTACCAATGTGCTGGTTCGATTCCATCAATGTGTGCGCGCGGGCAGCGCCACTGGGCGCACCCACTTCCAAGGGCAATGCCGAAAACGTGCTGTGTATGACGGGTTTGACGCGCCCGCTTTCAATTAGCGGCCAGACCGTTCGCA
>JANNGR010000088.1:0-2678 GCA_031403955.1 Betaproteobacteria bacterium
TCCTTCGGCGAGCAGACCGCCAAATATGGCACGCCGTTCCTGATGCTGGTAGGTTTTCGTTACCAGAACCCGAATGGCTCGGTGATGCTGCGCGACGGCATTCAAAAGCTGATGCAGGGACAAGGCACGCCTGCATCCCTGGCGGCGGAGATCCAGACTGGCCTGGCGACCTGGCACAAGCCGCTGCAGAAATAGCCACCGGAGGCGACCGTGGCAACCCGCAACACCCTCTGGATTACGCTGTTCACGGCGCCAGCCATCGCGATGATGGCGCTGTTCATGTTGTGGCCGGCGCTGTCGGCGCTGGGCTACAGCCTGTACGACTGGAACGCTTTCAGCCGGGGCGAGTTCGTCGGGCTGAAGCACTTCCTGCGGCTCACTGAACCGCCCTACCGCGGTGAGTTTCTGGCTGCTTTGGGGCACAACACGGTCACCTTCCTTGCCGTGCTGACGGTGCAAAACGCGCTGGCGCTGCTGCTGGCTTTTGGGTTGTACCGCAAGCCGCGCGGCTTCGCGTTTTTTCGTGCCACCGTGTTTCTGCCGGTGATCCTGTCGCTCGTGATTACCGGCTATCTGTGGCAGCTTTTCCTGCATCCGCTGTTCGGGCCGTTGACCAAGTTCGCGATGGGTACTTTCAACCTGGATGAGTTCGCGCCGCTCGGCGACAGCCGCCTGGCGCTGGCCACCGCGATCATCATCTCGATCTGGCGCAACGTGGGTTTTCCGACGCTGGTGTTCCTGGCCGGCATGAATGCCATTCCCGACGAGATCTACAAAGCCGCCGAGCTTGACGGCGCGAGCGACTGGCAGACTTTTACACGCATCACGCTTCCTAACCTCGGGCCATCGTTCACCATCGTCGTCATCCTGTCCTTTATCGGGGCGTTTGAATGGTTCGAATTGCCGTTCGTGATTGGAGGCGCCACCGGCAACCCGGGCAACTCGCTCGACACCATGGCGTTGATGTTTTACCGCCTGTCCTTTGGCGACGGCGCGTCTCCGGTCACCGACCTCGGGCTGGGCGCCGCGGTGAGTGTGGTGCTTTTCATAATCGTCCTGATCGGCTCCAAATTTGGCGCCGACTTTCTGCGCAAACGCGAGGTGCAGCAATGAACACGGCGGTGCTGAAAAAACACACCCCGCTCACGGTACTGTTGATGGGGCTGCTGATCCTGAACACCATCGGCGTGGTGGTGCCGCTGCTGGTGGCGCTGGTCTCGTCGTTCAAGTCGACGGCCGAGATAATGAATGAGCCGTTCGGCTTGCCGCAATCCTGGAGCCTGACCAATTTCGCGCAGGTACTGGGCGAGGGCAACTTCGCCATTTACTTCCGCAACTCGGTGCTAGTGACCGTCGGTTCGGAAGTAATCATCCTGACCTTGTCGGCGATGGCCGGTTATGCGCTCGGGCGCTACCGGTTCAGGCTCAACGCTGCGCTGTATACGCTGATCCTGATGGGGCTGATGATCCCCGCCAAGTTATTGTTGGTGCCCCTGTTCCTGCAGCTAAAACAGATGGACTTGCTGGACAGCCTGTGGGGGCTGATACTGGTGTACGCGGCGGGCGGCATTCCGGCCGGTGTGTTCATCATGACCGGATTCTTCCGGGCTTTGCCCAACGCGCTGGAAGCAGCGGCGCGTATCGACGGTGCCAGCGACTGGACGATTTTCCACCGCATCATGTTGCCGCTGGTGCGGCCGCAATTGGCAATCGTGGCCATCTATACCTCGATACCGATCTGGAACGACTTCCTGCTGCCGATCGTTTTTATCTCCAGCCCGAACCTGAAAACGGTGCCGCAGGGCTTGTCGGTATTTTTCGGTGAACACGCGGTCAACATGGGTGCGTTGTTCGCCGGGCTAACCATCTCGGCGCTGCCGCTGGTGGCGCTCTACCTGGTGCTCTCGGAGCAATTCATCAAGGGTCTGACCGCTGGCGCCGTCAAGGGTTGACCCCGGCACCAATCCACCATGACAAGCAACACTGAATCTCCCAATCCGCTGCATGCGGACCTGGACCGGTATCCGGTCGAGCAACTCGTCGACGTATTTGTTGACGACCAGATCAACGCGGTTAATGCGGTACGTGCGAGCCGCGTCGAGCTGGCCCGCGCGGTGCGTGCCGCCGTGCCCCGGCTGGCCGCGGGCGGGCGCCTGATCTATGTCGGCGCCGGCACCTCGGGCCGTCTCGGCCTGCAGGATTCGGTGGAGCTGTACCCGACTTTTTCCTGGCCGCCGGAACGTGCCATCGCGTTGCTGGCCGGCGGCGCACGCGCCATTACCGAAGCGGTGGAAGGGGCGGAGGACGATCAGGAACAGGGCGCCGCCGACCTGCTGGCGGTGTCACCAAAGACCAACGACGTGGTGCTGGCGCTAGCGGCGTCGGGGCGCACGCCGTATGTGCTGGGCGCGCTGCGCTGCGCCCGCGCAGCGGGTGCCTTGACGATCGGCCTGGCGAACAACCCGCACAGCCCGGTTGCGGAGCAGGCCGACATCGGTATCACGCTCGACACTGGAGCCGAGGTGATCTCCGGCAGCACGCGCTTGAAAGCCGGCACGGCGCAGAAGATCGCGCTCAACAGCTTCAGCTCGAGCCTGATGGTGCGGCTGAACAAGACCTACGGCAACCTGATGGTGGACTTGCGGGCCACCAACCAAAAGCTCGTCAAGCGGGCGTTG
>JANNGR010000089.1:0-13067 GCA_031403955.1 Betaproteobacteria bacterium
GGCATCGGTGTCGATCCGCACCAGCGCCGTGTCAAAGGTCGTCGCCCGCCCGAAGTCGCTGACGTGTTGCTGGTCCGGGGCGATCGGTACCTGCAACCAGATGGCTTCGACGCGCGTGATCTTCATCCCGTGGTCCTCGAAAAATAGGTCTCTATCCGGCCTCTACCGCGAACTGCCGGTATGGCTCGCTGTGGAACCAGCGCTCGCGCGCCGAATACTGGCGCTCAGGCTTTATCACCGGCGGAGCTTCACGCTCCGCAGCGGCGTAAAACGTCAGCTCGAGCTGGACGCCGTTCGGGTCATGCACGAACAGTTGCCACAGAGGCGTGGCTGGCACCAAGTTCTCGCGGTACGCCAGGCCAAACTTTTCGAACTGCGTCTTGAAGTCGCTATAACCCTGGCATACGACCGAGACATGGTCGATCGCCGCCGAGCCGGTCTGCACCGTGCCGTCTGCCTCCTTCGCGGCGTCGCCGGCATACAGGTGAAAAATAGCGTCGGCGCCGGCTTGCGCCGGCTTCAACCAGGCGCCCGGGAAACCGATCGGCGGCCGGTCCGCCACTACCATGCCAAGCACCTCGGTGTAGAAACGCACGCAGGCGTGCAGATCGGCGGTCTTGATCGCCGCGTGAAACAGTTGCCCGAACAACATGTTGGTCTCACACCAGCGGACGCAACACCTTCACCGACTGCTCATACAACCCGGTATAAAACTTGTCCGACAGCAGGTTCGAGCCGTGGTCTATGATGAACTTCATCTGTTCCGGCGACACATCGACCGGCTTGGTCTCGACCTGGTCCCCGTACGGGTTGGCCGGTGTGCGGTCGATGGTGGCAACAAACTCCAGGGTCAACGCGCCGGTGTAGCCGGTCTCCTTGATGGTCTTGACTATTTGCGTGAAATCCAGCGTTCCCATGCCGGGCGCAAACCGGTTGTTGTCGGCAATGTGGATGTCGTAGATGCGGCCCTTGCACTTTCGAAACGCTGCATGGATGTCGCTTTCTTCGATATTCATGTGGAACAGATCGAGGCAAACGCCGCAGTTTGGACCGACCGCGTCGGCCAGCGCCAGCGCCTGGTCGCCGCGGTTGATCAGGTAGGTCTCAAAGCGGTTCAGCGGCTCGATCGCGATCCGGATGCCAGCCTTTTCGGCATGGCCGTAGACCTCCTTGATGCCTTCGACGAGCCACTTCCACTCTTCCTGCGGCGTGCCGTCGGCCACCACCTTGCCGACCGTGGCGGGCACCACGGTGATGATCTGGCCGTCGAGCTCTTTGGCCAGGGTCACGACACGTTTCATGTAATCGACCGTTTTCTCGCGTTGCGCCATATCCTTGGCCGCCAGGTTGCGCTCGCCCAGCGTCAACGTCACCGAGCCCCAGCAGGTGCGGCCGTTCTCTTTCAGCAGCGCGCGCACTTCCCGGGTGTTGTACTGGTCGGGCTCGCCCGAGATTTCGAGCGCGTCGACGCCGGTCTGCTTCATGCGCTCGATGGTGCGTTTGATCGATTCGGGGCGCATCCAGTTGTGGGTGGCAATCATCTGTGACATGGTGGTTCTCCTGCGGTTAATGCTGGCGCAGGCTTTCGCCGGTCAGCGGGTCAAAAAAATGCAGCTTGTCCTGCATGAACGAAAACTGTACCGGTTGGTTCACGGCTATACGTGCATCGGCGGGAATCGTCGCGCGCAGCGTGTGTGTGCCGGCCTGGATGATGGCGACGATCTCGACGCCATGGTGCTCGGCGCCGTAAATCGTGCCGGGCATGCCGCCATGCGTCACGAGTCGCACGTTCTCGGGCCGCACACCCACGCGTACGCGGCCATCCTGAGGCACACAAAGCGCTGCCAACGCCTGGCGCACAGGCGCCTCAAACGTGAAAGACAGCGAGACATCGCGGGCGGTACCGGCCGCCAGATCAACCTGCATGTCGAGCAGGTTGATCGCCGGCGTGCCAACGAAGCCGGCGACAAAAGTGTTCCTGGGCGTGTTGTAGATTTCGTACGGCGTTCCGACCTGGATCAGGCGGCCCCGGTTGACCACGCCAATGCGGTCGCCCATCGTCATCGCCTCGACCTGGTCGTGCGTGACAAAAATCAGCGTGGTGCCCAGACGTTGTTGCAAGCCCTTCAGCTCGGCGCGCAGCAGTTCGCGCAGCTTGGCGTCCAGGTTGGACAGCGGCTCGTCCATCAGGAATACGCGCGGCTCACGCACGATCGCGCGCCCGATCGAGACACGCTGCATTTCGCCGCCCGAAAGCCGGTCGGTGCGCCGATCCAGCAGGTGCGTTATACGTACCGTGCCGGCTGCCTTGGCTACCTTCTCCTCGATCTGTTGTGGCGTGAAGTTGCGCAGCTTCGACTTCAGCGGGAACGCCAGGTTCTCGCGCACGGTGTAGTTCGGATAGAGCGAATACTGCTGGAATACCAGTGCCACGTCGCGCTGCGCGGCGCTCCATTCGTTGATGCGCTCGCCGGCGATAGCGATGCTCCCGCTCTCGGGCTGCTCCAGCCCGGCGATGCAGCGCAACGTCGTACTTTTGCCGGCGCCGGTGGGCCCGAGCAGCACGAAGAACTCGCGGTCGCGGATATCCAGCGTCAGGTCGCTGATGGCCTGCACCGCGCCATAACGTTTGTTGATGCCCTGGAGTGAGACTTGGGCCACGATCGCTATTCCACCGCGCGAAGCCGCAAGCCGTTGCGCTTGTCAAAGAAATGGGTTCGGGCGTCATCCAGCGTGAGCCATACTGAATCGCCCTGCGCGCGCACAAACTGGCTCGGGGTACGTGCGCGCAGCACCGCGCCGCCGCCATGGCCCTCACCCATGGCAATGTCTACTATGTCGTAGGCGCCCATCGGCTCGATCAGGTGCACCTGGGCCCGGACCGCGCCAGGTGCGCTGACGCGCGACACGGCGATCGCCTCGGGCCGGATGCCCAACGCGAGATCGGCGCCTGCCCGCTCCCGCAATTGGGCCGCGGCACCGGCTCCGAGATGGAACGTATCCTGCATGCCAGGCAGCCGCATCGACAACGCAGCGCCAACACTTTCGCACTGGCAATCGACCACGTTCATGATCGGACTGCCGACGAATTGGGCCACAAACAGATTGGCCGGCTCGTCGTAGACCCGGGTCGGGCTGTCGTATTGCTGCAGCAGGCCATCATGCATGATGCCGATCTTGTCGGCCATCGACATCGCCTCGACCTGGTCGTGTGTCACATACACCGTGGTCGAATTGTTTTCAACATGCAGGCGGCGCAGCTCGGCGCGCATCTCTTCGCGCAGCTTGGCGTCAAGCGCTCCGAGCGGCTCGTCCATCAGCATCGCCGCCGGCCGTCGCACCAGCGCGCGCCCGATCGTCACGCGCTGCATGTCACCACCCGCCAGCGCCGATGGCCGCTTCTCCAACAGGTGTTCAATGCGCAGCACCCGGGCGACCTGGTGGACCTGGGTCTTGACCTGTGCTTCCGCCATATTGGCCGCGCGCAGCGGGAATGCGATGTTGTCGAATGTGGTCAGGTGCGGATAAAGCGAATAGAGCTGGAACACGAAGGCGGTGTCACGCTGTTGTGGCGGCAACTGGTCCACCCGGCGCTCGCCAATGCGGATCTCGCCCGAGTCGATGCTTTCCAGGCCGGCCAGCGCGCGCAACGTGGTGGTCTTGCCGCAGCCTGAGGGTCCGAGAAGCACGACGAATTCTCCGTGTTTGATATGCAGGTTCAGCTTGCGGATAACGTGGTTGCCACCGAAACGCTTTTGCGCTTCGATGATCTGGATGTCGGCCATCAGGGCGGGTCTCCAGCGCCCCGGCCATCGGGCTCGGCGATTGGCGAGGCGATGCGGGAAAACACATTGAAGGCGACCAGCCCGATCAGGATCAACAAGACGCTGTAGCTGTGCAGCCATAAGCTCCAGGGTTGGCAGAGCGCAACAATACCCAGCATCATCAGCACCATGCTGGCGAACTCACATTGGCGCGCGTAGTTGCTCAAGGTCGTGTCTCTCGGGGCTGCTCAGCGGCGGATGGCACCGAACGTCACGCCACGCAGCAGGTGGTCGCGCAGGAAAAATGTGAACAGCGCGACCGGTATCAGGAACAACAGGCTGCCGGCGGCGATGACGGTCCAGTCGGTCAACCCCGAGCCGAGTTGCGAAGGTATGTAGGGCGGCGCGGTCTGCGCCACCTTGTTGGTCATCATCAACGCAAACGCGTATTCGTTCCAGGCGGTTATGAAGCAGAACACCGCCGTGGCGGCGATACCGGTCACGGCCTGTGGCAAAACGATCTTGAAGAACGCTTCCATGCGCGTGTAGCCGTCGACCAACGCCGCCTCTTCGTATTCCTTTGGTATCTCGTCGATGAAGCCCTTCATCAGCCATACAGAAAAGGACAGATTGAACGCGGTGTAGAGAATGATCAGCCCGATATGCGTGTCCACCAGCCCGACCGCCCGGTACATCAGGAACATCGGAATCGCCACCACCACCGGCGGCAACATCCGCGTCGAGAGAATGAAGAACAACCAGTCGTCTTCGCCCGGCATCTTGAAACGCGAGAAACCGTAGGCGGTAATGGTGCCCAGGGCGACCGCGAGAAAGGTGCTGCTAACGGCGATGATGATGCTGTTGAAAAAACGCGACACGTAGCCCGAGGACTCTATGTTTCCCTTGTCGTCCTTGATGAAACGGTCGCCACCATCCATCACCTGCTTCTCCCACCACGGGGCCCGTGCGTAGGCTTCTTTGTCCATCTCGCCCCGTTGTTGCACGCGTGACGTGAAAAGCTTGATGAAAGGCGTTATCTCGGGCTTGAAAATCACCGTCGGCGGCACGGTGGTCGCGTCCGAGCGGGCCTTGAACGCGGTGGCGCCGATCCACAACAGCGGAATCATCATCAGCACCAGCAGCAGCAGTACCAGCACGATCGCGCCACGGTTCCACCATGCCGATGCGCGTGATTGAACGATAGCCATCTTCAGCGCGCCTTCAGGCGGTTAAGGTACTTGACGTAAACATTGGTGATCGCCAGCACCGCCAGCAGCACGATATAGGCCAGCGCGCACGAGCGGCCGGTTTGCCATTCGTGAAAAGCCATCTTGTAGAGCTTGATCGCAACCAGCTCGGTCTCGTCCATGCTGGCCATGACGAAAGCGATGTCGAATGTCTTGAACGCCTCCATGGTGCGAAAAATTATCGCAATCAGCAGCAGCGGCGCGACCAGCGGCAGCGTGATATGGCGAAACACGAACCAGCGCGACGCGCGGTCGATCGCCGCGGCTTCATACAACGACGGTGGTATGGCTGACAGACCGGCCAGCGACAGCAACATCACGAACGGCGACCACATCCAGATATCGGTGATGGCAATCGCCAGCAATGCCACATCGGGGTCCGACAGCCAGACCTTGCCTTCGGTGAAGAAAACGAAATTTATGATGCCCCAGGATGGGTTGTAGAGCAGTTGCCAGAACAGGCCGACGACTGCCATGCACATCATCATCGGCAGCATCAACAAGGTGGTCAGCAGCCCCTTGGCGGGGATGGCACGGTTTAGCAACAACGCAGCGCCGAAGCCCACCAATACCTGCCCGGCCACCGACATGATCACGTATTTGGCGGTCAGCGTGAAATTGGCCCAGACGTATTCATCGGCCAGCAGCTCACGGTAGTTTTGCAGTCCGACGAAATTGACCGGGTCGTTCACCGACGCGCGGTAATCCGTGAACGAGTATCCCAACGAATAAAGCAGCGGGAAGATGTTGAAGACGATCAGAAAAGCGATCGTCGGTATGATGAACCAGTTACGGATCGCCAGGTCGCTCAAGCCGCGGCGCGGCGCCGCCGGGCCGGCACCGCTGAGTGCTGGTTGTGGCATGGGGAGAACTGCTTTTAGGGGTAACGGATGAAGGGCCGGTGTCCGCGCCCTTCACCCACCGGGCGCGCAAGGCCTACTTGGTGCGGCCGTACTTCTTGAAGGTTGCTTCCCAGTCTTTCGCAAGGCCGTTTTGCGCTTCTTCAGCGGTGCCCTTGCCACCGACAATAAACGGATGCCAGCGTTTGTTGGCCGCGGTCAGCAACTCGGCGAACTCGGGTACCGCCCAGAAGTCCTTCACCATGAACATTGATTGGTAGAACGCTTCGTTATAAGGCGTGGCCTTGCGGAACTCGTCGGATTTCAGGATCGCCGCGTTGCAGGTATAACCGCCAAGTTGCGCCCACTTCTTCTGCACATCCTCGCGGATAAACCAGTCGAGGAACTTCATCGAAGCTTCCTTGTTTTTCGAATAGGTCACCACCGAGATACCCTGCCCGCCAAGCGCGGCAAACTGCTTTCCAGTTGGTCCCTTGGGCATCGCGAAATAGCCGGTCTGCTTCGCGAACTTGTTGGTCGCCGGGTTCGCCAGCGCCGGGAAGAACGCAAAGTAGTTCATACTCATTGAGACCAGGCCTTCGGTCATCGCCTGATTGGCTTCCTGGAAAAACGTCTTGCCCCAATCAGGTGGCGTAAAGCCGTACAACTTCTTGTAGAAATTCAACGCGTCGATCGACGCCTTGGAGTTGATCATGCCCTGCACCTTGTAGGTCGAAAAGTCACCCAGCTCGGCGCCATAACTGAAGATCACGTTTTCGACCCCCATCACCATCGCGTCGTAACCGTTGTCGGTGTAGATCGTCAGGCCATAACGCTTTTCCTTGGGGCGGTGGAAGAATTCGGCGATATCACCGAGCTCTTTCCAGGTCTTGGGCACCGCCAGGTCGTATTTGTATTTGGCCTTGAAAGCGGCCATTTCCTTGGGGTCCTCGAACCAGTCCTTGCGATAGGCAAATCCATTGGCATCACCTTCGAGTGGCACGGCCCAATATTTGCCGCTCTTGCCGGGATACTCGGCATAACCCGCCACGGTGGCGGGCGCCATGATTTCGGCTAGTTTGTTCTTCTTGAAAAAATCGGTCAGGTCGACGTAATGGCCACCGGTGGAACCGGCGCCAATCCACTGTGAGTCACCCACCACCATGTCGTAAGCCGACCCTTTGGCGGTGAATTCCTTGAACGCCTTGTTCTGAAAGTCAGGCCATGGTGTGGTTTCCACCACCACCTTGACGCCGGATGCCTTCTCATAATCCTTCACCAGTTCCTGCAGGTAATTCGCGGGGTCCCATTGGGCCCACAGTATGGTGAGTTTTTGCTGGGCGTGACCCAATTGCGCAAGCGTCAGCAGCGCAGCCGCCGCGACAATCTTGCCAAGTGTTGAAAAGTTCCTGAGCATATTTGTGTCTCCTGTCTTGATCGGTTGTGGCAAAGCCGCGTGTCTCTTTGTCGACCGCAATCTGGTCTGACCAGGTCAGTTTAGGAGATTTGAAAACCGGTGTCAACTGGTCAGACCAGATGTTGACGGAGTTTTTTTTCAATCGCATAATCGTCCGCGCAACCACCACCAGCAACGCCGGAGACATGCATGAAAACCATCCAGGGCCCCGCCCTTTTCCTGGCCCAGTTCGCGGGCGACAACGCGCCCTTCAACACCCTGGACTCGATCGCGAAATGGGCCGGCGCTCTAGGCTACAAGGGCATTCAGATGCCGAGCTGGGATGGCCGCCTGTTCGATCTGAAAAAAGCGGCGCAGAGCCAGACCTATTGCGATGAAGTCAGCGGCACGCTGGCCCAGCACGGTCTGGAGATCACCGAACTCTCGACCCACTTGCAGGGCCAACTGGTGGCGGTTCACCCAGCCTACGACGCGGGTTTTGACGGCTTCGCGGCGCCCGAGGTACGCGGCAACCCGGCGCAACGGCAAAAATGGGCGGTCGAGCAGATGTTGCTGGCGGCCAAGGCATCCAGCAACCTCGGGCTCACGGCGCATGCCACGTTTTCTGGCGCGTTGGCATGGCCTTACATCTACTCCTGGCCACCGCGGCCGGCAGGACTGATTGAAGAAGCCTTCGACGAGCTCGCGAAACGCTGGCGCCCAATCCTCGATGCCTTCGACGGCGCGGGCGTCGACGTCTGTTACGAGATTCACCCTGGTGAGGACTTGCACGACGGGGAAACCTATGAAATGTTCCTGGAGCGCGTGGGTGGCCACAAACGCGCCTGCCTGCTCTACGACCCGAGTCACTTCGTGCTGCAGCAACTCAACTACCTGGACTACATCGATTTCTACCATCAGCGCATCAAGATATTTCATGTGAAGGACGCGGAGTTCAACCCGACCGGCAAACAGGGTGTGTACGGCGGCTTTCAACCATGGATCAAACGCGCCGGGCGTTTCCGTTCGCTGGGCGACGGGCAGGTCGATTTCGCCGCGATCTTCTCCAAGATGGCCGCCTACGACTTCCCGGGCTGGGCCGTGCTGGAATGGGAATGTTGTATCAAACACCCGGAAGACGGCGCGCGTGAAGGCGCCAGGTTTATCCAGGACCACATAATTCGCGTCGCCGATCGCGCATTCGACGACTTTGCGGGTAGCGGGGTCAATACCGCGGCAAACAAGAAGATGCTTGGCATGACCTGAGGAGGCGCGCGAATGGCCATCGAAGCAGCAAACGGCGGTGCCGTGCCACGGCGCATCCGCCTGGGCATGGTCGGCGGCGGTCAAGGGGCATTCATCGGCGCTGTGCACCGTATCGCGGCGCGTCTGGATGACCGGTATGCGTTAGTCGCCGGTGCGCTGTCGTCCGACGCCACACGCGCCAGTGCAAGCGCGGCCGAACTGCATATTGCGGCGGATCGAAGTTATGCCGACTTCCAAGTCATGGCAAAGGCCGAGGCGGCACGCGAAGACGGCATCGACATGGTTTCCATCGTCACGCCCAACCACCTGCATGGCCGGATCGCGGCTGCTTTTCTCGACGCCGGCATCCACGTCATCTGCGACAAACCGCTGACCACCTCGCTGGACGAAGCCATGGCTCTGGTGCAACACGTGCGCCGTAGCCAATGCCTGTTCGCGTTGACACACAACTACAGCGGTTACCCGATGGTGCGCCAGGCGCGCGAGATGGTTGCGGCCGGCGAGCTGGGCGATATTCGCGTGCTGCAGACCGAGTATCCGCAGGACTGGCTTAGCACCAACCTGGAAGCAAGCGGCCAGAAGCAGGCGTCGTGGCGAGTCGACCCGGCGCAGGCAGGCGCTGGCGGCTCACTGGGCGACATCGGCACCCATGCGGAGCACCTGGCACGTTTCATCTCGGGCTTGGAGCTGTCCGAAGTCAGTGCCGATCTGTCCACCTTCGTTGCCGGACGGCGCCTGGATGACAACGCGCATGTGCTGCTGCGATATACCAGTGGCGCACGCGGCATTTTGTGGTCGAGCCAGGTCGCGCCGGGCAATGAAAACAGCCTGCGTGTGCGCTTGTATGGCAGCCTGGCCGGGCTTGAGTTCCGCCAGGAGAACCCAAACCAGTTATGGTTCACGGCGCTGGGCCAGGCACCGCGTCTGATCACCCGCGGTGGCAGCGGCAGCGGCACCGCGGCGGCGCATGCCACGCGTATTCCGTCTGGGCACCCGGAAGGTTATCTGGAAGGGTTTGCACAACTCTACCGCGACGTCGCCGAGCAATTACACGCGCGCTGGGAAAATCGCGCGCCCAACCCGCTGGCATGTTGCGTGCCCACGGTGGAAGACGGCGCACGTGGCATGAAATTCATCGAGGCCGTGGTGGAGTCGAGTCGTGCCAACGGCCGCTGGACCGACGCGCGTTTAGGCTTTTAGAACCCCATGGACCTCGGAATCGATATCGGCACGTCCGAAGTCAAGGCCGTGCTGGTTGACGACGCGCAGCGCATCGTCGGCCAGGCCAGCAGCCCGGTGCCGATTTCGCGTCCGCAGCCGCTGTGCTCGGAGCAAAATCCGCACGACTGGTGGACCGCAACGGTTGCCGCGCTGGCCCAGTTGCGCGCGGCACAACCGAAGGAATACGCAGCAGTGCGTGGGCTCGGCTTGTCGGGCCAGATGCACGGCGCGACCTTGCTCGATGCACAAGACCGCGTATTGCGACCCGCCATTTTGTGGAACGACGGGCGCAGCCACGCGCAATGTGCCGAACTCGAACGTCGCGCGCCAGACAGCCGGCGCATCACCGGCAACATCGCCATGCCCGGTTTCACGGCACCCAAACTGATGTGGATCGAAGACCACGAACCGACAGTGTTCCGCAACATCGCTCGGGTGTTGCTGCCAAAGGACTTTGTGCGGCTGCGCCTAATCGGCGAAGCCGTCTCGGACATGTCGGACTCCGCCGGCACCCTGTGGCTCGATGTCGCCCAGCGTGTCTGGTCGGACGTGATGCTGGAGGCCACCCACCTGAAGCGCGACCAGATGCCACGACTGGTCGAAGGCAGCGCCGCCAGCGGCAACTTGCTGCCGCAGGTGGCGACACAACTCGGTTTGTCCAAGGGCGTGCTGGTAGCCGGTGGTGCTGGCGACAACGCCGCTAGCGCAGCCGGCCTGGGTGTTGCGGCGCCGGGTACTGCCTTCCTGTCTCTTGGCACCTCGGGCGTGTATTTCGTCGCCAACGACGCCTTTTCGCCCAACCCGCAACGCGCGGTGCACGCCTTTTGCCACGCGTTCCCGAACACCTGGCACCAGATGACGGTGATGTTGTCGGCCGCGAGTTGCTTGCGCTGGTTGTGCAGACTGACACACGCCGACAACGAAACGCGGCTGCTTGAAGAAGCCCAGGCGCTGCCGGCCGGCGCGCCGTTGCCGCTGTTCCTGCCCTACCTATCGGGCGAGCGCACGCCGCACAACAACCCGCATGCCTGCGGCGTTTTTTTTGGCCTCAGACACGACCATAACCGCGGGCACCTGGCGAGCGCCGTGCTCGAAGGTGTGGCCTTCGCGTTCCTCGACGGCCAGCAGGCGCTGCTGGGCGGCGGTGCGCGGATCGACACCGTCACGCTGGTTGGCGGCGGCTCCCGCAGCGCATTGTGGGCACAGGTGCTGGCCGACACGCTGGGCCGCACGCTGGACCGGCGCAGTGGCGCCGACGTGGGCGCCGCGCTGGGCGCCGCCCGGCTGGGCCGGTTGGCGCGCACAAGTGAGTCGGTGCAATCGGTTTGCGTCGCGCCGCCAGTGATCGACCGCTTTGAGCCCGATGTGCATCAAACACAGACACTTGCCGAGCGCCACCGGCAGTTTCAACGCCTGTACAGGGAACTCAAACCCGAAATGCAGCCAGCCCCCACCCACCAGGAATAACCATGGCAACCCTATTCGACGACATCGCGCCGATCCGCTTCCAGGGCCAGAACAGCAGCGACCCGATCGCGTTTCGGCACTACGACGCGAACCGTGTCGTGCTGGGCAAACGCATGCAGGACCAATTGCGTTTCGCAATCTGTTACTGGCACAGCTTTTCTTGGAACGGCTTCGATGTGTTCGGCTACGACGGCAGCTTCCAGCGGCCCTGGCACCAGATCGCCGACCCGTGGGCGGCGGCGCTTGCGAAGGCCGATGCCGCATTCGACTTCTTCCAGAAACTGGGCGCCCCTTTCTACTGCTTTCACGACCGGGATGTGGCGCCGGAAGGCCACACACCGAAGGAATCGGTTGCGACCTTCAAGCGCATGGTCGACGTGCTGGCACGCAAACAATCCGATACCGGCGTCAAGCTGCTGTGGGGCACCGCCAACCTGTTCAGCCACCGGCGTTTCATTGCCGGCGCCGCCACCAACCCGAACCCCGAGGTGTTTGCACTCGCCGCGCTGCCGGTGATGTACGCGTGGTAAGCGACTCTGAAACTCGGCGGCCAAAATTATGTGTTGTGGGGCGGCCGGGAGGGTTATGAGACGCTGCTCAATACCGACATGCAACAAGAACTGGCGCAGCTCGGGCGTTTCATGCAAATGGTGGTCGAACATAAACACAAGATCGGCTTTACCGGCACGATCCTGATCGAACCGAAACCGCGTGAGCCGACCAAACACCAATACGATTTTGATGTCGCGACGGTGTTCGGCTTTTTGCAGAAGAACGGTCTGGAGAAAGAGATCAAGGTCAATATCGAGGCCAACCACGCCACGCTGGCCGGCCACAGTTTCGAGCACGAGATCGCCACCGCCCAGGCACTCGGCATTTTTGGCTCAATCGACATGAACCGCGGCGACATGCAGTGCGGCTGGGACACCGACCAGTTCCCAAACAACCTGGGTGAGATGGCGCTGGCGCTGTACACCATACTGCGCGGCGGCGGCTTCACCACCGGCGGCTTGAACTTCGACGCCAAGGTGCGGCGCCCATCGATCGATGCCGCCGACATGTTCCACGGCCATGTGGGCGCGATGGACCTGTGCGCGCGGGCCTTGCTGGCGGCCGAGCAGATGATCACCGACGGCGGTCACGCGTTGTTCTTGCAGCAACGTTACGCCGGTTGGCGCGGCACTACCGGAGCGCAATTGCTGGCCGGTGATCTGGCAACCGCCGCCGGCCATGCGTTGCAGCGCAACATCGACGAGCCACCGGTCTCGGGCCGGCAGGAGTGGCTGGAGAACTGGTTCAACCGGTTCGGCGGCTGACGGCATCCCGTTGCCCAATCGGAGGACAAACATGCCACGTTTCGAGCGCCAGGCGCTGCTGCGCAAATTCAATGCGATGGTCGCCAACCGCGTGCCCATAATCGGCGGCGGCGCCGGCACCGGTATCTCGGCCAAGTGCGAAGAGGCAGCCGGCATCGACCTGATCGTGATCTACAACTCGGGCCGTTACCGCATGGCCGGGCGTGCTTCATCGGCCGGCTTGCTCGCCTACGGCAACGCGAACGAGATCGTGGTCGAGATGGCCGGCGAGGTGTTGCCGATCGTCAAACACACGCCGGTGATCGCCGGTGTCAACGGTACCGACCCGTTTGTGATCATGCCGGTGTTCCTGAAAAAACTGAAGGAGCTGGGCTTTTCGGGTGTGCAGAATTTTCCGACGGTAGGCATCATCGACGGCACGTTTCGCCAGAGCCTGGAACTTGCGCAGCAGCGCCTGGCGCTCGAAACGTGGCATGTTTGTCCTTCGATTGGGCGACGGGATGCCGTCAGCCGCCGAACCGGTTGAACCAGTTCTCCAGCCACTCCTGCCG
>JANNGR010000090.1:0-2246 GCA_031403955.1 Betaproteobacteria bacterium
CCTACCCTGCCTGCCCGGAACGCAGCTATCAGGTCTGGCGTGATCCGGTCGAGCCATCCCACCTCTCCAGAAACTCACTTTTGTTTCGACGAGAAGCGTTGAGGGTTCATACAGCGTGATCGGTGGCTGGAACAAGGCGGAATCCACGCGAGTTGGCTTGAGCCTGAAGTCTGGCGAGATCGCGCGTTTGGCGGTTCTGCTCGAACTGCTCCGCTCCGCGATCAACCCATGCCTGGCCTTTTGTGAATAGGCGATAGATGATACAGGCCAGGTAGCGTGCCATCGCCTTGATTGCTTTTGGGGAGCCAAGTCTTGCACGAAGATGCCGGAAGCGCGCACCCAGGTAGCTATCGCTGCGCAGCAGCGAGGCGGCAGCCAGCCTCAGGGCGCCTGCCACCCGGCTGCAGCTCTTCTGACGGGTGTGCCGGATGACTTTACCGCCACTGACATCTCGTTTGGGGCTCAGGTTTAGCCACGAGGCGAAGTGCTGCTCGGTAGGCCACGATTTGCCCAGCTCCGGACCCAACTCCGCCACCACGGTTTGGATGGTCATGAGATTGACGCCCTCCACGCGCAAAGCGTCCACTCCGGTGACGCGCTTCAACTCTGCTGCCAGATCGAATGACTGTGGAGCGTTTCCGCCCCCGATCTTCTTCGCCCTCTTTTTCTTCTTCCCTCGTCCACCAGCCGGCGGCGGTGGGGCATCTTCAGCAGGAGGAACCGGCCGGGAGGGCAGCACAGCCAGATACTCCTGTAACTTGCCGTCGCATTCGACCAACTGCTTGTGCCGGAAATCGTGCTCATCAACGGCCTGCTGGAGTTCAAACAACTGATCTTCCTGCCAGTTCCCTTCCAGGCTTCGCATCACTTCTTCCTCGCTGGCCTTTATTCGGCGGTCACGCAACTGGGCGAGTGTGCTTGGATCCCGCTCGCCCGCTAGAATCGCCCGGATGATGGCTTGTCCCGACACACCGCCGATATCGCTGATGGCATTGGCTAACTGTACATTCATCGACGTGAGCGCTTTCTGCATATGCTGAATACTGCGCCCTGCTTCTTGCACGTGTCGGTCCCGCAACCGCCACACGGCTCGGATGGGCCGTATATCCTCCGGCGGCCGGAACGAGTTCCGCAGTAGCCCATAGGTATGTAGTTTCATCAGCCACTGGCTTTCCTGAACGTCCGATTTGCGCCCTGGAAGGTTTTTGGTATGGCTCGCGTTCACCAGAAACACCTTCAACCCGTGCTTCTCCAGAACGTCGTAAACGGAAAATCCGTAAATTCCTGTCGACTGCATCACCACTGTATCGATCCCGCACGATTTCAGCCATGCTGCCATTCGCTCCAGATCCGCCGTCCAGCTTCCAAACTCTCGTACCGGTTCTGCATCCCTCAAAGGAGGCACCGCGACGAAATGGCTTTCATTCCCTATATCGATCCCCGCAGCGTTCGGATGCACCACATCCAGTCCCGGATTATCCGAATACAACCGCCGCTGCAGATCCTTCCGTTGCTTGCGGTTCCCCCTCGTCAATCGCTCGTAGACAGATGCTCCCTTCGCCATTTCATGCTCTCCTCTGTTGGTATTGGACCCGGCGCTCGGCTCGGCTGGCGATCAATTCGCAAACTCTCCAACGGGGTCGGGATCGTCCTGTTGAGCAGAACAACCCGCCACCAAACAATGGAACGCTGCAACCGAAGTCAGGCTTCTGTTCGGGCACCAATGGGCGCCAGGGTGGAGACGACTATAGCTTGCCGCGCCCGGTCTCCCTTAAGTGTCCACCACCCCGCCGCTCTCCGTGAGTTTCTGGCACTATGGACCCGGCGTCACCGGGTGTTGGCTTCTGTGCAAGACACCCCCATTTCGCTTCGTAATGATTTGGAGCGGAAGCACCAAAACCGTATGGATGTCGAAGGGTGGGCCGTCCGTGGTTCCAGCGTCCAAAACCGCTCAGTGGGCGGCCAACAAGCGCTGAGTGCCGTGGCCGATTACAGGGAAGGCAGCAAGGAGATGAGGGAATACTTGACTTGGGTTCGATCCACCAAGGGACGCGCTTTGTTCTTCGGGCGGGCCAGCGCAGAAGACTTCCCGGCCTTGCAGGCGGGCTTGGAAAAGGTCATGGCTACCGCAATGGTGCCGTAGATGCGGATCCCGGGAAGTGGGCGCAAATTCGGCGACTGGAGGACATGGCTGGTCCGGCTTGGCCTGGCGGTTGGGGTGTTGCTGCCCATCGGCGGCGTGCTTT
>JANNGR010000091.1:0-5444 GCA_031403955.1 Betaproteobacteria bacterium
CGCCACCGGGCTGACAATGTGTCAACGCGCTTTTTTCCGAGGACCACCGCCATGATCCGTATTGCCACGGCTGGTTTCCAGCATGAATCCAATACCTTCTCCACCGTGCCCGCCAGCCTCGACCTGTGGCGGCGCGCCGGCATACTGCAGGATGCGGACGCGATCCGGGCCGAATACGCCACCTCCCAGTCCACGCTGGCCGGCTTCTTCGCTGCCGCCGCGCAAGACCCGGAAGTCGAGCTGGTGCCACTGGTCTTCACGCGATTGATGCCGATGGGCGCGATCACTGCGCAGGCCATAACCTACATACTGGACCTGGTGATCACGGCGATCCGCGACAACGGACCCTGGGATGCCGTGTTGCTGCCGCTGCACGGCGCCGCCGTGTCGGAAACCTGGCCCGACGCCGACGGGGAGCTGGTGCGCCGCGTGCGCGAAACCGTGGGACCGGACGTGCCGATAGGTCTGGCGCTGGACATGCACGCCAATGTGTCAGCGCAGATGGTGAAAAGCGCCGACATCACCACCGTCTACCAGACCAACCCGCATATCGACGCTTACGCGCAGGCGCTGCATTGCGCGCGGCTGGTTTTGCAGATGGTGCGCGGAACGATCCGCCCGCGCAGCGCGCTGGAAACGCCACCGCTGGTGGTCAACATACTGTGCCAGGGAACCAGCGACGCGCCGATGTCCGACCTGCTGCGGGTTGCGCAGGCGCAGCGTCAGCGCCCGGGTGTGTTGTCGGTCAGCGTGGTGGAAGGTTATCCGTATGCCGACGTGTCCGAGATGGGCATGTCGTTCATCGCCGTGACCGATAACGACCAGGCACTCGCTGACGACGTTGCGCGCCGGATGGCCGACGCCGCCTGGACCATGCGCGCGGCCCTAAACCATGGCGCCACATCGATTGACGCGGCCTTGCTGCGCGCGCAGGCCGCCCCGGCCGGGCCGGTGGTGCTGTTCGACGTGGGCGACAACGTGGGAGGCGGCAGCCCGGGAGACTCAACCCACATCCTGCACGCGGCGCGCCGGCTGGGCGTGAACCATCTGCTGCAGGCGGTGTGCGACCCGGAGGCGGTGCGTCTGTGCCAGGCCGCGGGTGTTGGCGGGCGCGTCGAGGCTTCAGTGGGCGGTAACAGCGACGCCCAGCACGGCGCGCCGTTTTCCATCCAGGCCGTAGTCACGGCTTTGTCTGACGGCCAATACGAAGAAACCGGCCCCACCCATGGCGGCTTTCGATTCTTCAACGATGGGCCAAGTTGCGCGCTGCGCACCGATGATGGGTACAGGCTGGTGCTGACCTCGCGCAGCGCCGGCTCGGCCAGCTTGCAGCAGTTCCGCGCCCTTGGCATAGAGCCGCTGGACATGAAGATAATTGTCGCCAAGGGCGTGCATTCGCCCCGCCCGGCGATGGAGCCGATAGCAAGGGAGTTGATCTGGGTTGCCAGCCCCGGCGTTACGAGCGCGGATTTGTCGACCTTCCGCTACCAGCATCGGCGCCGGCCGATGTACCCGTTTGAGCTGGATGCACGCTGGCCCTGATCGCCGGATGCAAGCCGCCTCGTGCAAACCGTCCCGCAATTAAAAGGAGCATCCCATGAAAGCTGCCGTACTTCACGCACCGCACCAGCCGATGACCATTGAGGAGGTGAGCATAGACAAGCCCAAGCGGCGCGAGGTGCTGGTGCGCACGGTGGCAGCCGGCCTGTGCCATAGCGACCTGCATTTCATAGAGGGCGCCTACCCGACACCGATGCCTACCGTGCTGGGGCATGAAGCCGCCGGCATTGTGGAAGCGGTGGGTGATGACGTGACCTACCTAAAGCCGGGCGACCATGTCATCAGCTGCTTGTCGGTGTTCTGCGGGCATTGCGAGTTCTGCCTCACCGGGCACCCGTCGATTTGCCAGACGCCGGATGTCAAGATAGCGCCGGGCAAGTCCAAACGCCTGAGCTGGAAAGGCGCTCATCTGAACCAGTTCTTGAACCTGTCGGCGTTTGCGCAGCAGATGGTGGTGCACGAACACGCGCTGGTGAAGGTGCGCGAGGACATGCCGCTGGACCTGGCGGCCCTGATCGGTTGCAGCGTGGTCACCGGTTACGGCGCCATCGCGCATACCGCCAAGATGGAGCCTGGTGCCACCGTGGCCGTATTCGGGGCCGGCGGCATCGGGCTGGCAACCATCAACGCCGCCCATATTGCCGGTGCCAGCCGCATCATCGCGGTGGACAAAGACCCGTTCAAGCTCAACCTGGCCAAGTTGTTTGGCGCCACCGACCTGGTGGACGCATCGGCCGGCGACGCGGCAGCCCGCATCATCGAACTGACCAAAGGCGGTGTGCACTACGCGTTTGAATGTATCGGCCTAAAGCAGACCACCGAGCAATCGTTCTCATCGCTGCGCTCGGGCGGCGCGGCCATCATCATCGGCATGATACCGGTGGGCGTAAAAATCGAATTGCACGGCGTGGACTTTCTGCGCGAGCGCCGCATCCAGGGCTGCATGATGGGCTCCAATCGCTTCCGCGTCGATATGCCCCGGCTGATCGAGTTCTACATGCAGGGCCGGTTGCACCTGAAGGAAATGGTGTCGGGCCGCATCAAGCTGGAGCAGATAAACGAAGGTTTTGCGGCGCTGAAGACTGGCGGCATTGCGCGCAATGTGATCCTGTTCGACCAGTGAACTACGATTGCCGACCCATTGCGTAAAGGCTCAGTACACGATAGGCAACGTCATGCACCGGCGTCGGAACGCCGGCTGACTTGCCGAAGCGCACGACGGCGCCGCTGAGCGATTCCAGCTCCAACGGTCGGCCAGCGTCTAGATCAAGCTGCATGGAAGGTCTCGACGCCGGCGGAAAAGCGCTCATCGCCAGCATGGTGGTCGACACAATATCGTCGGGCAGGTCAATTTTCCTGGCCCTGGCGATAACGGCGACCTCGGACACCGCGTCCGAAAGCAGCGCGTGCGTCGCCCGGTGCGCCAGAATCTGGCCCAAGGAAGCGCGCGCGAGGCAGGCCACCGCCGCGAATGGCGCCAGCATCAGGAATTTGCGCCACAGGTCAGCCTGGATATTGGTGGATATGCTGCCCTGGATTCCGCTGGCATTTAGCGCCACTACCAGATCGGCAGTGCGTTGGCTCGGCTTGCCATCCAGTTCGGCGAATACGAGTTTGCAGAAGGGGCTGCGGTGTTCGACCTGACCCGGCCCGCTCAGAAGGGAGACGATGTAGGCCGCTCCCATGACTACCGCAGCGGACCCGAGTACCGCCACCAGGCGATCGGCCGCGTCTACGCCGTTTTGCACCGGTACGACCATTGTTTGCGGACCGAGCAGCGGTTTCAGGGCGACTGCCGCTCGCTCCAGGTCATAGAGTTTCACACCGAGTAAAACCACATCTACCGGAGCAACACTGGCTGGGTCATCGGTGGCAGCCACCACGGGCAAAACCAGGTCACCCTGCACGCTCTTGATACGCAGGCCAAAGGAGCGCAGCGCCGCAAGATTGCGGCCGCGCGCTATGAAGACGACATCATGGCCACCCGCTTGCAGGCGAGCTCCGATATAAGCGCCGACACCGCCCGCTCCATAAATCGCTACCCGCATGATTTTGAACCTTAACCCGCTTGTTCGGCTTGAGTCAGCAGAGCGCGCACCCGTTGCAGGCCCTCCAGCGCAACGGCGTGCGCCGGGCGATTCCACTGCTCGGGATTCGGCGCTTCGTAACTCATGCTGCCCTGGTAATTCATCGCCATCAATGTCCTGAAAATTTCCACGAATGGCACCGCGCCTTTTCCCGGAGGCAGGCGATCGATTGGCACGCCCGTATCAGACGGCGGTCCTGGTGGCGCATCGCTGAACTGGACCGTGATGATCTGGTCCACCGGCATGTGCTTGAAGCTCGCTGCGTTGCCACCGCTGCAATGCAGGTGGTAGGTGTCTATCAGCAGTCCACAATTTTTCATGTTCACGGCGTTGATAATTTTCAAGCCGGCTTCCAGGGTGTTGACGACCGCATGGCGTGAATTGAATTCCAGCGCAAGTTTCAGCCCGTACCCCGCGGCGATGTCCGCGCCGGTCTTCAGGTTCTCGGTGCAAGCAGTTGCCTCGCCCGCGGCAATTTGTCCCGGCGGCATCATGATCACTTCGCAATCCAGCGCGGCCGCCTTTTCACACACATAGCGCAAGGACCCGAGCAGGCGTTTCAATTCATCGCCGGACGCAAAAAGAACGCCGTTTTCCGTGCCGATCACCATCACCTTTAGTCTGGCATCGCGCACCAGATTCACGATCGCCTGCTCGCTCATGCCAGCTTGGCGGCAACGCATGAAATCCAGGTGGCGCAATTCAACGCCGTTGTAACCTGCCGCGCGCGCGATCCGTAAAACGTCGGCAAGTGGCGTGCTGTCGAGTGTCCAGGTGTGCAGGGCAATGTTTTCGTGCAGGATGTTCACCTGGGGTCTCCGGTAGTCACAAAAAGTTCATCATGCGCCAGTCGCGGAGTGCATGTTATACGCTGGGCGATGGTCAGGGTAAGCGCTTACCAGCTTCATCGCCATGTGGACGATGCGATCGGTCACCTCCTGCTGGGCAAGACGCCCACGTTCACGATACCAGGCAAATGCGTAGCTAGACATTCCCGCTATGACCAAGGCGCCGATGCGCGGATCCTCGATCTGAAAATCGCCCGTCTTGATACCCGCGCTCAGCAATGCACTCAACCTGCGGTCGATTGACTTGCGCATCTGGTTGATCCGTTGCGCGGCCTCCACGGGCAAGCTAATTTCCTCGCGAAAGTAAATTGCCACTAGCTGGTGGTCCTGTAACGCAACGTTAGTGAATTCGCGCAGGAATTGATCGAGTCGAACGCGCGGACTACCTTGGGCGGACATCGCATTTTCAGCGGCGACCAAGGCACCCCTGGTGCTGCGCTCGCAAATCTCGACCAGGATATCGCTCTTGGATTTGAAGTGGTAATACACGAACGGCTTGGTTGCGCCGAGACGTTCCGCGATTGCATCGACCGATGTCTGGAGGTAACCACGCTCGAAGAACAGTTTCGCGGCCTCTTGCAGAATGCGGTCGCGCTTCAAGGTGAGCACTTTGTCCCGCAATGTTTCTCCATCGGTCGATTGCGGCGTTTCATGATTGTCGGTGGACGTGGTGCGTGTCCTATTCGCGTAGGTTGACACACTCTTTGCGGAACTCAAGCGGCTTTTGGCACCGATCGACCTTTGCCGGATGTCGCCACCTTCCCTGGTCCAAATGAACGGTGTTGGGTCGGTATCGTGCCGCGCGACTGATTCTTCGATGGCAACGGTCAACTGCGCCGCGCTGGTGAACAAGCCATGGCGCAGCGGCTTTTTGGTTATGTCGCGGAACAATCGCTTGACCGCATGGAGCCACGGCGCCGAGGCGGGCGCAAAGTGTAGGTTGAATCGC
>JANNGR010000092.1:0-1999 GCA_031403955.1 Betaproteobacteria bacterium
CACGCGAGCCGGCGGATTTGACGCGGCTGGGGGCGATTGCACCGAGTTACCTCAAACTCGATGGCATCGAGATGCTGGGTCCGAAAGGCCAATCCAAAGTCATGCTGACAACGGTGATGACCTCCGACGACACAACACTCACCTACCACGCCGTGCACGCCGGCATCGGGATTGCGTTTTTGCCGGAATGGCTGGTCGCCGACGATGTTGCCGCCGGCCGCTTGAAGCGCTTGTTACCCGGCCATACGACCCCGCCCATCACGCTATTTGCGGTCTATACCAGCCGGCAGTATTTGTTACCCAAACTCCGGACGCTTATCGATTTCTTGAGTGAGTCGCTTGCGTCTCCTTCCCTCGAAAGCCAAGTGGCGCGCAGCCCGGACAGCGCCATCCCATAAAGAAAGCAGCGCGGCCGCCCGACAAATCGAACACCGCACCAGTCGCAAAACTGCATTCGGCAGAGCAAAGCCAGGCCACCTGATCGGCCACTTCTTCATGCTCAGAGAACGGCCATCTTTACTACCGCTGCTACCTTATCTGAGCCAACCAAACCAAGTCGCCCACGATGTGGAGGATGTTCGTTCCCGCCAAACCCATCACCGTGCGCAAGCTGCCCGTGGACGGGCTGGGGGCATCCGCCTTGCACCGGGAATGTGGTTGCTGGCTAATTTGATTTTTAGTTGGCAAAAACGTTGGCAAATTTCTTAGCTACTATTATAAAAATCCTATTTAAATCAATTCTTTATAATCGACAGTAACTTGGCAAAATAGAGGTATGTTTACCCAGCCCCACCAGTTTGAGCCTTTGATGCCTGCGGATGCGCACATGGAGCCTCTGCTTGCCAGGGCGCACGATCTGTCCCGCGCCGCCACGCTGTTGGCCGGCACGCGCGTGCCGCCAGAGTTGCGCACCCTGCTGCGCAGCATGAATTCGTATTACACCAACCGGATTGAGGGCCAGCACACCCGCCCGCACGAGATTGAGCAAGCGCTGCGCAAAGACTTCTCTAAAGACGCCAAGCTGGCCGCTAAGCAGCGCCTGGCAGTGGCGCACATTGAGGCCGAAGCGGCGCTGGAGCAGCGCTACGCTGGTGACGGCGGCGCGCGCGCGCTGTATTCGGCAGACGCGGTGCAGGTAATGCACCAAGCGTTGTTTGGCAGGTTGCCAGCCGGTGATTTGTTCACAGACGAAGGCGAAGCCATAGTGCCCGGACAACTGCGCCAGCGCGAGGTGCAGGTGGGTCAGCATGTCGCACCCGCGTTTGCCAGCATGCCCGCGTTCTTGCAGCGCTGGGGCAACCATTACGACAATGTGCGCCGGGGTGAGGCCGCGCTGGTCGCCATGGCCTGTGCCCACCAGCGCCTGGGCTGGGTTCACCCGTTTGTGGATGGCAATGGGCGGGTGATGCGCCTGCACACCCACACGCTGTTGAGCGCACTGGGTTATACGGGCGGGCTGTGGTCGCCGTTGCGCGGTTTCGCGCGCGGCACCGAGCGTTATTACGCGCTGCTGGCCGATGCCGACAGCCTGCGCCGGGGCGATCAGGATGGCCGCGGCAACCTGAGCGAGCAGGCGCTGGTCGCCTGGGCAGACTATGTGCTGGGCGTTTGCCAGGACCAGGTGAACTTCATGGCCGGCATGCTGGACTTTGAAACCCTCATGGCCCGCCTGCAGGCCTGCCTGGTGTTTGAGGCCACCGTAGAAAAGTCAGGCGTGCGGCAGGAGTCGTTGCGGGGCCTGCACTACCTGTTTTTGAGCGGAGAAGAAATGGCGCGGGGCGACTTCAAAGCCATGCTGGGCATCAGTGAGCGGGGCGCCACGGACGCGCTGGGCGCGCTGGTGAAGCGCGGCCTGCTCAAGGCTGACTCGCCACAAGGCAAGGTGCGCTTCGGTTTGCCGCAGCATGCCTTGCGGTTTCTGTTTCCGCGCCTCTGGCCGGAGGCTGAGGCGGACGCGGCAAGCCCGTGACACGCAGACACCGCCATTGGATGCAAACAC
>JANNGR010000093.1:0-1808 GCA_031403955.1 Betaproteobacteria bacterium
CCGCCAGTTTTGCGGTGCAGGCCGACAAGCGCGCCACGCTCGAACTGGCACTGGACCACCTGGTGCAGCAGGCGAGCCTGCAACCCGAACAGATTGCATTGGCGGGCATTGCGTCACCCAATGCGTCACCCAACGCGTCACCCTTTGGCAGCTTGCAGATCGACAAGGAGGCCTGCACGATGTGCCTGAGTTGCGTCAGCGCCTGCCCGGCCAGCGCGTTGCAGGACAACCTGCTGATGCCACAGCTCCGGTTCATCGAGAAGAACTGCGTGCAATGCGGCTTGTGCGTCACCACCTGCCCGGAAAACGCCATTACGCTGCTACCGCGTCTGCTGCTTACACCCGAGCGCAAGGAGGCGCGCGTGCTCAATCAAGCCCAGCCCTACGCTTGCGTGCGTTGCAACAAAGCTTTTGGCACGTTGAAGGCGATCGAGGCCATGCTGGGCAAATTGGCCGGGCACTCCATGTTTCAGGGCGAGGCACTGGATCGCCTCAAGATGTGCGGCGATTGCCGCGTGATCGACATTTATTCCGCACCCGACGAAGTAAAGATTACGGACCTGTGAACGCCGTATGAAAACGCCACCGGGTGCTGACGCTTTTCCTTCGGGCTCGTCGGCGCTGGACGAAGAAACCGCCCGCGCCGAGCTGTACGGTTTGCTGGCGGCCTTGTACTACGCACCGCCTGCTTCGGAACTGCTGGCGCAGTTGCGGGTGGCAGCTACCGAGCCGCCCGCCGCCGGGGGTGTCTTGCAGGAGCCGTGGCGCGAGTTGGTGGCCGCTGCACGCGGATTGAGCGACGCTGCCATCTGGCAGGAATACAACGCGCTGTTCGGTGGGGTCGGCAAGCCCGAGGTCTATCTTTTCGGTTCGCACTATTTGAGCGGCTTTCTGAACGAGAAGCCGCTGGCTGCGCTGCGTGGTGACCTGGCACGACTCGGTCTGGCCCGTGACGACGCAATGACGGACACCGAAGACCACATTGCTTACCTGTGCGAGGTGATGCGTTATTTGATAGCCGGCGACGATGTGGCGGTGGCCAATCTGACCGTCCAGCAGCGGTTTTTCGCAGACCATCTCCAGCCCTGGGTGATGCGCCTGTGTGACGCCATGGCTGCGCATCCACAAGCACAGTTCTACGCCGTATTGAGCGGGTTTACCCGCAGCTTTGCCAATGTCGAGGCGCAGGGCTTTGATATGCTGGTCTAGCGCGTGCTGGTGAACCCGGCCGCCTGGCATGATTTTTTAGTAGGTAGTTACCCGTGCTGATTCTGGCAGTATGAGGATTACATTAGTCGAGGAAATCCATTTCGATTCCCAGGTGAAACAGGTCAGGAGACGAGACATGACCAAGCCTTCCAACAAGCTGTCGCGACGTACGCTTTTTGCGGGTGCCAGCACCCTCGGTGCCGTTGCCGCAACGGCCAGCCTTTTGCCTTCTGTGGGCAGCGTTGCCAAACCGGTGACTCTGGCCAAAGTTGCTCCAGCCAGAGGCGGCGGCTACAGCCTCACTGAACACGTGAAGCGCTACTACAAAACCACCCTTGTTTAACCCCTAACCCCTAACGTCCAGGCTTTAGCGGCAGGAGATTTGCATGTTGTTGACCAGGAAGTCGGGAGCCGCGCAGGCCACCTCCAGTTCGCCCTTTGTCCACAGTCTGCGGCGCGCGCTGTCGCAGGCGTTGCCAACCATGGACCGGCGTGCGTTTTTGCGCCGCTCCGGCCTCGGTGTCGGTGCAGGCATTGCCGCAAGCCAGTTGACGCTGGTCAAAAAATCCCATGCCGCTGGCGACAAGCCGGCGCTAGGC
>JANNGR010000094.1:0-19709 GCA_031403955.1 Betaproteobacteria bacterium
GGTCATCAGCGCGGTCTGCGACACATGCATGCCGTACCGCAATACGCCGGCGGCCATCTGCCGGTCCAGATAGGCCTTTATCTTCTCGATGCAGTCGATCGGGCAATCGATCACGAAACTGATGGTTTCGTCATGTTTACAGAAGTCGGTGTTGGTCGTGACTTCCTGCATGTATTTGTCCGGATCGAATCCGCCAACCGGCCGGCGCGCCATGAAAATCACCCGCGCTAGCAACGTCTGCGCCAGCACCCGGATCGCGGCCAGCCACAACCAGCCGCCGCGACGAGTGGCCTGCGCCTCGAGCATGAAACCCTTGGGTGGCCAACTGGTGCTCAAGGTATCAAGCCGCACCGGCTGCGCGTCCGCACCCTGGCCGGCAAGCCGCATTACCGCCGCATGTTCCAGGCCCGGATGCGCTGCGCCATGGATGATCAAGGTCAGCATTTTTCCGCGTCCGGATTGCAGCGGGTTCCAGCGGCAGGACAGTCCAGCAAGATCGACCGGCAGACCGTCGTCGACCTCCAGCGGGATCGCCACCAGCGCGATCAGGGCCGGCTCGCCACCACCGCGCACCGCCGTTTCCAGCATAGCCACGCCACCACCCAGAAACACACCAAAACTGTTGCCGGGCGTGGGTTCGAAACGGCCCACCAACACGTCGCTGCCAAACTGCCGCAACGCGGCCACGGCGCCGAGGCCAACGCGCAATTGCAGACCGAACTCGCGCTGGGCAAATCCGCGCACCCGAGCCAAGGCAAGTCGCGCCTGGCCGGCGAATTGCGGCGGCACCATCACCACCGACCCGTCGCCTCCGAACAGGAACGGCAGCGGCGTTGGAGCGCACAGATTCTTGAGAGCGGCAATCGCCATCGCGGCAACAAAATTTACCGTCTTGTGTTGCCCGTTGGCAATCGCAATCGTCGAATCAACGATATCGGTAACCACCAGCACCCAGTCGCCGGGCGCCGGGCGGTAGCGCGATGCTTCGAAGGTGTCGCCCGCCTTGCGCAGCAGCGGCAATTCGGCAAAAAAGCCGAGGTCCTGGGAGTTTGGAGCGGAAAGCTGTTGGTCCATTGGAAAAAATCGCCAGCGTGGCAAAGTATCTTAGCCGCGCGGCGGCCGGTCAAGCTGCGGCGCCGAATTGCCTGCATCGGGCAATGCGGCGACCGGCTCCGCTACTTTGCGCTGAAATGCCGGTGGAACGCGCGCGGGCCCGCGGACCGCGCCCAATGATCGCATGTGTGCCAACCGCGGCGCGCTCGTCTCGTCCGCCGCAAGACGCTGAACCGAGTGCGCGCATTCCGCCGGCAAGTCACAGCGCCGCTTCCGAGACGCTCGACACACCCGAGCGCTACGCCCCGAAGCGCCTGGCCGAGCCACCGAAAACAAAGGAAATCTTGACGCCTAAATTCAATTGGATACAATAAAACACAAATGTACTCTTATGCTGCTTTGCGAGCAAGGCGCAGCGTATTTGCCGGTTAGTGGGTTGCTGTTTGAAAGACAAGGTCATGGCTGATCACGGGCGGATATTGGCGGCTGATGGGCACCAGTTGGGCGTTTACCGGGCGCGTCTGCCTGACAACAAACGCTGGCTGGTTGTGGTGCAGGAGGCTTTCGGCGTCAACCAGCATATCCGCCATGTCTGCGACCAGTTCGCCAAGCTTGGCTTCAATGCGATCGCGCCGGCCCTGTTCGATCGGGTGGAGCGCAATGTCGAAATGGACTACACACCAGCCAGCGTCGCGCGTTACATGGCGCTGCGTGCAAGAATGAAGAAAGAAGACGTGTTGACGGACCTGCTGGCTGCCGCGGACGACACTGGCGCCGGGCGGCTGGGCATAGTTGGTTACTGCTTTGGTGGCACGGTGGCATGGTGGGCTGCCACCAGCCTGGAGCGGTTCGCGGCGGCGTCCTGCTGGTACGGCGGCGGCATATTTGCCGAGAAAGACTTGCAACCGCGTTGCCCGGTGCAGATGCATTTCGGCGCCGCGGACCCGCACATTCCGGCGGCCCAGGTGCAGGCCATCCAGAGCGCTCAACCGGCTGTGGACATTCACGTCTACCCCGGCGCCGACCATGGTTTTGGCTGCGACGAGCGGCCATCGTTCGAGCCGCGGAGTTATCAGGAGGCTCTCGACCGCACGACTTCATTCCTGCGCTCGCATCTGTCCATTGCTTGATGGCCGCTACCATTTTTTCAAGGAGATTACCGTGATCCATCGCGTCTTGCTGGCGTTTGTCCTGGCCCTGGCTGCGGGTTTGTCTGGCGCGCAGGAATTTCCGGCGCAGCCAATTCACATGGTGATTCCCTATGCCCCGGGCGGCGGCAGCGACATACTCGCGCGCCCCATCGGCGCCGACATGGCGCAGCGCCTGAAGCAATCCGTGGTGATCGACAACAAGGGCGGCGCGGGTGGCAACATCGGGGCGCAGTTGGTGGCGCGCTCCAATCCGGACGGCTACACGATTCTGATGGCGAACAACTCGCACACCATCAACCCGTTCATCTATAAGAGCCCTGGTTTCGACATGACGACGGACTTCGCGCCGATATCGCTGGTCGGAACTTCCCCGGTAATCGTCGTGGTGCACAAATCCCTGCCGGTGAACTCGGTTGCGGAATTCGTTGCACTGGCCCAAAAGCGTCCCGGTCAGCTAAATTTCGGCAGTGCCGGCACCGGCACCCCGGGCCATCTGGCGTCACTGCTGTTCAATAAGCAGGCAGGTATCAACCTGGTTCACGTCGCCTACAAAGGCTCGGGGCCGGCCACGCTGGCGCTGCTGCAGAAGGAAGTTGACGTCTTCTTTGCGACGCCGGCGGCGGTGGAGCCGCATATCAAGTCGGGCGACTTCCGCGCCCTGGCGGTTACTTCGAAGGCGCGCTTCTCTGCGTTTCCGACCGTGCCAACGGTCGCCGAGTCCGGCATCTCCGGCCTGACTGACTACAGCATTGAAATCTGGTGGGGACTGCTCGCGCCGGCCAAGACCGAGCCGGCGATTCTCGACAAATTGCATGCCGCCGTGACTGCCGCGGTGCGCGACCCGAAGATCAGCGAGCGCTGGATGGTACAGGGCATGGTGCCCACCACCACCTCGCGCGCCGAGTTTCAGGCCCTGATCAAGAGCGAATTGCTGAAATGGGAGAAGGTCGTGCGGGAAAACGCCATTACGGTGGAGTGAACCCGAGCCGCCCGTCCCAGCATGCCCGTCGCCCCCGAGATCGAGCGGCTGCTGGCGGCGATCAACGCCCAGCCGCCGATGCACCAGGTACCGCTGGACCTGCTGCGGCGCACACGTGAGCGCATCGACGCCTCCGACTTCCAGCCGGTGGGCAAGGTCGAAGACCGATCGATGCCAGGGCCTGGCGGGACGATAACGCTGCGCCTGTACCGGCCCGAAAGCGCCGCGGGCAAATTGCCACTGGTGCTGCTATTTCATGGCGGCGGCTTTGTGTTTGGCGGTGTCGATGGTTACTACGATCACGTCTGCCGGGTGTTGTGCGCCGATGCGCGTTGCACGGCGGTATCGGTGGCCTACCGGCTGGCCCCGGAAAACAAGTTTCCGGCCGCACCCGACGACTGTTATGCAGCGCTGCAATGGACCGTCGAGCACGCCGATGAACTGGGTATCGACACCAGACAGGTGTTCGTGGCCGGCGGCAGTGCCGGCGCCAACCTGGCCGCGGTGACGGCCATGCGCGCGCGCGACGCCGGCGGGCCGGCGCTGCGCGGGCAGATACTGTTTTATCCGATCGTCGACTTCCACACGCCGGCCAGCGCATCATCGCTGGCGTTTGCCAACGGCTACTACCTGACGCGCGCCGACGTCATCTGGTTCTGGCGGCAATACCTGCGCGATGAAGACGACAGCCGCAACCCGTACGCTGTACCTTTGCAGGCGCGCGACCTGGCGGGACTGCCACCGGCACTGGTCATCACGGCCGAATACGATCCCCTGCGCGACGGCGGCGAACACTATGCACAACGGCTGCGCGACCGGGGCGTGGCGGTCGAGTCGACGCGTTACGCCGGAATGGTTCATGGCTTCATGGCATTCCCTACCGGCAAGGCCGCCATGGCATTGCAGGAAAGTGTGCGGTGGGTACGATCAAGGGCACTATCGCAGGGGGATTGCTCGTGAACAAGATCAAGGAACTTCGCCGCTCCGGCTTGCGCGGTGACGTTGGCGAACGCGCCTACCAGGCATTACGCGATGGCATCATGGACGGCTCCATTGCCCCGGGGCAACGGCTGGTCGAACTCGCGATCTGCGACTGGCTGCAGGTCAGCCGCACGCCCGCACGCGAAGCGCTGCGCCGGCTGCAAGCCAACGGACTGGTCGAGTTTTCTCCCGGCGGTGGCCTGCAGGTGGTCACCTACGACGTAAACGCCTTGCAGGAGCTGTATGTTGTGCGCGAGGTACTTGAAGGCACCGCCGCCGGCCAGGCGGCCACGAATGCCACCGCAGCGGAACTTGGCACGCTGCAGGAAAGCATCCGTTTGCAGCGCGGCATGACCAAAGACATCGATGCGTTTGCGCACGAAAACCAGGCCTTCCATAGGCATATCTACCATGCGGCCCACAACCGTTTTCTGGTCAAGACGCTGCAAGCCCTGCATGATTCGGTGACGCTTCTGGGGCCGACGGCGATCAATTCGCCCGAGTGGGTCAAACGCGCCATCGGCCAGCACAGCGAAATCGTCGGCGCCATCTCGAATCGCGATGCCGCGAAGGCGACTGAAATCATGCGCCTGCATATTCGCAACGGTTTCGAGCGGCGCATGCAGGCCCTGCAGCGTGAGAGCGCTGCAGGGCCTGCCGGCCGCCGCCTGCAACCGGCATGACTGCCAATCTGACGCGGGAATTTGTCGAGCTCCTGCTAGCCTGGCCGGCCGACGCGGCGGCACTGCAGGATCGCTGCCGGTTGTTGATGGTGGATGGTGTCGCGGTTGCCGCGGCAGGAGCCGGCGAACCTGGCCCGGCACTGGTGGCCGCGCTGGCGCGCGCGGATGGCGCGGCAGGTCCGGCAACCGTCATCGGGCAGGCGCTGAGTGTGCCGGCGCAAATTGCCGCGCGCATAAATGGCATGGCGATGCATGTGCTTGATTTCGAGCCGATGTGGAATCCGCCCAACCATGCGGTGTCTCCCTTGTTGCCGGCGTTGCTGGCGTTGGCGGAGCAACGCGAGGCGCAGCAGGGCAGCGCGCTGGGAGGTGCCGTGCTGCGTGCTTTGGCCAAAGGCATCGAGGCTCAGGGCCGGCTGCGCCTGTCCTCGCACCAGTTCGAGCCGGCGCAGCTAAGCCTGCATCCACCCGGCCTAGTCGGGCCGATAGCCGCGGCACTCGCCTGCGCCGACTTTCTGGGCCTGGATGCCACGGCGGCGACCATGGCGGTGGGCATCGCGGCGTCGCGCACCGGCGGCATACTCGCCAACGTCGGTTCACACACCAAGGCGCTGCACTGCGGCGACGCGGCGGCGCACGGCCTCGAAGCGGCTTTGATGGCCGGGCGCGGCTTCACCGCCAATACCGATGCCCTGGCTGGCCCGCGCGGCTGGGGTCACGCGTTCTTCGGCGCCAATTTCGATGCCGACGCGCTGCTGGCGCCAATCGGCGCGGGGCGCGCGCTGGTGCCCGGACCGTCGTGGAAACTGTATCCGTCGCAGTTCGGCACCCATTTCGGCATCAGCGCCGCACTCGACGCGCGCGCCCCCAGCTTGGCGCGTTCCAGGCCAGCGATATCGTGCGCATCGAACTGCGCACGCCTTGCATGCCCTACATCGACCGGCCGGCACCCGGCACCGGTCTGGAGGGAAAGTTCTCCTGGCAATACACCGCGACGCTGGCGCTGCTCGATGGCAAGGTAGACACCGCCACCTTCACCGACCAACGCCGCCACGCCGCCGACGTCGATGCCCTGCTGGATCGCTTCGTGCTGATCGGCGACCCGGCGATACCTGGCACATTCGACCAGATGTTTGTGGTGATCACCGTGCACCTGGCCAACGGCAGCGTGGTAAACGCGCGCTGCGACACGCCGCTGGGAAGCTGGCATCGCCCGGTCGCGCCCGAGCTGATCCTGGCCAAAGCCAGGGGTCTGCTCGAAGCCGCGGCCGGCACTGAAAAAATGCTCGCCACACTACACGCCGCCGCACGGCCAGTGGCGCATTTGCGCATCCGCGAGCTGCTGGCTCCGCTGGCCTGAGCTCTGAACCCAGCCCGCCCGAAAACGCCCTTCGCTCTTTGGATCTTGATGTATACTGTAGCATCCAGGAGCACCTGAGCAGGGAAAATTCATGGCCGATTACGACATCATCGTGGTGGGGGCGGGCAATGCGGCACTGGCAGCCGCCGTCTCCGCGCGGGAAAACGGGGCGAGCGTTCTGGTGCTCGAAAAAGCGCCCCGAAACATGCGCGGCGGGAACACGCATTGGAGTGGCGGCCTGTTTCGCTTCGCCTATGGCGACCCGCACAATGTGAGGCCCCTGATACCCGATGCCGAGCGCGAGCATGCGAATTTCTACGCCGGCATCAAACCCTATTCGGTCGAGGATTTTCATGAAGACCTGATGCGGGTTACCAATGGCCGCACCGATCCGGTGCTGTCGCGCGTCATCGTCGAGAACTCTAGCGACACGGTGTTCTGGATGCGTGACGTCGGCCAGGTTCAGATGGAACCGGCCATTTCGGTCGCCGCCGTGCGCAAAGGCAACGACTTCGTCTGGCTACGCGGTCTGGTGGTTCGCGCCATTCATGAAGGTGTTGGCCTATCGACATCCTGGTTCAAGACCTGTGAAGAGATGGGCGTAAAGATCGAATACGAAAGCGCCGTGTTGTCGCTGGTTGTCAACGACGATGGGCGCGTGCGTGGCGTGAAAACCCGCGATGCAAACGGCATCCGCACGCTTGGCGCCGGCTCGGTGATACTGGGTTGCGGCGGCTTCGAAGCCAATGCGCAGATGCGCACACAACATATCGGGCCGCTTCTGGGCGAGGCGAAGGTACGCGGCACGCCGCACAACCAGGGCGATGGATTGCGCATGGCGCTTGCCATCGGCGCCATGCCCTGGGGCCAGTGGAGCGGCTGCCATGCCACGCCCATCAGCGCCGACTGGGGCGATTTCGCGCCGCGCGAAATGACCGACCGGAGCAACCGGCTGAGTTACCCCTGGTCGGTCATGCTCAACCGCGCGGGCAAACGCTTCGTCGACGAAGGCGAAAACACCCAGTTGATGACATACGCCAAGTTCGGTCGCGCCATCCTGGCCCAGCCGGGCTCAAAGGTCTGGCAGATATTCGATTCCCAAACGGTCCACCTGCTTGAGCCGCGTTATTCCACCAGCCAGCCGATCAAGGCCGACACGCTGGAGGCCCTGGTCGAGCAACTCGACATCAGCGACAAAGCGCAGGCGATCGAGACCCTCAGGCAGTTCAACCTTGCGCTGCGCAAGCACCCGCAGGGCGGGGGCGATGCGCTGAAGCAATTCGACCCCACCAAGCTCGACGGCCTGGCCACGACGGGCCTGGACATCAACAAGACCAACTGGGCGCTGCCGCTGGACCAGGCGCCTTTTTACGCCTATAGCGCAACCGGCGGCATCACCTTTACCTTCGGCGGGCTGCGCGTCAATGCGCAGGCCGAGGTGGTCGGTACCGACTGGCGGCCAATTCCCGGCCTCTACGCCTGCGGCGAAATGGTGGGCGGCCTGTATTACGACAACTATCCGGCCGGAACAGGTCTGGTGGCGGGAGCCACGTTTGGCCGCATCGCCGGGCGCAACGCAGCGCTGAAAACACCGCTGCTCGACCAGGCCTCAGCCGGTCGCGGCGCGGCTCACCACGACGCCGCGATGCCGTCCGAGAGTGACCGCCACGAGCCGGCGGAACTGCTGGCGGGCCAGACCGAAGGCTGGGTACCCTGAACACACGGCGTGACAACATGCCACCCAAAGGAGACATGCGAATGAAAATTGGCAACCCATTCTGGAAGTTCCTGGCCGCTGGCCTGCTGGCAATGTTTGCCGGCCTGGCCAGCGCGCAGCAGACCTACCCGAACAAACCGGTGCGGCTGATCGTTCCGTATGCGACCGGCGGTAGCACCAGCGCGCTGGCCATGTTGGTGGCGAAACAATTGGGCGATGCCTGGGGCCAGCAGGTGCTGGTGGATCACAAAGGCGGCGCCAACACCATCATCGGCAGTGAGTTGCTGACCAAATCGACTCCCGACGGCTACACCCTGTTGCTCGCCAGCAATTCCCTCGTGGTGGTGCCGCAATTGACGACAACGCCGTTTGACCCGCTGAAAGACTTCCTTCCGATCGCCACGGTGGGGGCGACCCAGGTGATGTTGCTGGTACACCCTTCGCTTCCGGTCAACACGCTGCAGGAGTTCATCGCGCTGGCAAAAGCGAAACCCGGACAGATCAACTATGCATCCGCGGGCAGCGCTTCCACCACCCACCTGGCCGGCGAAACGCTGGCCAGCATGACCGGCGCGAAGATTCAGCATGTGCCGTACAAGGGCTCGGGCCCGGCCATAATCGACCTGATTGGCGGCCAGGTCCAATCGTCCTTCCAGACGCCGATCATCGGCATACCACACGTCAAAGCCGGCCGGCTCAAGGCATTGGCCCTGTCGGGCGACCACCGCTTGCCGGCGCTGGCGCAATTGCCCACCTTCGCCGAGGCCGGTCTACCGGGTTTCCAGGCATCAACCTGGTTCGGTCTGTTCGCGCCCGCCAACACGCCCAGGCCGATCGTCGATCAGGTGTCCAAAGAGGTCGAAAAAATAATGACCAGCACCGAATTCAGGGACAAGCTGGCCAGTCTCGGGCTGGACCCGTTCTACACACCGGCGGCACAGTTCGCCGAACTGATGAAGTCGGACATGGAGCGGTTCGGTCGCCTGATCAAATCTTCCAATATCAAGCTGGATTGATCCGCCCGGCATTCTGGCAACCAACCAAACCGAGACCCGCAACATGGCCAATGGCTGGTTGAACCTTGAAGGGCGTGTGTGCGTCGTCACCGGCGCTGCCGGCGGCATCGGCCGCGCCATCGCGCAGACGTTGTCCGAAGTTGGCGCCATACCGGTGCTGATTGACCTGATGGGCGAAATGCTCCAGGCCGCGGCGCAGGAGCTACCCGGCAAGTGCCTGTCAATCGTCTGCGATATTTCGTCGGAAGAGCAGGTGGTCGCCGCGCGCGACCAGGTGGTGCGCGAGCTGGGACGCTGCGACGTGCTGGTCAACAACGCCGCCGTGCTGCGGCCGATGGCGCTGGCCGACTCGCGCCTGGCGGATTGGCAGGCGAACATCGCCATCAACCTGAACGGTTACTACCTGTGCTCGCGCATCTTCGGCCAGCACATGCTCGCGCGTGAAAGCGGCACCCTGGTGCATATTGGCTCGGTTGCCTCCCATCTTCCGCAACCCAACGGCCTGGACTACAGCGCCTGCAAAGGCGCCATACTCGCGCTGTCGCAGCAGATCGCGGTCGAATGGGGCGCCAGGGGCATCCGCAGCAACGTGGTCAACCCGGGCATGATCCAGACGCCTATGACGGCCAAGCTAAACGCCGACCCCACGATCATCAGCCGGCGCGCGCAAATGACGGCCAGCAAGCGCTTGGGCCAGCCGCGGGACGTAGCCAATGTCGTCGCGTTCCTGGCCAGCGAGCGGTCTTCCTACGTCAATGGCGCGGAACTTCTGGTCACCGGCGGCCTGCACAGCATGTTGATGAGCCTAATACCGCAGCCCGGCCTGAAGAAAAGTTCCGAAATCTGAAACGATGCGACTCGATAACAAAATCGGCATCATCACCGCGGCCGGCTCGGGCATGGGGCGCGCCGGCGCCATTCTGTTCGCCGCCGAGGGCGCGCGCGTGCTGATCGTCGACGCGAACACACAGGCAGCGCAGGAGACTGCCGACCTGGTGCGCGCAGCGGGCGGCCAGGCGCAGGTCTCAACCGGCGATTTATGCGACGAAACCTATGCCCGCGGTATCGTGGCCGAGGCACTGAGCCGGTACGGCCGGCTCGACTTCCTGTGGAACCACGTCGGCCATCCAGGGCCGCTGGGCCTGGAAAATGTAGCAACCCAGGATTTGGACAACGCCTTGACCCTGAACCTGCGTTCGGTGGTGTTCACCACGTCCGAGGCCTTGCCCGCCATGCGCATCAATCGGGCAGGAAGCATTCTTTTTACGGCGTCGAGTTCGGGCTTGCAAGGCTCCCGGTTCAGCCCGATCTACTCGGCCGCCAAGTTCGGCGTCATCGGCCTGGCTCGCTCGCTGGCGCGCGCCCACGCGGCGGAAAACATCCGCGTCAACGTCGTCTGCCCGGGCGCCACCAACACGCCAATGCTGCGTACCTTCGTGCGCCGGCCGGGGCAGGAGGACGAGCTTGGCGACGATATAGAAAGCCTGGTGTCACAACGCTCGGCGCAGTCACCGATGGGGCGCGCGGCCGAGCCGGTCGAAGTGGCTCGGGCGGCGCTGTTCCTGATCTCCGACGATGCCTCTTATGTGACCGGCGTGGCGCTGCCGGTGGATGGCGGCCAAACCGCCTGAACGACATTACACGCCTTATGGAAAAAACAAAACCTACCCGCAACAGTCTGGATCGCGGCCATGCCGCCGGCACGTTCGACGTGGTCGTGGTCGGTGCCGGATTCGCCGGCCTGTACGCGCTTTATCGGCTGCGCGCACTGGGCTACAGGGTCAAGGTATTCGAGGCCGGCGGCGGGGTTGGTGGTACCTGGTTCTGGAACCGCTACCCGGGCGCGCGCTGCGACGTGGAGAGCACCGAATATTCGTATTCGTTCTCCGAAGATCTGCAGCAGCAGTGGAACTGGACCGAGCGCTTCGCCGGCCAGCCGGAGATTCTGAAATACATCAACCATGTGGCGGACCGCTTCAACCTGCGCGATGGCATCCAGTTTGACACGCGAGTGTTGTCGGCTGAGTTCGATGCCGATGGGAACCGCTGGAGCGTCAATACCGACCGGGGCGAAGTCGTAACGGCGCAGTTTTGCGTCATGGCGACCGGCAACCTGTCGCTGCCGAATGTTCCCAAGTTCAAGGGCCTCGATACTTTTTCCGGCAACTGGTACCACACCGGCCTGTGGCCGACCGAGGGGGTCGACTTCACCGGTTTGCGGGTCGGCGTGATCGGTACCGGATCGTCCGGCATCCAGTCGATACCAATCATCGCGCAGCAAGCCAGACATCTCTATGTATTCCAGCGCACACCCAATTTCAGCCTGCCGGCGCGAAATGCCCCGCTGGACCCAGCACGGGTGGAAGTTATCAAGAAGAACTATCCCGCGCTGCGCGAAGCCGCCCGCCGCAGCAAGGGCGCCAACGCCCTTTACAGCGTGCCGGACAAGTCGGCGCTGGAAGTCGCGCCGGAAGAACGCGAACGCGCCTATTCCGAGCGCTGGGACATCGGAGGGCTAAATTACCTGCGCGCCTATACCGACCTGTTTGTCAACAAGGATGCGAATGAAACCGCGGCCGAGTTCATCCGCCGGAAAATCCGCGCGATGGTTCGCGCCAAGGAGACCGCCGAGGCCCTGGTGCCCAAAGACCATTACGTCGGCACCAAGCGTCCTTGCACCGACACCGACTACTACGAGACCTTCAACCGCGAAAACGTCACGCTGATCGACGTCAAGCGCTCGCCGATCCTGCAGGTAATTGCGACCGGGGTACAAACGCAAGACGCGCAATACGAGCTGGATGCGCTGGTATTCGCGACCGGTTATGACGCCATCACGGGCGCGCTGCTGAACATCGATATTTCAGTCAAGGGAGCCGGAGGGCTGGCCCAAAAATGGGTCAATGGCCCGCGCACCTATCTCGGCCTGATGACAGCTGGATTCCCCAACTTGTTTTTCATTACCGGCCCCGGCAGCCCCAGCGTGCTGACCAATGTGGTTGTCGCCATCGAGCAGCATGTGGACTGGATAGCCGATTGCCTGAAGCATCTTCGCGCCAGCGGCGCCGAACGGATCGAAGCCGACCTGGCGCATGAAAACCAGTGGGTCAGCCATGTCGACGACGTGGCCGCGGCCACGCTTTTCCCAACCGCCAATTCCTGGTACGTCGGCGCCAATATTCCCGGCAAGCCACGCACCTTCACGATCTATGTCGGGGGCTTCGGCATTTATCGCGAAAAGTGTTTTGAAGTGGCCGCCAACAACTATGCCGGCTTCGTGATGTCCCGGTTCAGCGCTGCGCGGTCGTCCACGCCAAGCCGCTGACTTGCGACCTTCAATCAACAACCCGTGCGCGTAACGCCTTGGTCTGCGCGCGCTGCGCCTTGCCCTCCAGCCGGCGCTGTTTCGATCCATAGGTAGGTTTGGTCGCCCGGCGCAGGCGCGGCGGCTGCGCGACGCTATTGACGAGTTCATGCAGGCGGGCAAAAGCGTCCAGACGGTTCATGTCCTGTGTGCGATGGCTTTGCGCCTTGAGCACCAGTACCCCCTCCTGGGTAATACGCTTGTCGCGCAACGCAAGGAAGCGCTGCTTGACCTCCTGCGGCAGGCTGGAGGCGACGATGTCAAAACGCAGGTGGATCGCGCTCGACACCTTGTTGACGTTTTGCCCGCCCGCGCCCTGCGCCCGAATCGCCGTTATCTCGACCTCGGACTCTTCGATCAACAATGGTGCAGCGGCGGGCATGTTCTACCGACTCTACCCGCAACCGGCGCGCTGCGAGTAGGATGCAATCTTCGGTGGCATGCCGATTACCCAGGTCGAGGGAAATAACATGACAGCAGATGACGGCATCTCTAGCGGCACACTCGCTGAGCGCCAGATCGTCAGCACGCGGGTGATTGCCGCGACGCGTGAAAAGGTGTTCGAGGCATTCGCCAACCCGGATCACCTGGCGCGCTGGTGGGGCCCCAAAGGTTTCACCAACACGTTCGAGCAGTTCGACTTTTGGCCGGGGGGCGACTGGCGCTTCGTCATGCATGGCCCGGATGGCGTGAAGCATCCGAACCACAGCGTGTTTGAGGCGATTGTCCAGCCCCAGCGCATCGTCTTCAAGCATATCTCCGGGCATGAATTCCAGATGACGATCACGCTGGTTGACGAAAGCGGCAAGACAGCCATCACCTGGCAGATGCTTTTTGCGTCCGCCGCCGAATGCCAACGTGTCAGGCAGTTCGTGGTGGAGGCGAACCAGCAGAACTTCGACCGGCTTGAGGCCGAGTTAAGGAATATGGTGTGAGGCGCAGCCAGCCACCAAGTCAGCCCCGCCATAGCGGGTGAAATCACAGCAGGGGAAACACACATGCGGGTGCGATTTTGGGGTACGCGTGGTTCGATTGCCACCCCGGGGCCGCAGACGGTGCGTTACGGCGGCAATACATCGTGTATCGAAATACGCACCCGGCGCGGAACGCTGCTGGTGCTCGACGCGGGAACCGGGCTGCGCGGGCTTGGCATCGCATTGACGGAGGAAGGCGCCGTCGCGCGCCGCGGCCACCTGCTGATCGGGCATACACATTGGGACCACATCCAGGGGTTTCCGTTCTTCGCGCCGCTGCTCGAACGCGGCAACGAATGGGACGTCTACGCGCCGCGCGGCTTCGGAGCATCGCTGCGCGAAACACTTGCCGGGCAGATGCAATACACCTATTTTCCGCTGAGCCTGGATGCGCTTGGGGCGACCATCCATTACCACGAACTGGTTGAAGGCACTTTCCTTGCCGGCGATGTGCGGGTGACGGCGCGTTACATGAACCATCCGGCGCTCACACTGGGCTACCGGATCGAGGCTGACGGCATCACAGTGGTGTACGCGACCGACCATGAATGCCATTCAAGCGCGGCGGCACTGCTGGGGGCGCCGCTCAGCCGCATTCTGGGGCCGCTGCATCCGGGTGATAGCCGGCATTGCGAGTTCATTGCCGGCGCCGACCTTTTGATCCACGATGCGCAATACACGACAGCGGAGTACCAGTCGCACGTCGGCTGGGGGCACAGCACACTGGAATACGCGACTGATCTTGCGATCGCCGGCGCGATAAAGCGGCTTGCCTTGTTTCACCACGATCCCCGCCACGACGACGCCGCGGTGGATGCGATGGTGGCGGTTGGCCGGCAACGTGTTCTCGATGCGGGCAGCGCGGTCGATGTATTCGCGGCCGCGGAAGCAATGGTGATCGAGCTGCAGGCGCCGGGGGCGATGGTCAGGCCGGCGGCCGGCGACGCGCAGGCCGAGGTCGATACCAGCGCCATCGAACGCAAGGTGGTGTTGATTGCCTGTGCCGACGCCAATCTTGCGCTGCAACTGCGTGCCGCGGTAGTGGCGGAAGGGTTGTTCGTGGCCGCGGCGGCCGACCAGTTGGAAGCCCTGACAATCGCTGGCGCCGAACCCCTAGCCCTGGCGATTGTGGAACGGCAATGCGCCGGCGACGCGCGATCATTTTGCCGCGCTCTGCGATCGGGCGGAGACATGGCGCAACTTCCGCTAATCATGGTTGTGCCGGCCGGCGAATCGGTCGACGCCGATCAGCCTGACCGGCTGACCGAATGGGTCACCTTGCCGTTTTCACCGGAGTATCTGCGCACCAAGTTGCGCGCCGGGCTGCTACGCACCCGCGCCCGCTGGCAACGCGCGCCGTTGCCGGAGCAGGAGCAACAAAGGCTGCACGCGCTGCGCCGGCTGGCGCTGCTCGACTCGCCGGCCGAGGAACGATTTGATCGCATCACGCGGCTCGCGGCGCGTTTGTTCGACGTGCCGATCGCATTGATCTCATTCGTCGACCAGGATCGCCAATGGTTCAAGTCGCGTTTCGGCAATATCGGGGCCCAGACCTCGCGCGAGCAGTCCTTCTGTGCGCATGCCATTCTCGGCACCCAGGCGCTGGTCGTATCTGACGCCTTGGGCGACGAGCGCTTCGCCGACAACCCACTCGTGATTGCCGAGCCGCGCGTTCGTTTCTACGCCGGCCAGCCGATCGCGGCACCCGACGGCAGCCTGGTCGGCACGATTTGCCTGCTGGACCATCAACCGCGCGACTTTGGCGACGCCGAACTCAGGGCGTTATGTGATCTTGCCGCGCTCGCGGAGCGAGAGTTGCAGGCCGGCGCGGAGCCGCTGTAACCATCCGCGCCGCGCAGCCGCGCGACCGAGCCGGCCGGCTCACTGGAGTACCTTCGTGCTGCGCACCGCGGTGAAAGCGCTCCCTAACTGTCACCGGCGAACTTACATCGATGCGCCGCACGTGGCGACGACCGTTGATGTTCACGTCCTGGAACAGCAACACGTGAAGCGGCTTGTCTTTCAGGTCGCGTCCCGGTGATGCGCCGAAGGCCGGATTCAGTTCGATGCACGCGCTGTTGCCAACATGAACCGAGGGCAAGTCAAGTGAAACCCCTGTGCTGGTAGGCCGGCATCTCTTGGGCGTCAGCGTCTTCGATCAGCCCTCGTGCGACGAAAGCTCGCAGGACGCGGGCTCGAGCAGCGGTCTGTACGTGGGCCACGGCAGCCTCGTCCCGCTCCCTGGCCGCCCGCGCCACCACCAACGATGACGATGCGATGCAGCCATGCCGGCGTCACGTTGACGATGCTGCGCATGGCAGCCGCATCAATAACCCAGTTTGGCCACCGAACGCAGATGTTCGGGCGTGGTGGTCGCAAAACCGAAGAACTCCAGGTAGGCCGGGATTTGCTCAAACAACATGTCCGAGCCGACCTGCACCGCACAGCCACGCGCGCGCGCGGCGCTCAGAAAAGCGGTCATCTCGGTCTTCATAACTACTTCGCCAACGAAGGTGGTGGGCGCCAGGCGCGAAACATCCAGCGGCAAGGCGTCGCCCTCGTTCATGCCCATCGGCGTGGCGTTGACCACCAGGTCGTAACCCGCGGGATCGTTTGACCCGGTGCCAACCTGCAGCGCCGGGTAGTGGTGGCGCAGGCGCGCGGCCAGGCCAACGGCCGACCCGATGTTGGTGTCGTACAGGCCGATGGCCGAGATACGTTGTGCCGCCAGCGAAGCGGCGATCGCACAACCCACGCCGCCGGTACCGACCACCAAAACCCGGGCGCCTTCCAGTTTGAGACCCTTGCGCAACACACCGCGCACAAAACCGGCGCCATCGAACATGTCACCCAGCAGGCTACCGTCGCTCCGGCGCCGGATGGCGTTACACGCGCCGGCCACCAAGGCGGTGGGCGTCAATTCGTCCATCAGGCCGACGGTGGTCACCTTGTGCGGCATGGTGATCAAGGCGCCGCGGATATTGGTCAGCTTGAACAGGCAGGCCATTACAGCCGGATAGTCCTGCGCTTGCACGCCCATCGGCACCACCACCGCATTGATACCGGCTTGTTCGAAATACGGGTTGTAGATCATTGGCGCCTTGAAGGCGTGTGTCGGGTAACCGATATGCGCGACGACCAGCGTATCGCCGTTTATCATTTCTTCGCAGCCTTCGCCGCCTTCGCCGCCGAGGCGCCAGCCCGCAACGCCAGCAGATAACTGTCCACGCCAAAGCCGCAGATCTGGCCCTTGACGATTTCGCCGAACACCGAGTGGTGGCGAAACTGCTCACGCGCATGGATGTTGGACATATGCACCTCGACCACCGGGCAGGTCAGAATGGCCAGCGCGTCCCGGATGCCGTAGCTGTAATGGGTCCAGGCGCCGGCATTTATCAGCACCGCGTCCACGTTGTCGGCGAAGCCCTGGTGGATGCGCTCACACATTTCGCCTTCGCTGTTGGTCTGGAAATTTTCCACCGCCACGCCAAGTTCCTTGCCCAGTGCATCCAGGCCGGCATTGATTTCGTCGAGCGTGACGCTGCCGTATTGCAGCGGGTCGCGTTTGCCGAACATGTTGTGGTTGATGCCGTGCAGCATTAGTATTCTCATAAGGGTCTTTCGATAATTTCAACCATTCTTCCGGACCTTGCGGCCTGCGCAATGGCCTCGGTTATGCGCAGATTGGCGAGGCCGTCAAGGGCACTGACCAGGGGCTGGGCCTCACCACGAACCACCGCGCCGAAATGTTCCATCTGGCGCTTGATCGGATCGTCACGCAGCATACCTACCACGCCGACTTCAAATGGCTTCCACCACGAACGGTCCGCGTTGCGGCCATAAGTCTTCAGCCGCATGGTGGGCACCGAGAGCGTGCCGAAGGTGCCACTGATTACATAACAGTCTTCGTCGTCATAACTCGCATAGGCCGTGTTCTCCCGCGACGTCTGCTCCCAACTGCGGGCGCAGGCGGCCGTGTCGCTGAGCATGAAAGTACCCAAGGCGCCATTGGCGAAACGCAGGTTGATCGCCACTGTGTCTTCGACTGGGAAGCAGCGCGTCGCGTGGCTCGAGAAAGCCTGCACCGCCACGATGTCGCCGCACAACATGCGCAGGTTATGTACCTCGTGGATCATGTTTAGCAGGATCGGGCCGGCGCCAGGCTCGCGCCGCCACGGGGCGTCCGCGAAGTAATGGTCGGGCTTGAGAAACAGCGCGCTGCCCATCACGGACACCAGTTTTCCAAGCTTGCCGGACAACACCACCTCGCGTGCCTTGGCCATGATGGGGCTGTGGGCGCGGTGGTGGCCAATCAGGATCTTCGCGTTCGCGCGCGCCGCGGCTTCAACCAGCGTCTGGCCTTCGGCCATGCCAGTCGCGATCGGCTTTTCCAGCAGCACGGCCAAACCCGCGTCGATACACAACAAAGCTTGCGGCACGTGCAATTGGTTCGGCGTAGCCAGCACCACGCCGTCCGGACGGTCTTTGGACAGCAGTTCTTCCAGCGACCGGTAGGTCGGAACCCCGGCCTTGGCGGCAATCTCCAGTGCGACCGCGGAAGAATCAACTATGGCCGACAACATGACCGTCGGGCTCGACTGGGCCACCCCCATGTGGGCCTGCCCGATGGTGCCGGCACCGGCGACCGCGATGCGGGTCTTCTTCATGACTACTTGCGCATTTTTCCCAACTCGACCATCACTTCGTTGACAGTGGCTTCACCGACGTTGGCGCTGAACTGCGCAATCACCGGCTTCATCTTCTCGCGCAGTTTGGCCACTTCGGCCGGCGCGAACTGGGTAACCGTCATGCCGTTCTTCTTGAGCAGTTCCAGGTTGGTGGCTACCGCGGCGCGCGACTGCTCGCGCTGGAACTTGGCGGCCTCGTCGGCGGAGTCGTCAAGAATCATCTTCTCGGTTGCGCTAAGCGTGTCCCAGATCTTCTTGCTGAAGATCACCGACTGCGGGTTGTACTGGTGGTTGGTGAGAGCGATGTTCTTCTGCACTTCCCAGAACTTGTTGGCGGCGATCACACTGACCGGATTTTCCTGGCCGTCGATGGCTTTCTGCTCCAGCGCCGCATACACCTCTGGGAACGGCAGCGGCGTCGGGTTGGCGCCCAAGGCCTTTACCCATGCCACGTTGATCGGGTTGGGGATCACGCGCAGCTTCAGCCCATCGATGTCCTCGACCTTGTTCAGCGGCCGCTTGCTGTTGGTGATGTGGCGATAACCAAGTTCCCAGTAGGACAGTCCAATCAGGCCCTTCTCGTCCAGCTTGGCATGCAACTTCTTGCCCACCGGTCCGTCGACCAGGGCGTCCGATTCCTGCTCATTCGCAAACAGGAACGGGAAATCGAAAATCGCCAGCTCCTTGGCGACACTGGCCAGGATGCCGGTGTTCATCACCGCCATTTCGAGTGTGCCGCCTTGTATGGCCGACACATTGGCCTGGTCGCTGCCGAGCACGCCAGCCAGAAACAGGTTGACCTTGATCTTGCCGCCAGACTTGGCGCCCACGGTTTCGGCGAACCTTTTCATGCCGGCAACGGCTGGGTGGCCTTCCGGACCGTTTAGCGCGAACTTGATGGTGCGCTCCTTTATGTCTTGCGCGGCCGCGACACCGCAGGCGGCAATCGCCACGGCGGCAACGATGGATTTGAGCATCAGACGTTTCATAAAGTCTCCTGGAAATTAATCACGGTACGCGGGTTGTAGTGACACAGGGTATGGCGTACCAGACACTCCCCGCATCGGAAAACGAACTTGTTCAGCCGTAAAGCCAACGCGCCGGAACCATGATGATTTGAGGGAACAGCACCATCAGGAACATGACGACGAATTGCACCGCCATGAAGGGCAACACACCGCGAGTCACATCGTCCATGCGCATGCGGCCGACACCTGCCACCACGTTTAGCACCGTACCCACCGGAGGCGTCACCAGGCCAATGGAGTTGTTGATGATGAACAGCACGCCAAAATAAACCGGGTCGATACCTGCCGCCTTGATAAGTGGCATCAGCACCGGCGTAAGAATCAGGATAGTGGGGGTCATGTCCATGGCCGTGCCGACCACCATGACCAGCAGCATGATGGCCAACAGCAGCAACTTGGGGCTGTCCAGCAGCGGCTGCAGCAGCGCGATGATCTGATTTGGCAACTGCGCCACCGTGATCAACCAGGCCGAAACCATGGCCGCCGCCACCAGGAACATGATCAAGGCGGTGGTGTTCGCGGCGGCGACAAAAACCTGAACCACCTGCCGCAACGTCAGCTCGCGGTAAATTATGCCGGCCACAAACAAGGCGTAAACCGCCGCCACCACTGCCGCCTCGGTGGGTGTAAATACGCCCATGCGCAATCCCACCAGAATAATCACCGGCAACATCAGTGCCCATCCGGCACTGCGAAAGGCGTGCCACACTTCTCC
>JANNGR010000095.1:0-16404 GCA_031403955.1 Betaproteobacteria bacterium
GGGTGCTCGCCGAGCGCGGCCTCGACCTCCGAGGGGTAGATGTTCTCGCCACCGCTGATGATCATGTTGCTCTTGCGGTCGACGAGGTGGATGTAGCCGTCGGCATCGCGGCGCGCCATGTCGCCGACCGAGCACCATTCGCCGCGGAACGCCTCGGCCGACTTGTCGGGACTCTTCCAGTAGCCGTCGAACACATAGGCAGTGCGCGAGAACAGCTCGCCGACCGCGCCGTCGGGCACTTCGTTACCGTCGGGATCGAGCAGCTTGATCGCGCCCGAGCCGGCCCACTCTCGGCCGACCGACCCCAGCTTGTCGATCTGCTCCTCGGGACGCAGCAGCGTGACCCAGCCGGTCTCGGTGGCCCCGTAGAGCTCGAACAGGCGCGAGCTCCTGAAGTGATCGAGGATCGCGAGCTTGGTGTCCTTGCGCGCCGGCGCCGACGAGATGAGGAGCTTGTCGACGGCGCTCACGTCGTGCCTGGTTTTCACGTCCGAAGGCAGCCCCAGCATCATGATGTAGTGCGTCGGTACCAGCGAGGTGAAGGTGACCTTCTCGCGCGCAAGTGTGGCCAGCAGGGCCTCGGGGTCGAAGCTCTTGTGGTCGTCAACGACCACCGTGGCGCCGAGGTACATGAACGTCAGCCCGAAGTAGAGCGAGTTCGCATGGCACATCGGCATGACGAGCAGGCCGGTGTCATCGCGCGAGAATCCGAACTCGAGCGCGGTGGCAAGCGCGATCAGGGCGTTGCCCTCGTGGTTGCGCACGGCGCCCTTGGGACGGCCGGTTGTGCCCGAGGTGTACATCAGGGCGAACGGGTCCTCGGGGCGAACGCTTAACGCCGGGGCGATCGAGCGCGCGGCGTCGATGAGCGCCTCGTAGCCTTGCCAGCCGGCCGGCGTGGACGCGCCGAAATGGATGGCACAGCCGGGCGGCAGCTCGGCGCGGATCGGCTCGATGCGGTCGCGCAGGTCGTCCTGCACGATGATGGCGCGCGCCTCGCTGTGCGAGACGATGTAGGCGATTTCGGTGCCGAGCAGGCGAAAATTCAATGGCACGGCGACCAGCCCGGCGCGCGCCAGTGCGACGTAGATCTCCATCCACTCGACGCAGTTGTAGGCGAGCACGGCGACACGGTCGCCCTTCGAAAGGCCGAGCCCCAGCAGCCCGTTGGCGAGGCGACTGGCGCGATCGTCCCACTGCGCAAAGCTCAACGCGCGCCTGGAATCGCGGGTGCCGATCTTGCGCGGCTGCAGCCGGGCGTGGGAGGCGACGGCATCGGAAACGGTGAGCAGGTGACTCATTCGGGTTATCTCCTGGGACGGGCGAGCGCGCTCGAGGGCGGCGTGGCGGATGACTGGTTTCGACTATAGGACTCTGAATTCGGAATCCAATCCGGGTAAGTCCGGATGCCGGGCGCCTTGTGCTCGATCGAAATCAGAATACATTCAACTCGGTTGCGGATTGAATTCGGAGTTCCAACTCAAGCACCAGGCCGATCCCGGCCACGCACCTCGGAGACATCGCATGGTCACCACCACCCTCACCCGCGAAAATTTCCTCGCCGCCAGTGGGTTCGCCGGCACTGCTGCCTTGGCCGGCCTGGCCCGCACCAAGGCGGCGGGGCCAACGCCGAATTCAAGTTCAAGCTCGGCACCGGCCTGCGCATCGATGCTTCAGAAGAAGTGAAGCCGATCATGGGCTCAGTAGCGGCCCGGTTCGTCAGCTTGGCCGTCGTGGCGCCTATCGCCTGGATCTCAACCGGTTTTCTGTAAGGATGAACATGACACCAATCGCTTCCGACAACTCCGCCGCGGCGCTGATCGCCCGCTTTCTCAAGGCCCGCGGCGTCGATCGCGTGTTCGGCCTCTGCGGCGGCCACATCATGCCGATCTGGATGCGTCTGGACGCCGAGGGGATCCGCATCATCGACGTGCGTGACGAGCGAGCTGCCGTCTACATGGCCCATGCGCATGCCGAACTGACAGGTGGGTTGGGGGTCGCGATCGTGACCGCCGGACCGGGCGTGACGAATGCAATGACCGGCATTGCGAACGCGCATGTGGCGCGCGCGCCGGTGCTTGTCCTGTCAGGCACGCCACCGCGCGCGCAAGAGAATCGCGGTGCACTGCAGGACATGGTGCACACCGAATTCGTGCGCCCGCTGACGCGCTACGCCCGCACGGTGCGCCAGCCCGAGCTGGTGCTGCAGGAACTCGATGAAGCGGTTTCGCGCGCGCTGGGCCAAGGTGGAGAGCCGGGTCCGGTGTATCTCGACTTTCCGGTCGACACCTTGCGTGCCGAGGTGCCGCGGGCATTGCAGTTGCCCGAGCACTTCGCACCGAAGGCGCGCGCGCTGCTGCTTCCCGATCCGGCGGCGGTGCAGCAAGCGGTCGATCTGCTGTGGTCGGCGCGACGCCCATTGTTCGTTTCGGGCCGCGGCGCACGCGGAGCCGGTGCGCCGCTGACGCGTCTGCTCGAGCGGCTCAATGCCGTGTACCTGGACACCGGCGAAAGCCGCGGCCTGGTGAGCGACGAACATCCTTCGGTGGTTGCGGCAATGCGCGGCTCGGTGATGAGCGAAGCAGACCTAATTGTCACCGTGGGGCGGCGGCTCGACTTCCAGCTCGCCTATGGCTCGCCGGCGGTGTTCGGCGAAGCCAAGTTCGTTCGCATCGCCGACTGTGCGCCCGAGTTGCGCGACAACCGGCGCGGCGCGGCCGAGATCTTCGCGACCCCGGCGGCCGCGCTGGAAGCGATCCTGGCCGCGGCCGGCGACCGTGAGCCGGCGACCGATCGCGACTGGGCTCGCACGGTGCGCGCCAAACACCTCGAACGTGCTGCCAAGCTGCTCGCGTCAATGAAGGTCGCGCCACCGGGCAGCGACGGTCTGATGCACCCGAACCGGCTGCTCGCCGCACTGCGCGAAAAGCTACCGGTTGACGCGGTCATCGTCGCCGACGGCGGCGACTTCCTGAGCTTCGCCCGCGTCGGCCTGCCGGCGTCGACCTACCTCGACCCCGGCTCGCTCGGCTGCATCGGCGTCGGCACTCCGTTCGGTGTCGCTGCCAGCCTGGCCTTCCCGGATCGAACCGTCGCAGTCCTCACCGGCGACGGTGCGTTCGGCTTCAATGCGATGGAAATCGACACCGCGGCGCGCCACAAGGCGCCGGTACTGATAGTCGTCGCCAATAACGGCTCGTGGGCAATCGAGGTGCGCGACCAGCAAGAAACACACGGCAAGGTGGTCGGCACGCGGCTGCAGTTCGCCGACCATGCAGCGATGGCGCGAGCGTTCGGTCTGCATGCCGAGCGCGTCGAGCGGGCCGAGGACCTGCCCGGTGCGATCGAGCGCGCGCTGGCACACCGGCCCGCCCTGCTGGACGTGCTGGTCACGCCAGAAGCGGTGTCCTCCGATGCGAAATCCGGCCTCGCGTGGGTGCCCGACCTGCAGCCGCTGGCGGCGTGGGACGAGGCCGAGCGCGCCTGGCGGAAAACGTGACGCTGGACTTCGCCATCCCCGAACCACCCGACGCGTGCAGTCGCCATATGTCAGCAGGTTGTTCTCGGTTGCTCATGTTTGAATTCGCTACAAGCCCCAGCCAAATAGCAAACTCCACGGTGTCGCGCTGGACTTCCTTCAGTGCCCGTCCGCACAGACGTACGAGGACGGACCCTCTATTGTTTGCTTGAGCCTTTTATCTCGCACTTGCCGCGGGCTTCCTGATCGGTCGCTTGGCACGCTAAGTCCGTTAAGGTCGAACGCGGTTGGCGTAGGGTTTCCTCGCCAACGTTCTTCGCCAGCCATAGGGCGGCCCCAATTCAGTCGATCAACAAGCCCGATTGCGCAGTACTGTGCAAATGGTCACAGGTAGCGAACCAGCCAGTGCGGCAAACCGTTCACCGCCCAGCATTGTGTGTGGCAGCGTACAGACGGGGCCCTAAATACTCGATAGCCTGAGAAAGTCGCGCTGTGCTCGTTATTCTGAAAACATCCAGGATCCATTTCCGTGCTGCGATTTACAACTTGCCGGCGCAAACTGAACCTAGCCGCCTGCAGCGTGAGACCCACCATGTCCCAATCCAGCGACGCCGCGGCTCGCCTGCGCGGGGTCAACGAAAACCCGGGCCCGTAACGTGCGCAACAATCGCGACTACGAAAAAGCTCGACAAAGCGCTTTGGATCGCTTGCAAGTCATAGATTCGCCGGAAGAGCTGGCCTATGACGACATCACTCGAACGGCCGCAAGCATCTTCCGCACTCCCATTGCGCTAATCTCCCTGACCGACAATGATCGACAATGGTTCAAGTCGCGCGTCGGTCTGCAAATCAAGGAAACTCCGCGCGAGCACGGCTTCTGTGCCACTGCAATCCAGTTGCCGCATGAAGCGATGCTGGTTGAAGATACGTTGAAGGACGAACGCTTTTTCAATCATCCTTTGGTGACAGGACCCCCACGCGTCAGGTTTTACGTCGGCGCACCGCTTGTCACCAATGATGGGCACGCGATCGGGACTATTTGCGTGATTGACACAGTGCCAAGGCAAGTGGAATTGATTCAGTTGGAATCACTACTATTCTTATCCCGCCAAGTGATGGTCATGCTTGAAAGCAGAGCCGTGGCGGACCAGGCGATTTACCCAAAGACCTGATTTGTTTCCCGATCTTCTTTCGCCTGGAGTCCATATTGACCAGCCAAACCTACCGCAAAACGGCATGAAATAGGCTTGGAACCCAACCAGCGGGATAAAGACTTATTTCGTCGACGCCCCGGCAGCCGATGGCGGCCGCCCGAGCATGAAGCCGGCGTCCACCGGTATCAGTTGGCCGGTAACGGCAGAATCCGGCTCCAGCAGCCAGCACACTGCGCTCGCGATCTGTTCCGGCTGGCTGATCTTGCCCAGGGCCGCTACGGCGGCGAACTGCTGCTTCACGCGCTCGTACGCCGCTTCACCCAGACCGTCGCGCATCCAGCGGCCTTCGATCATGCCGGGCAAAACCGCATTCACGCGGATTGCCGGCGCAAGCGTGCGCGCCAGCGCGACCGTCAGTATGTTGAGCGCCGCTTTTGAGAGCACATAAGGTAGCGAGCTGCCACTGCCGGTCAGGCCGGCGATCGACGACACGTTGACAATTGCGCTTCCCGGTTGCATATGCTTTTTCACTGCGCGGGCCATTTGAAAAGGGCCAATGGTGTTGACGGCATACACACGTTCGAAGTCGGCCGTGTTAACCGCATCCAGATCGGACATGGCAATGAACCTGGTTGCGCCCGCGCTGCAGACCAGCGCGTCGATGCGACCCCAGCGTGTAAACGTCTGGCGCACCAGTTCCCGGCAATCGTTGTCGTTGGAGACATCGCCTTGTGCCGCGACAGCACCTGCACCCAACGCAATACATTCGTCAACCACCGCGGCGGCGGCATCGCTGCTGCGGCTGTAGTTGACCAGCAGGTTGTATCCCCGAGCGGCAAGCATGCGCGCGGTTGCCGCGCCGACGCCGGAGGCCGCGCCGGTAATGATTGCCACTCTTCGGTTCGTCGACGCGTCGTTGGTGGTCATGGACTGGTCCTGTTTTCGGGAACTGCTTCCTTGAAATATTGCCGCACTACCGACTCCGCGACACAAGCCGGCTTGTCTTGACCATCGATCTCTATCGTGACGGTCCAGGTAAGCTGAATGCCAGCTTCGATGTCCTCGATGCGCTTGAGTACGAAACGGCCGCGTACCTGGCTGCCGGAGCGCACCGAGTTGGTAAAGCGGACCTTGTTCAGGCCGTAGTTGAGGCCCATGCCGCAAAACGGAAGCTCGAAGTCATCCTGGTAAAACTTGCCCAGCAGCGACAGCGTCAGGAATCCGTGCGCAATCGTGCCGCCAAACGGCGACTCATGGGTCGCGCGCGCCTCATCCACGTGAATCCACTGGAAGTCGCCGGTGGCCTGCGCAAACTGGTCGATGCGTTGCTGCGACACCAGCACCCACTCGGTAATGACAACTTCTTTTCCAACCTGAGCACGCAGGTTCTCCAGGGTGCTGATATCTGCTCGGTGCATGGTTTCTTTCTTGACGGTGGTGGCGGTTTTCATTGGGTTAGGTTTTTGCCGCTGGTTGCAAGTGCAATCGCCTGGTCGCGTAGTGCACGCTTGACAAGCTTGCCATTCGCGTTGCGCGGCAGCGGCATGCTGGAAATTGAATAACTCTCCGGCACCTTGTAGTCGGACAGGCGCGTGGCACAGAATTGCTTGAGCGCATCGGCTGTCACATCGGTCTCAGCCAACGTGACGAACGCATGCACGCGCTCACCCAGCACGGGACAGGGTTTTGCAACCACCGCACATTCCAGCACCGCCGGATGCCCATACAGCGCGTTCTCAACCTCGATGGTGTAGATCTTGTAGCCGCCCCGGTTGATCATGTCTTTCATGCGGTCGACGACCTTGACATAACCCGCGGCATCCACCGAGCCGATGTCCCCGGAATGCCAGAAGCCAGCCGTGAAACCAGCCGCGGTAGCAGCCGGATTGTTCCAATAATCTTTGACCACCATCGGGCCTCTGATCCAGATTTCGCCCAACTGGCCCGGCGGCACCGCATGTCCCGCATCGTCGAACACCGCAATTTCCGCGCAGGCCAGGCCGCGCCCGACGGTGTCGATATAGGTGGCGGATTCGCCTTGCGGCATCAGTGTGGCCGGTGACGTGGTTTCGGTCGATCCGTAACAGTTCATCAGCGTCAGACCGGGTGCCTTTTGCGCCAGGCTGGTGATGGTTGCAAGCGGCATCGGCGCGCCGCCGAACCCGCCGACACGCCAGGCGCTCAGGTCTTGGCGATCAAAGTCAGTTTGCAGCAGGCACAGGTTGTACATGGCCGGCACCATCAGCGTGTGGGTCATGCGTTCCCGCACCGCCAACGCCAGGAAGTCAGCCGCCTTGAAGGCCGGCATGATGACCAGTTTTGCGGCGCAACGCACCATGGTCGCGACCAGGCCACCAGACCGGTGACATGGCTCAAAGGCACTGCCGCAATCGATGCATCGCCGGCACCGAGACCCATGGCAATCTCGTAATGCATCGCCGAGTGAACAATGCCAAGGTGTGTCAGTGTCGCGCCCTTCGGGTTGCCGGTCGTGCCCGAGGTGTACATGATGGCAGCGATGTCTTCTTCGTTCACCTCGGCCGGAGCCACGCCGGACTCAGCCGCCAGCACTGACCCAAACTCTTGCGAGCCACTGCAGTTTCCAAGCGACACCCGCAAGCGCAGCGCCGGCACGTCGGCGCCGGCGGGCAATCGATCGGCAAGATCGGCTTCATGCACCAGCGCCGCGGCGCCGCAGTCGTTGATCATGTAGCTCAGACCAGGCGTCTGCTCGCGCGTACTGAGCGGCACGGCAATTGCGCCAAGGCGCGCGATGGCGAATAGCGTGGTCACGAATTCACTGCGGTTCCCGATCAGCATGGCAACCCGGTCCCCGGCCGCTATGCCGCGCTGCGCCAAGCCTGCCGCCAGTCGGGCCGATAGGTCGAGCAAACCCCGCCAATGAATGCGCTCCTCACCGCAAACGATTGCCTCGCCCATCGGGTAGCGCCGCGCTGCATCGGCCAGCAACCTATGCAGGCTTGACGGGCGTTCAACAAAACACCGCACCACACGGTCGCCGAAATGCGCTTCGAGCCGCGTGGCGGGCCAGGTGTCGTCCCATCGAGTCATTTCAACTGGTCCCTTTCAGGTGGTTGCGCGCCGCGCTAAGCGTCGATAAATTCGACGGCGCGTTTCGCGAACACAAGGCTGAGCGCGCCAACTTCGGCCGCGTTGTCAGCCGCTGCATTGCCGCTTGCGGCGCGCGCCGCGATGCCTTCAAAAATAACCGCCAGGCGAAACAAGGCGAACGCAAAATGGAATGCGGTGACACCGTCACTGCGAGCGCTGTGTTGGTAATAATGTTGCAGGTATTGCTCCTGTGACGGAATGCCCAGCGCGGCAAGGTCAAGGCCGCGAATGCCGCCGTACTCCGACGGCAGCGTGTGGTACGCAATACAGTTGAAAGCCACATCGGCCAGCGGGTGGCCAAGTGTCGACAGCTCCCAGTCGAGCACGCCGATGACACGCGGTTCGGTTGCATGAAACATCAAATTGCCGAGCCGGAAATCACCGTGGCTGATACTGGTCTCGGTCTCGTCGGGCAGATGTTTCGGTAACCAGACAATCAGGCGTTCAACATCGGCGCTTTCACGCGTCCTGGAGATTTGCCATTGTTTACTCCAGCGTGCGATCTGGCGCGTGAAATAACTGCCTGCTCGGCCATAGTCGGCCAGGCCAATTGCCGCCCAGTCGACCTTGTGCAATCGCGCCATGGTTTGCGCCATCGCCAGATAAATCTGGCGCCGCTCGGCCGACTCCATGCCGGGCGATGCGTATTGCGGAAAGATTCGTCCGTGTAACCGATCCATCATGTAAAACGGTGTGCCGACCACGTCGCGACCGGCATGGAACAGCAGCATCCGGGGCACCGGCAGATCGGTTGCGGCCAGGGCCTGCATGACGCGGTACTCGCGGTCGACCGCGTGCGCCGACGGCAAAAGACTGGCTGGCGGCTGCTTGCGCAGCACCATGGCCCGGTTGTCGAAGGTCACGAAATAGGTTGGGTTCGACTGGCCGCCGCTGATACGTTCAAGACGCATGTTTCCTTCAAGCCCGCCGATCGCGCCCTTCAGGAAGGCTTCAAGTTGCTCGGGTGCGAAGTCCATTTCAAAGTGCTCCGATGTCTAGGTCAAGGTCAATGTCCAGCAACAGCCAGATGGCCGCCTTCTGCCAATGCAGGCCCGGGCGCAGCGACGCGTAGACGCCACCGGCGAGCGCCTCGGGGGCAACAAATTTAAGCGCCCGCAAACCCGGGATTTCGTAACGCAGCACCGGCCCCGGCACGACCCGATTAAGCACCGTGCGCACCGCCTGCGCGCTGAGCACGCGTTCCAGGCTTGCATAGGCAGCGTCATCGCGCGCCACCAGCGTCAGGTCCAGCACGTTGCCTTTATCGCCGGCGCGTCCGGTGGCGATGTCGCCGACCCTCATGATTGGCTCCATTCAATCTCGGCGTGCACCAGTCCGGGGGCGATAAAGCCATCCAGCACTTCAATACGCGGCCTACGTTCGCTGCGCACGCTGCAGCCGCCAGCCGGGCCGGACAATGTCAGCGCATAAACTTCGTCTTCGATAATCTGCGCCATTTCGAGATCGGCACATCGCGCGGAGACATGCACGCGCAATTCGGCCGGTGCCGCCAGGCTTGGCAGCGACCCGGCACGCAGAACCGAGTTGATTCCCACCAGGTCGATCGCGATATCGGCATCGTTCCAATCGGACAAACGCATCCGTAAGGTTTGCGCGGCGCGCTCGGCACGCGCCATCGCGCCGGTGCCGGCAAACCCGATTTCGGCATCCGCTATGTAGCCGGGCAATTCCAGAAAACCGGCGACCTTGAGGGTTGGCGGTGCGCCGAGCGAGCGCGCGCCGGACATGACCACACGGTTCTTGCCAACCTGCTCAAAACCGATACCAGTGAAGTCGAGGATCAGGTCAGGCGTGGCATACCGCGCCGGATCATGAACTTCGTAGAACAATTGCAGGGTGCAGGTATCGGCGTTAAGCACACCCGGCGCGCCATCGAGTAGCGTGATCTCGGCGCTGCCGTCGGCGTAAACGTGTGCCAGCGGGTAACCGAGCCGGGCATAGTCGGCCGCCGGCAACAATGCCTGCCCGACCGGATCGTAATTGCCACCCGTCAACTGGCCGGCGCATTCAAGCAGATGGCCGACCGCGATCGCGCCAGCCAGCGGCGACGGCCCCGGGTCCAGCCGGTACATCGCAGCCGCCGCAAATAGCGCGGAGTCGGCGACACGCCCGGTCACCACCACGTCGGCGCCCTGGTCGAGCGCATCCGCCAACGCGCCCGCCCCGAGGTAGGCGTGTGCTCCCAGTAATTTGCCGATTACCGGGCGCACCCAGGCAATTTCGCTCTGCAAGTGCAGCACGTCGTCACCGCAAACAGCAGCCACGCGTTTGCCACGGCATCCAAGCTGCGCAGCCAGTTGCGCGATGGCCTGACCCGCGGCGCGCGGGTTCGCGGCACCGAGGTTGGAAACTATGCGGCAGTGGTTGGCAGCGGCTACCGGCAAGAGCGGGGTCAGGCGACGGCGCAGCCGCGGGTCGGCGCCCGCGCCTGGATTATCCGCGCGCGCCTTGAGCGCCGGCACCAGCGTGCGCTCGGCCAGGCACTCCAACACCACCGTATCGACCTTGCCGGAGCCGGCCAGCGCGACTGCCGGGTCAATACGGTCGCCGGCGAAGCCGGCTCCGGCGCCAATGCTGCAGATGGGCTTCTTGCCGTTGTCCATCACGCTACAAACCCATATAAGACCGTTGCACGTCGGGGTCGCGCAGCAAGTCTTCGCCACGACCCGACTTCAAGATGCCGCCATGTTCGAGCACATAGCCGCGCTCGCAATGGCGCAGTGCGTTGCCCACGTTCTGCTCCACCAGTAACACCGACAAGCCCTTGGTTCGCACCAGGGCACTCATCATCTCGAAAACCTTGTCGACCATGATCGGCGCCAACCCGAGCGAGGGTTCGTCGAGCATCAACAACTTCGGCAACGCCATGATTGCCCGCGCCACCGCGCACATCTGGCGTTCGCCACCCGAAAGCCGGCCAGCGAGTTGCGTGCGGCGCTCGGCCAGGATCGGAAATAACGTCATTACTTCGTCCAGCGATTCACGCAGGCGCGCGCGTGCGGCGGTGTGGTAGGCACCGAGCTCCAGGTTCTCCAGCACGGTCATGAACGGGAACAGGCGCCCGCCTTCGGGCACCATCACCAGGCCGCGTTCGGCCGCGCTGTGCGCCGGCAGATTGGTGATTTCCTGGCCATCGAACGTGACACGACCGGAATGGGCGCGCAGATGGCCACCGATGGTCAAGAGCAACGTTGTCTTGCCGGCGCCATTGGCGCCCACCACCGACACAATCTCGCCATGACCGACCTCGACCCGGATACTGTCCAGCACCGGCAACTCGCCGTAACCTGAAAACAAATCCTCGACCAGCAAAATGGATTTCATTGCAGTACCTTCGTGCAGCGCGCTGCGGTGTTATTCGCCTTGGGAACGGCCCGCTGGCTCATAGGACCGCCAACTCGGCCGCCTGGTGCCCTTCGCCGAGATAGGCCTTGACAACTTCGGGTGAGCTGAGAATCTGTTCGGCGGTGCCTTCCGCGATCGTGCGGCCACGGTCCAGTACCACCACGCGCTCGGAAAACGCGCGCACCACTTTCAGGTTGTGCTCGATGATCAAAAACGTCAACCCCTCGGCATGCAACCCCTTCAGCAGGTCGATCGCCTGGCCGACTTCACTCTGGTTCAGCCCGGCCATTACCTCGTCGAGCAGCATTATCTCGGGCTCCAGTGCCAGCGCGCGGGCCACTTCGAGCCGGCGCCGCTCACTCAGGGTCAGGTCGCCGGCGCGTCGGCGCGCATGCTGCACCAGCCCAACCTTTTCGAGCACTGCCATCGCCTTATCGCGCGCCGTAGACAGCCCGGCATGGCGCATGAAGGCGCCGATCATCACGTTCTCGAGCGCATTTAAAGCGATCAGCGGCTTGGCGATCTGGAACGTACGCCCCATGCCGAGCCGGGCTCGATCGTGTGGTGCAAGCCGGTTGATTTGCTCGCCACGCAGCCGCACCTCGCCTGACGTCGGTGCGAGTTGGCCGGTCAGCAGGTTGAAGAAGGTGGTCTTGCCGGCGCCGTTGGGCCCGATGATGCTGACGATCTCGCCCTTGCGGACCGAAAGCGACACGTCGTCGACCGCGCGCAACCCCAGAAAATGCTTGCTTACGCCGGTTACGGCAAGTAATTCTCCGCTCATTTTTTCACCCCCCATTTGCGCCGCATCCACTGCAACAAGTCTTCGAGTGCGCCGACGACGCCGCGCTTCATGAATAGGGCCGCGAGAACCATCAGCAATCCGAGGATCGCCAGGCTCAGGCCCGGCAATGCGTTGGCGAGCTCGGCCCGCAGGAAATTCTCGAACGGTATGATCAATGCCGCGCCAAGCAGCGGGCCAGCAATCGTTCCAACACCGCCGATCAGCGACAGCAGCGCAAACTTGACACCTATCTCGGGCAAAGTAAACAGCGTGGGTGGATCGATGAAACGCAGGTACATCGCGAACAGCGTGCCGCCAATCGCCGTCAGCGCGGCGCTGAGTGCCATGCCTTGCAGCTTCACAGCTAACACGTTGATGCCGGAGGCACGCGCCGAATCTTCATCCTCGCGCACGGCCAGCAGGTAATAACCCAGCCGGCTGCGGCGCAGCACCACGGTAATGCCAGCAACGATTGCCACGAACACGAACATCAACACCGCGTATTGCCAGCGCTGCGTGAAGATCATGTTGCCGAAGCCGGCTTTGAACGGAATCATGATGCCGCGCGGCCCGCCGGTTAACGAATCGAAATGGTTGGCAATCACAAAAGCGACCTCGTTGAAGGCCAGTGTGGCAATGGCGAAGAACGGGCCGCGCAGGCGAAAGGTAGGCCAAGAGATCAGCGCCGAGACCAGGGCGGCCAAAATCGCCGCCGGAATCATCGTCAGCCAGGGCGAAATGCCGAAATCCACATACATCTTGGCTGTGAGGTAGGCCCCGATGGCGAAAAACACGCCGTGCCCGAGCGAGAACTGCCCGCCGAAGCCACCGATGATGTTCCAGGATGCGGCCAGCCCGCCCATCAGGTAGGTAAACGCGATTATGTTGAGCCAGTGCGGGTCGTCGATTAACAGTACCAATGGCAGCAACGCCAACCCCATGCCACCCAGGTATTTCAGCAATGCCCTCTGATTGGTTTCGATCCCGGATTCCAGGTTGGACGCGGCACCGGGCCCGGTGCGCTGGGGTTGGTCAATTTTGTTCACGGAATCCCACTTCTTCCGCGCCAACCTGGCCCATCAGGCCGGACGGACGCACGATCAACACCACCAGAAAAATAATGAACCAGATGGCGTTCTTCAACGCCGGGTCGATGTAATAGCCAGCAAATGCCTCCACCACACCAACGATCAGGCCGCCGATGTAGGCTCCCCACACACTGCCCAGGCCACCCAGCACCACCACCGCAAACGCGGCCAGGATGAAATTGCCGCCCACCGCCGGCGTGATCGAGTAGATCGGCGTCAGCAGTGCACCCGCCATTCCGGCCAGCGCCGCGCCAATGCCAAAGGTGAACAGGAAGGTGCGCTCGACATTGATGCCCATTACCCGGGCCGCGCGCTTGTCCTGGGTCACCGCGCGAATCGACTTGCCGGTCATCGTGTGGCGCAGGAACAGATGCAGGCCAATCGTGATCAGTGTGGTGGCCACCAGTGTCACCAGGCGCACCACGCTGATCTTCATGTCGCCCACGGTGAGCACGGCGGTGCCTACCTGGCCACCGATGCTATACGCCTCACCACGCGACAGCATCAGCATCATGTTCTGGAACATTATCAGCAAACCGAAGGTGGCGAAGATCTGCATATTGGATTCGTTGTGCAGCGGCTGTATCACCAGGCGCTGGATCGCCACGCCCAACAGACCCACCAGCGGCGCCACCACGAAGACCGAAAGGTAGGGGTCGATGCCAAGATGCGCATAGGCGAAGTAACTTCCATACATGCCGAACATCACCAGTTCGCCCTGCGCGAAATTGACGATGCGAACCACGCCAAATATCAGGTTCAGGCCGATGCTGACCAGGCCGTATATGCCACCCAGCAGCAGGCCGAACATAAGCACATTGAGAATTTGATCCATGGATTGCTTTCTTTAAACTTGGTGGCGCCGATCCAAATCGGCGTGACACCAGTTACGCGCGCGCAGCATCAGTTGCGCGCCAGGTTTTTTAGCGTGACGCCAGGGGAAGCGGCTTGTTTTGGGAACACCGTGACCATCTTGCCCGACTGCCATTGCGCGGTATTGGGCGTGGCGCGCAGGTTCTGGAAGTTCTTGTCGAATCTGACGCCGAAGCCGGTCGCGTAGCTGCCCTCGGGTTTGTCCATTTTGGCCGCCGCGGCACGTATTTTTTCGACATCGACGCTGCCCGCCGCCTTGATGGCATCGAACAGGATCTGCAGGCCGACATACCCAGCCATGCTTTGCGGCGCGATCGGATCAGCCTTGTACTTGGCACGATACGCATCCAGAAAACCCTTTGCACCCGGGCCGAAACTCTCGGCAACATCGGTGCGCGGCCAACCGACGACCAGCACGCCTTCCAGAGAGGCCGCGCCAACCGATTCAAGCGTCTCGGCCGTGTCGCCGGTGCCAACCATCAATATGGCGGCCGGCTTGAAACCCTGTTCGCGCGCGGTACGCAGCAGCAGATTGCCGTCAGGTACATAACCAGTCTGAATCAACACGTCCGGATTAGCCTGTTTGGCGCGCAGCACCGTGTCGTTCAGGTCGATGGTTCGGAAGGAATGCGAGCCGACGCCGACAACTTTTGTTCCGAATGCTTCGAACATGCGCTTTTGCACCTCGGCGATCGAGGTGCCGTAGATCGAATCCTCGTGCTCGATCCACACCTTCAAGTCCCTCATGTCCTTTTTTAGCGCGGGCGCAATCAGGTCGCGCACGGTGTCGACCGATCTGGCCGCGAAACTGACTGCGTACGCGCCGGAGCGAACGAAGTTGGGCAGGCCGCGCTCGGTCAAGTCGCGCGCCACGCCGCCGGTTTCCCAGTACAGTTTGTTGTAACGCGCCGCGGCATCGCTGGCGGCGTTGGAGACCGCGCTGATATAGGTGCCGGTAAACATGTCGACCTTGTCCCGGGTGACCAACTGCTCGACGGTCGCGATACCTTGTTGTGGATTGGAGGCGTCGCCGCGCACCAGTTCGATCTTGCGGCCGACTAAACCTCCAGCGGCGTTGGCCTGGTCCACAGCGAGTTCAAAGCCGCGCGTCATTTCACCGCCGTACAGCGCCAGCGGTCCGCTGAAGGGGTTGATCACGCCTATTTTTATCGTTTGCTGCGCAAATGCTGCTTGCGTCAGCGCGCAAGCGCCGACCAAAAGGGCAATGCCGCCAAGTCGCTTGAAACCATTCATGCCTGTCTCCTTCAATTAAAAGAATATTCGCTTGATGTCTTGAAAACCCACCGCGGCTACAAGGCGCCAACCGCCTGTGCAACCGGCCAATAGATGCCGCCGCTGGTGACCCCGCCGTCAACCGCAATGTCGGCGCCAGTTATATAGGAAGCCTTGGGACCGAGAAGAAACATCAGCACCTCGGCTATCTGTTCAGGAGCCGCCATGTGTTTCATGGGAATGATGGACTGCAATGCCGCAACCAGATCCGAATTGGTCCTGATCATTTCGGTATCCACTACACCGGGGCAGACGCAATTGACGCGAATCCCGCGTGGAGCAAGTTCGAGCGCAGCGCTTTTCGTCAGTCCTCGCAGCGCCCATTTGCTGGTCGAATAGGCCGCCGAGTAGTATCCGGTCATACCAACGGTGGATGAAATATTGATGATCGACGCCCCGCTGCGCATCAGGGGAGCCAGCGCATGGATGCCAAGGAAAGCACCGGTCAGGTTGATGCGCAGGACATGCTCCCATTCCTCCAGAGAGGCTTTTGTCACGGTGTTTCTCGGTCCAGTAATTCCGGCGTTGTTGACAAGACCGCACAAAGCGAGCTTGCTCTTCTGAATTGTTTCAACCATGGAATCCCACGATTCCGGCCGTGCTATGTCCAGTTCCATACAAGTCAGCGTTCCGGACTGGCTTTTTGAAAACTCCTGCAGTTGCTGCCAGGCAATATCGCTCGCGGGGAGGTAGTCCATGACATAAACATGCGCCCCGGCACAGACAAGCATTTTCGCTATGGATGCGCCTTGGCCTCTTGCGCCGCCGGTCACAACGGCCGCCTTGCCCAACCAATAGTCATCCATTATTACTTTCCAATATTGTCATTATTCTTGCGATCATTTCGCTTTGTAGACGATGCCAGTTGAATCGGCTACCTCACTCCTTCAAGCATTTGTTCGCTGATAGCGCGGTCTTTCCTCATCGTAGATGGCTCTGAAAAGGGAATTGGCATATTGCTGGAACTCGCGCTCCTTTTCGCCAAATTCAATCTGAGGTCGTGGTTCATCCTGAAAATGATGCCAGCGATCAGTGCCCCGCACCAATGCGGCACTTGGCTTCACCTTGGCTCTCACAGCCACATGCGCTGGTACGAAAGTCAGCGTCACGCCCACGCGCCGGAAAGAGGCGGTGTTTGCCGCTGAACGGTGAATCGTATGGGTGTGATGGAGAGACATCTGCCCCGGCTCAAGCGGCATGAATTCCGTGTTGTCCTTCTTGAAGGGGCTGTTCACC